>PFUR01000028.1 GCA_002790195.1 Flavobacteriales bacterium CG_4_9_14_3_um_filter_40_17
AACCTATTTGAATTTCGGAGCTGCCCATAAACAAATTCCAAAGCAAACCGCTTCGCCCGTTTTCAATCATGATGACAATCGGGCCTTGATCGATGCCGATATACCGTTGCGGAAACCAGTTGTTTTGTTGGCTGAAGGCATCATAAAAACCGAATTTTCCCCAGACAGACGGTTTCAAATCTTCATAAAGATGCCGCATCATGCGCAGCGATTCCACCGGAAGATAGGGATATGATGATAGTGCGGCTGTTGGAGCAATCACACCCAAATCGTTGTTGATGTTGTGGGCTTCGTAGCCGGTCATGGACAGGCTCGCGGTCAGTCCCCAAGTATCGGATCCGTATCCGAAGAATCTTTTCGGGTTGGCTACGGCATAATTAAAATGCACCCGGGCGTGAGCCATGTTTTGTTCCCAATAATCGGCGAATTCGTCCACCAAATTGTGTGGGTTTAATCCCAAATAGGAATAATGTGCCCAAAACAAAGGGCCAACCGAGCCCGGGTTTCCATTGTGCTTTAAAGTAATCCGCTGCCCGAATGAGACCGATTCGGTTTTGATGTTCCCATTGTCTGCCCAACCCATCCGGTAGGCTTCCGGTGGAATCTGGAAAGTAGGTGAAGAAGCGGCGAGGACATACACGATGAGGGCTTCGTTATAGCCCTTGATGGGTAGGTTAATTTGCCATCCAAAGTTGGGTGACCAGTGCCAGATCAGGGTGTTACCACCGTTCAAATACCAACTCCATTCAATTTGTTTCCAGAGTATATCAGCTTTTTCGGCCAACAGTTTTTCTGAATCGTTTCCATTGTTTAAGTATTGCCGGACACTTAAAATGCCTTGAGCCAAAAAGGCCGTTTCCACCAAATCGCCACCATCGTCAAAAGCCGAAAAAGGAATGGTTTTCCCAGTTGTGCCGTCCAGCCAATGTGGCCAGACACCATGGAAACGATCCGCATTTTCCAAAAAAGACAGGATTTTTCCGATGCGGGCTACGCCTTCGTTACGGCTGATAAAACCGCGTTCTATGCCTGTTACGATAACCATCAATCCGAAACCTGTAGCTCCTGTAGCTACTACATGGCTGTCTAAGTTGGGATCGTCTAAATAAAAACGTTCTCTGGCAGCTCCCGAGTTGACTTCAGCACCTTCCCAAAAATATCCAAAGGTTTGTTTTTGAATGATGGTAAGCAGTTCTTCATCGGTAAGTTTCGGCGACTGAGCAGGTGGATTGACAATAATGTCATCTGAGCCACCACCACCGGAGGAGCAAGCAAAAACAATCAATAGAATCAGAAAGACGGTATATTTCATTTGATTATTGCATTTTAGGGTAAGTAAACCCGAGTTTTTTAAGCCCGCCTTGTACATCATCTCGTCTCATAAAAAGTTTCCAAAGCATTCCCGTCCGGTAATTTTCAATCATGACAGGAATTGGACCTTGGTCGATGGCCAAATAGCGTGGCAAATACCATTTATACTCTATACTGAACGCGTCGTAGGGGCCATATTTACCTATCAAAGTGTCGTGGTTTTGATACAGATTTCGCAATACCGCCATGCTTTTTTCCGGCGTGTAAGGGAACGAGGAAAGCGCGGCAGTGGGTGAAATTACACCAAAATCATCGCCGGGCCGGTGGCCGGCATATCCGTTTATGGAATAGCTGGAAGTCAACCCCCAGAGGCTGTCACCGTATTCTTTAAACTGTTTTGGATTGTCAACCGCATATTTGTAGTGAATCAGCGCATGGTTTTGATTGAGTTGCCAATAATCAGCATATTGGTCTTTCAACCCATTCGGGTTTAATCCCAAATAGGAATAATGAGCCCAAAAAAGTGGGCCTACCGGTGCATTGTCGTGTTCAAAATGATTGAGAACAGTTCGTAAATTGTAATATATTGTATCCTTTTTGATGACACCATTGCCAGCCCAACCTTCATCGTAAACAGCTTTCGAAATAGGATGGGTAGGCGAACTCGCCGCCAATACGTACATGATTAAACACTCGTTGTAACCTCCAACCGGGAAATTCATTTCCCATCCATAATTGGGAGACCAATGCCAGTAGAGCACGTTTTTGCCGTTGGTGTACCAATCCCACTCAACTTCTTGATACAGTTTTTCAATTCGATCCGACAATGATTTTTCAAGGGCATTACCTTCTTTGAAATATTCTGAAACGGTCAGTAACCCTTGAATCAAAAAAGCGGTTTCTACCAAATCACCGCCATTGTCTTTGGGGCTGAAGGGTTTAACGTGTCCGGTTTTCCCGTCTATCCAATGCGGCCAAGCCCCGTGGAATCGATTGACTTTTTCGAGGAAAGACACTATTTTGCCGAAACGGGTTACTGCTTCTTCTCGGAAAATAAAATTGCGTTCAACTCCCACTAAGATTGCCATTAGGCCGAATCCGGAGCCCCCGGTTGTTACTATATCCTGATCATTTTGGGGATAGATATTATCTAAGTGGATGCGCTCCCGTGCCATACCCGAATTGGGTTCGGCTCCGTCCCAGAAATAATTGAAAGTTTGCTTTTGTACCTTATCAAGTAGTTGCTCATTGGCCAGAATCGTCTTTTTAGTACTGCTCTCGAGCGGGTTAGATTGTTCTTTTCCACTCTGTTTACAGGAGGCTATAAACACGATTAATGCCAGTACTAAAAAAAATATAAAACGCATTGAATAAGAATATTTAAAGTTGAAAGAAAAAGATTGCCACCTAAAAACTACGCCCAAGAAGGGCGTAGCATTCAGTAACAAAAATCAAATGAATTAAAATTTATAAGAACAACAAATCAAATTTGATTAGTAACCCGGATTTTGGGTGAGTGAACCGCCTGATACATCAATTTGTGCTTGCGGAATCGGAGACAGTTCATGCTTGCCATCAACAAATGCTTTCCCGTGTGCGCGCATGACTTGCCCTGCACGCCCTTGCCTGACTAGGTCAAACCAACGGTCGTGTTCAAAAGCAAGTTCTAGCCTTCTTTCGTTCCAGACAGCCAAACGGAGTTGGGTCTGGCCAGTAGTTGTCACATCTGGAAGGCTCACTCTCGTGCGTACTTTATTAAGTTGAATTAAAGCGGCCGAAGATTGCCCAAGTTCGTTTAAGGCTTCTGCATTCATCAATAATACTTCTGCAAAACGGAGTACGCGGATGTTCTTGTTGGATTCCCAGTCGTTCCCGTTAAAAGTTTCGGCAACACGGCTGATGTAAGCTTTCTCATTATAACGCGGGTTTGGCGGGCTTTGGATGACTTGTTCGCCATCCCACATGGTTTCTCCAGCAAAAATAATGGTCGCGTTTTTGCGAATGTCATCACCTTGTGCATCATACGCATTGACTAAGTCCTCTGTAGGCGTATTGAATCCCCATCCCCATTGCCCGCGGACGCTTTGGGAGACTACATAACCTTGTACACCCAAATTTAACGGCCCACCTAGGCCTTGTACTTCAAAAATGGATTCAATCCCGTTTTCGCTACTCTCTCTCCAAAGTGTGGCATAATCTGCTTGCAAGTCATATTGTCCGGATGCTATCACTTCATCGGTTAAACGTTTTACCTCGTCCCAATTTTTCAGGTACATCTGTACTTTCGCGAGCAAAGTCAAGGCGGCTCCTGAAGTCGCCCTACCTACTTCCATTTGCGACTTATTGTTTAAATTTTCGGAGGCAAAAGTGAGGTCGGCAATGATTAAATCATAGATTTCTGCCTGCGGAATCCTGGTTGAAACCGCCGCCAAATCTTCCGGAACATTGGGGTCTAAAACGCGGTCTAACTTGGGAATATCCCCGAACATCCTGACTAAGTTGAAGTAAAAATAAGCTCTTAGGAAATGTGCTTCACCAAGAAGCCTGTTTTTGAAAGCCTCATCTAAAGTGACATCGGGGCTTGAAATGATACCAATAGCCGTATTGGATCGGGTAATTCCCCGATAGTTGGCTCCCCAAACTTCATTGAAAGAAGGATCGGTGGAACTAAAAGTGAGCGCGTCCAATTTGTCTTTATCTGCCCCAGTATCGCCCGGGTCGCTCCCTTTATCAGCATCATCGGAAATGATACTCGAAACACCGTTCCAAGAGAAAGAAAACTGTTGCCATTGCAATAAATTATTATAAATGGCATTCACTAATTCGACTGCTCTATCAGTAGAGAAAAAGCCTTCCGGGGTAATTTGCCCTTCAGGTTTTATATTTAAATCGTCACTACAAGATGTAAGCGCGAAAAAGGAAATACATCCGGTCAGGGTAATTACTTTGATTGTTTTGAAAATTGTTTTCATAGGTGTATTTTTTTAAAAATCTAAATTAAATCCTGCGGTAAATTTCGCAGTAGTGGGGAACGCATTGAGCTCTATACCTGAAGCTCTGGGGTCGCCTGGAAGTTCAGGATTGAAACCGCTGAATGCTTGAATGGTAAATGCGTTTTGCGCGCTGATGTAGATTCTTGCTTTGGTGCTGCTGATTTTTGAAACCCAACTGTTGGGAAGCGTATATCCCAAAGTAATATTGTTGATTCGGAAGAAATCACCTGATTCTAAGAAGTAATCAGAAGGGCGGGGAATCTCGTTGGAAGCTCGCGGGTTTTTGGCATTCGAATCCGGATTAGCGGGAGAATATCTGCCGTTGGCTACATCTATCTCTATGTTTTCACCGCCAAAGCGTTGCGCGCGTTTTCCGTTGAAAACTTTGTTTCCCCAGTTGCCGAAGGTGTTGATGAGTAAATCAAATTTTTTGTATTCCATGCTGAGATTGATACCAAAATAGTCTCTCGGCTGATACGAACCAAAATGTTTTCGGTCTAAATCATTGATAACGCCATCGCCGTTGACATCGTCGAATTTCAAGTCACCCACTTTCGCGTTGGGTTGAGCAGAAGCATCGATTTCTGCTTGCGTCCCGAACAAACCCACGGCATCAAATAGCCAAAAACTGCCAATTTCCCTGCCTACTTCGGTTTTGGTAGTTACCTGCCCGTTTCCTAAACCTCCACTTATAATTGATGCCTCGGCATCGGGAATTAGCGTTTTTATACCTACTACTCTATTCTCGTTAAAAGTAAGGTTGCCATTAATGGTATATTTAAAATCTTTGCCTATGGTGTTAGAGTAATTTAAAGAAACCTCAAATCCCTCATTGGTGATGGTAGTGCTATTGGTTATGAAGCTGTTATCACCCAAGGCTTGGGGAATATCGGTTGGGAAAAGCGCATTGGATGTTTTTTTGTAATAGTAGTCCAACGAACCGCTTAGCGAACCTTTGAGTGTCGAAAAATCTAAGCCCAAATCATTTTCTTGGGTTGTTTCCCATTTGAGGTTTTTATCTTTAATTTCTTCGAGGGTAGAACCCGTCACGATGGTATTGTTGACGACCGCGTTTAGGCCTGTGGTGATAGTTGCAATAAATTCGTTGGTACCGATATTATCATTACCGGTTTCACCCCAACTCCATCTGAGTTTCAGGTAATCAAAAATATTTTGGTCTTTAAGAAAACTTTCGTTGATTACATTCCAACCAAAACCGATGGAAGGAAAATTGTCCCATCTGTTATTTGAAGAAAACTTAGATGAACCTTCTCTACGAATGGTAGCGGTCATCAGATAGCGGTTGTCGTAATTGTATTGAGCACGTCCGAAATAGGCAACGCGTTTGAAACGGTCGCCCGTGTCTGAAACGGTCCTTCCCGCCACATCTCCCAGACTTAAAAACCGAAAATTATCTTGAGGCGGGACATTTAAAGCTGTGCCTGATAGAGTCCTGCTTCTGAATTCTTCGTTGGTGATACCGGCAGTAAGCGAAACATCGTGTTTGCCAAAAAAAACTTTTTGAAACGAAGCCACATTGTCCCAGATGACTCGCCAATTATCGGTTTCACTGACCGTTAAAGAGCTCGTTGTGTTCTCTTGCACCCCGCCGGCATCGTTAAATGTTTTTGATTCAGGAGCAAAGAAAACGCCTTCGCCATTGAAGGTTTCGGCTGAGGCGGTTGTCTTAAATTTAAAATATTTAAATATTGTTGCTTCTCCCCAAACATTGCCCTCTATCCGGCGGTCTCTGTTTTTGCTGTTAAAATTCTCCAAGAGTTGGACGGGATTCCCCACGTTGTTAACGGTAGAGCGAAAGAAATCGCCATTCTCATTTCTCACAGGGATTGCGGGGGATTGCTTGTAGGCTGCGTCAAAAGCGGATGTGAGCGGGTTGTGTGTTTTGGATTTTGACAAGCCCAAGGTGTGGCCAAATCTGACAAACTTCCCTATTTTATACTCGTTATTGAGCCGAAGGTTCATCCGCTCAAATTTGTTTTTAAGCAAAATGCCTTCTTCTTCGTAATAGCCGAGACTGACAAAGTACTTAGAATGTTCATTCCCGCCGGAAACAGAGCCGGTATGATTTTGAAACACCCCGTCATGGGTTATCAAATTAAACCAGTCTGTATTGGGCAAGTTGTTAATATCGGTGAAACGGGGTTGGTTTCCGCTCCTTTCCAATGCTTCGTTGGTAAATTCAGCAAACAATTTGCCATTGGCTAAATCAACTGATTGGGTAAAATCTGCCAAGGTGTTGAATCCAAAATATGAATTGAAACTCACTTTTGGCTTTCCGACAGTTCCTGATTTCGTAGTAATGAGAATGACACCATTCGCACCACGCGAGCCGTAAATGGCAGTAGAGGACGCGTCTTTTAACACGTCAACAGACTGAATATCAATGTTATTGATATTGGTGATATTGTCAGTCACAACTCCATCAACAACGTAAAGTGGGTTGACACCACCCAAAACGCTACCGGTACCACGAACCCTGATTTCGGCTTGCGCCCCCGGGGAACCGTTGCTGATAATTTGCACACCAGCCAGTTTGCCCTGAATGGCTTCCGAAAGAGTTAAAACCGGAGAGATTGTAATGTCTTCTGATTTTACACTTCCAATCGATCCTACCAAATCTTTCCGTTTTGCGGTACCATAACCGATGACAACTACTTCGTCTATTTGCGTAACAGCAGTCAATAATTGAACATCAAGCTGATTGGTTTGGCCAACCACAATTTCCTGCGTGGAAAAGCCAAGATAACTAAACACCAACGTCTGCCCGGCATCTACCCGAATTTGATAATTGCCGTCAAAATCGGTAGTAGTGCCCGAAGCACTATTTTTGATAACAACAGAAACACCCGGCAATGGGTTTCCTACATCATCCTTTACAGTCCCCCTTATATCCTTGGTTTGTGCAAAGGAAAAGGAGAAGCAAAGAATCGCCAACAAAGTAATAAGATTTTTCATTTGTGATTTTGTTTTGAAAAAATTAACAGTTGTCAAATCTAAACACTTAACGGGTAATATAACGCAAGTAGAGAAACATCAAATGTACATCATGATGTGTTAAAAAATTAAGGTGCCTTATATTATAAGCTATTTCAAACGTTTTCGTAGTGATTTATTTGAAAAAGTTTAGTGGAGTTGATGTATGAATGATGTATTATTTATTTAATACTGCAAAAGATATTTTGTCAAATCTTCGTTGCGTCCTAACTTTAATTTTTTTCTGAGACGATATCTGTGTATCTCTACTCCTCTGAAAGTTATGTTCATCAAGGGTGCGATTTCTTTGTTGGATAAATTCATCCGCATGAACGCACATAGTTTCAAGTCTTTCGGTGTTAGCTCAGGGTTTGATTGAAGTAATTTTTGGTGAAAGGACTCGTGAACTGCATTAAAATTGGTTTCAAAAACGATGTTTTCTTCATCGCTTTCGATGCTCTTATCAATAAGTCTAAGGAGTTTGTTGTAGTTGTATTGATCGGTAAATTGTTCTTTTCGAGCCTGAATCTCAGACTTTATTTTTTTAAGCAACTCTTTGTTTTTAATAATTGACATAGCAGAATTTGCCAATTCCTTGTTTTTATGCTCCAACTCACCTTCAATTTGTCGTGTTTTGATTTGCGTAAGCTGTTTTTCGAGTTCTACCTTTTTGTTTTGAATAATTTTTCTTTGTTCACTGATATGCTTTTTTCTGAGGCGGGCTTGCTGTTTTCGAATGCTGAAAAGGTGGTATTGATAAACTGCATAAAGAATCGATAAAACCAAAATAACGTAGGCCAGTTTGGCCCAATTACTCCAATACCAAGGCGGCAAAACAATAAAAGAAAATGTTGCGTTTTCCGACTCGTTCGAATTTGGTGTATTATCTATTTTCAACTCAAAAACATAATTCCCCGCAGGAAGTTTCTTATAGTTAACCGGGGAATAATTAGTTTCAATCCATTGTGAATCATACTCTTTAAGACGATACAAGTAGGGTTTGTCCTTGTTTATTCCAGAGGCAGTAAATTCAAATATAATGTTGTTTTCTTTGTAGTCTATCTGAAGATTTGTTTCGGTAAGTTTTACATTTTTATTATTTACCTTAATGCCTGTGATAATAGGCTTGTAAACTTTTTTTTGAAATTTTAAGATTTGATTCAAATCTATAATTCCAAAACCATCGTCCAAAGTGATAAACCATTTTGAGTCTGTTGACTTGTAGATTTTGATGTTGTCTTTGACTAACCTTGAACTAAAATAGACATCCGGTATTTCAAGTACTGGTGATTTCGGGTTTTTTAAGTCAACATAGAGAATATGGTTTTTAGAATCTAACCATATTTGACGATTGTCTTGATAAATTATGGTAGAATTTTTAAAATTCCCCAGTCTCTTGTTCAGATTTTCGAAGGGCACAATTGTGTCGTTGAAGCGGTCAAATACAAGCCAGCCCTTTTCAGAAGGGAAAACGATTTGATTGCTAAGATTAAACACACTGGCTTTGTATTCAGATTCAAGACCCTTTCGGGCATAATCAACTATTCCTATAACGGAGTCAAGTGCTTTGTTCAACTGAAGTGAATAAACTCCTTTGTAGGGATGGACGGCCCAAACCTTGGTAGGGTTCTCAAAAACCACATATTTTATAGGATTGTTAAACCCCGTAATTTTCTTGACGTCCCAACTGCCACTTGACGAAGGTCTGAAAAGTGTTAGTCCGTTATACATTCCTTGTATGTAAGCCAATTGGTCTGGCACTTTATTAATTTTCCATCCACCAATCGTGTTAGGAATCTCTTTAATTTGATTGTTCTGGATTTCCATTACACCTCGGTTATGAGAAACCAAGGTTTTTCCCTCGACATAGTCGATTTCCCACACATGCCCTTGAGAATGTGGAACCAGATTCAAAGAATCCTTTTCAAAATAAAACACCCCCTTATTTGATCCCAAAAACATTTTGTCTTTTTTTTGACTGATGGAGTAAACCGTTCCGAGCAAGCCTGATTTTTCGGTATAAATAGCCAGAGGGGCATCTAAACCCACAAAGTCGATTCCGTTGTCCAACCCGAGCCAAAGCCTACCCGCATCGTCGAAAGCTTGACTGAGTACCGTATTATTTTGAAGCCCTGCTTTCTTATTGAGATTGTACTTCAATTTTTCTTGGTTATCCAAAACATAAATGCCATTCAGTATGGTACCAAAAACCCAATCGCCGTTCGGAAGTACGCTCATATTATTAAGTTGATATTTTTTCAACCATTCATTAACAGGATTTTGCCATTCCCTGACACCATTTTCTGAAAGCCAATAGCAACCTTCGGAAGCTGTCCCAACGAGAAGTTGATTGTTGATTTGCTGTATCACAACTACATTTTTATCCCTGAAAAATGTTGAATGCGCTAAGACACGAAAATTATTTTCTACGGCTTTTGTATAGTAAATCCCTATACCTAAAGCTCCCGCATAAACTGTATCATCAAAAATATTTGACCCGGTCAGGGTGGCATTCCTGCCCAAAGAAAAAACTTTGGCTTGTTTATCGGTTATAAAAAATTTAGAAAATGATTTGAAGAAAACTTGATCCCCCAAAAATCTAATTTCCCAAAATTCTTGATTTGTCAATTCCGAATTGGGCAGGTCTTTGCTCAAAGAAGTGTACGTAAGTATCCCTTCTGAGTTGTATTTAAAGTACCCAAACTCTTCATAAGACCCAACATAGACAACACCATCCTTCACCGCAACCGACCTGACTATGGTGCGGTTAGGCATATAATACATTTTCCATTGCATTCCATCGTAAACAACCAAACCATTGTTGTTGGCCACATACAGAAAATTATTGGAATCTAAAGAAATCCCCCAATTTTGATTTCCTCCCTTATAGACTTCTTTCGAGTAATTTTCGACATAAGGCGTCAGTTGTTGGCCAAAAAACAAACAAGGTATTGAGACTAAAATAAAGATTACAAAGATGCTATATGGGGTTTTTTTATCCATGAAATACGACTAAAGTTATCGCTAATTTACACAAAAAATCGACAGAAGGCCAAGTGCATTGCAGTGCCAAGAATTACTCTTATTTAACATATTTTTAACAAAAAACCTGTAAGTAAAAATCAAATCTTCGTACCAATAACAGTTGCTGCGTTTTCAGCAATGTTTTTATATAAAATAAAGTAAAACAACTACGCAAGATTATGAAAAAAAAATTGTTACTACTATTGCCTGCGAGTTTAATTCTTTTTGCTTTTACGCTCAAGGACTTGCAAACAGATCCATGGAAAGCACCTGATTCTGCTAAAAGCATTAAAAACCCTGTCGAAGCAGGCAAACAAATTGTTTCAGGGAAAAAAGGGAAAAAAGTTTTTCAAACCAATTGCATCATTTGTCACGGAGAGACCGGTGTAGGAAACGGCCCAGGAGGGAAATCAATCAACCCTAAACCGGCGGATTTAACTTCCGCCAAGGTTCAGTCTCAAACAGACGGCGAAATTTTTTGGAAAATAACCAACGGCCGCGGTCCAATGATTAAATGGGAACCCGTCATTCCGGAAGCCCAAAGATGGGATTTGGTCAACTACATCAGAAGCCTAAAAAAATAATTTAAACAAAAACCAATTAACATGAAAAAAACATTTTTTATCTTGGGAATTTTGACCTTTGGGTCTATTGCATTCTTCTCCTTTAAATCTATCAACTCCGCTGATGAAAACAACTATGTTGATGTGGTTGATGGTGATTTAGACCCGCTATGGGACGGTTACAGAGACTGGTTTCATGTCACTAAAGACAAACCCAATACCGGCGACCCGACAGGTTTTCTGAGTGGAAAACACAAAGGTACCAAAGCTTTTAGAGAAATATACATCAACAAATCAGGTGAAGCCGTTCACAAACAAGCAGGCAATCCAAAATATCCTGCAGGGACTGTAATTGTCAAAGAAAGCTACGGAAGCAAAGCCAAATGGGAAGCCAAAAGCGGGCCGCAATTGACCATCATGGTGAAGCTTAAAGAAGGAGAATCTCCTGAAACAAGTGACTGGGGTTATGTGATGGGCGCTAAAGGGAAAGTGAGTACAGGCACATCTAAATGGGCTAAATTTTGCAACAAATGCCACATTTACGGTGCTGCAAACGACAACACTTTTATGACCTCAGATTTTATAAAAAACAACCAATAAAGATTAAAATTAAATAAAAAAAAGGCCTTGGAATTAAAAACCCAAGGCCTTTTTTTATGATAAAGATTCACTATTTATGATGAGCCTTTTTATTCTGGGTATCCCAGCCTGGCCCGCTGAAAACATTCCGTTATTTTATACGCAAAAAAGCATGAGAAATTTGATTCTATCCACAGCCTTTCTAACTCTCATCCTGTCATCTTGCCGTGAGCGGATAGAAGATCCAAAGGCATTCTTTGAAATTGTCCGTTCGGGCGACACACAAGAACTTCTTCACAAGGAAATTGGCAAAGATTTTGTGTTTCTCAAGGATTCGCTGGGCGATACGGCTCTCATGGTTGCCGTTAAAAACAATAACCTCCCGATGACAACTTTTTTACTTCAAAAAGGATCCGACCCGAATACACAAAACCTTAAACACAAAACGGCAATCCAACTGTCTAAAGAAAACGGTTTTGTCGAGATTGCAAAGATTATCCGGCTGCATCAGTATAAAGATTGGAAAAGCCGGAAAAATAAGTTTTCGGATGATGCATTGCTTTATGCCGTCGAAAACAACCTAACACTTATTGTTTCAGATTTTTTAACCAACGGCACAGACAGCAACCATACCTTTGAATCCACGGGTGTCCCTTTATTGATACAAGCTATTTTCAGTGACAGCAATGAGACCGTCAAACTACTTTTGGAAAATCACGCCGACCCGAATAGTTTCTTCGATACCCGGCCTGCCATCACCATATCTGCTATGTTCGGACAGTATGAAATCACAAAAATGCTTCTAGATGCGAGTGCAGACCCCAATTTGCCCGATGGTCCGCTCACTACCGCACTGATGCTTGCTGCTGAAGAAGGCCATGCAGACGTTGTCAAATTGCTTTTGGAATATGGTGCAGACGCAAACCTAAAAGATCTCACCAAAGAAACGGCTTTAGACAAAGCAATCAATAATGATCATATTGACGTTGTAAAATTATTTTGAAAATGAAATGGTGATTGAAGAATTCTACCAATAAAATCTAAATGCCTATCTGCCGATCGATTTGCTGTTCGAGTGAAATAAAAGTTTCCGTTCTTGAAACTCCGTCTATGGATTGAATCTGATGGTTCAACAGTTGCATCAAATGTTCGTTATCTCGACAAATAACTTTGATTAATATCGACCAATTGCCTGTGGTATAATGACATTCCAAGACCTCAGGAATTTTTTTGAGTTGACGCACTGCATCCGGATTGCTACTGGCTTTATCCAAGAAAATACCGACATAGGCAAGTGTACTGTAACCCAAAACTTTCGCATTGAGCACCAACCGTGAACCTTTGATAAGCCCGCTGGCTTCAAGTTTTCGCAAGCGCTGATGAATTGCAGCACCCGACACATTCATTTTCCGCGCGATTTCCAAAATAGGTTTTCGCGCATCTTGTGTCAAGCTTCTCAAGATTTCCTTGTCAATTCCGTCAATGACCAATTGCTGATTTTCAAATTTCAAAACAATAAATCTTTTATATTGAAATCAAAATTAAGCTAAATTTTTAGAATCTGTTATCAAACAGGTAATATCTTATCAGGATTATAACCAAAATACGGCATCTGCTTTTCGATAAACTTAATTCCATGTCGCTCTAATTCAGCGAGTATCGGCTCATAAACTTCAGGGAATATCGGCAGTTGTACGCCCGGATTTTTGATATTGCCTTTCAAAATTTGAAGAGCTGCAACAGCCACAGGGAGTCCAACCGTTTTTGCCATAGCCGTGTGGATTTGATCATCACCAATTACAACCATTGAAGCATCTAATTGTCTTTGATGTCCGTCTAAAATATATCCAAATTTATGATACATGACCAACATGTCTTTGTCTTTCGGCATCAAAGCCCAACTTTCAGCCAATATTTTTTCCAAGGCTTGCGCGGGTGTGGCATTTTTGATGCTAATTTTTTTGTCGGTATTGAATAGGTTCAATTCCAATAATTTATCCCAAACCACATCGTCCTGTTCTATTTTGAGCAGGTAACGCAACTTCAACTCGACCGAATCATTCGGATTATAAGGCAGAAACGAATTGGTAAATTCACGGTAACTCATGTTTTCCGTGTTTTCCATTTGGTAGGAATCGTCGGTCATGCCGAGCATTACAAAAAGATGCCAGGCTCTAGAAAAACCAACTCGCCTGATGGTTCCGCGATAGAGTGTAAGCACATCATCCAATCCGTAAATGCTCCGATATTTGAGGGAATCGCGGTTGGCATAGGCTTCAAATTTTCCGTAACCTTGAATTTCTAAAAACTCTGTCCGCCTGAAAAGTTGGTGATACGGGATGTATTTATAGGTACCTTCTTGAATAAATTTTGCCGCTCCGCCCTGTCCTGCTAAAACTACATTTCGGGGATTCCAAGTGAATTTGTAATTCCAAAGATTGTTATCGCTTTCCGAAGCTACCAATCCGCCGGTAAACGATTCGAAAAGTATCATTTTGCCACCATTTTGCCTGATTTGGTTGATGATTTTCATCGCGCTCATATGGTCAATGCCCGGATCTACGCCGATTTCGTTCATAAACACCAAGCCGGCTTTTTTAACCTCCCCGTCTAAAGATTTCATTTCATCGTTGACATAAGAAGCCGTTACCAAATGCTTTTTTAACCGAAGGCAATCCTTGGCAATTTCAAAGTGAAACCTGGCGGGCAACATGGAGATTACCAAATCAGCCTCCGATATATGTTGATGCCTGTCTTGCGGATTCAGGCAATCAAAAAAAACAGCTTTGGCGTTTGAATAACCTCGTATCAGCCTATTGGCAAAATCGATTGACAAATCCCCTACCGTAATACAGAGGTTTTCACTTTGTGATTTTTGTAACAAATATTCGATTAAATAGGTTGTAGATTTCCCTGCACCGACAATCAATAACTTTTTCATTTTATATGCTTTTAAAATAGTAAAAACCCTTTCAATTTTCTTAAATTCGAATCTGATTTGCCATACTCGTAACAGACAATAAGTTCACAAATATATCACACGAATGTATGAAAATGTTATATTCATAAAAACAAATTAACTGAAAATGAAAAAATATATTTTGATTACTGCCGCCCTGCTTGGCATGACCGCGATTTTATTGGGTGCTTTTGCCGCCCACGAGTTGAAAAGTTTGATTTCGGAGCCGAGCATTGCCACTTTTGAAACCGGAGTGCGGTTCCAAATGTATCATGCCTTGCTTTTGCTCTTCTTAGGGCAAACATCTGTTTTGCCTGAAAAAACTCAAAAAACGATTTTTCAGTTGGCCGTGATTGGTTTGATTTGCTTTTCGGGTTCCATTTATTTGTTGGCTATCAATGAATTGACAGCTTTCGACTTTAAGAAAATTGCTTTGTTGACCCCTTTGGGGGGTACGTTGCTCATCGTGGCTTGGGCAATTATGCTGGTTGGTTTTTTTAGAGTAAAGCGTATCTAACATAAAAAAACCCGCCCTGGCATTTGCTAGGCGGGTTTTGGTAGGATCTTGATTTTAAAAATTAAGCTTGGAACGGCTCGACAGATACAAATGATTTGTCGCCTCTTTTCTTTTCAAACTTAACCAGTCCGTCAACTTTTGCGTGCAGCGTGTGATCTTTCCCCATGTAAACATTTTCTCCGGGGTTGTGTTTCGTGCCGCGTTGCCTGATAATAATGTTACCGGCTGCAACTGCTTGTCCGCCGAATATTTTCACGCCAAGCCTTTTTGACTCGGACTCTCTGCCGTTCTTGGAACTACCTACGCCTTTCTTGTGTGCCATTGTATGAAGGTTTTAGTGTTTATAAATTATTTTTGAAGACCTCCGTTGAGCTCGTCTTGCAGTTTTTTTAATGCATCCCATTTTCCAGAAGCAGCCAATTCGGCTTGTTGTGGCCATGTTGATGGGTTTTTAGAAGCATAAGTACCCCCCGCAGCAGATAAGATTTCAGACAAATTTTCGACTGAGGTTTTAGACAATGCTTCAAAAGTGGTTATGCCGTTTTCTTGAAAAATAGCAGCTATCTTAGGACCAATACCTTCCACTTTTCTCAAATCATCTGCCTCGGCTTTTTTTGCTTTGGCTTTTTCAGGTTTTGCTTCGGTTGGTTTAGTCGCAGTTTTTTCGGTTGCTTTTTTGGAACCGGAAGCAAGAATGTTCTCAATAATCAACTCAGTAAAAGACTGTCTGTGACCATTTTTAACTCGATAACCTTTTCTTCGTTTCTTTTTGAAAACGATTACTTTATCACCTTTAAGGTGTTTAAGGATTTTGGCTTCTACGGAAGCTCCTTCTATAGCCGGGGCGCCAAGGGTGATTGCTCCGTCTTGGTCAAGCAAAAGAACACTGTCAAAAGACACTGCCGATCCTTCTTCTTGAGCCAAACGGTGTACAAACACCTTCTGGTCTTTTCTAACTTTGAATTGTTGCCCTGCTATCTCTACGATTGCGTACATAGCGGTTTTGGATTAATGTTTATTAAAAAATGGTTGCAAATATAATACTTAATACCTTATCATCCAACAATAAAAAAAAGTTGTTGCAATACACAACAACTCTTGATTTTTGTATCAAAAAGTAATCTCTTAAAAATTATTTTTTTTCGGAAATATTCCAAGTTTTCTTGAACAATTGCATGAATGCCAATGTCAGTACCAAGGTTGAAGCAAAGCCTTCTACCAATAAGACAAACATCAAAATGCCGGCACCATTCTGATAATCCGATTTCCATTCGCTCATGATAACATCGACAAAACCCGGGTTGACGTGAAACATATATATCCCCATGAACAAAGTGAAAAGCATAGTTGCTAAAAAACCGGATTTGATTCCGATTTTAAAACCTTCAAAATAGGTAAAGCCTTGCACATCCCTAATTTTGTATGCTTTGATAGACGAATACAACCCATAAGACATGATGACTCCATTAAACAATCGCAACCAAGGGTTTTCGTGTAATCCGAAAAGCTTGACAATAAGGAAATAGGCAATAAGGGTGATGGCAATGTTGAATCCGTATTTGAGTGGCACGGTGGTTTCTTTCTTCATAATTGGGATAAGGATTTGGTTAATTTGTGTTAAATATCAGAAATTATTTGATACAAAAATATTTTTTTAAGGTTAAATTAATTCTAATCTCAAAACTTTCATGACAGTTATTCCTTATTTTTGTAACATGGGTCGGTCAAATCAGACAAACCTTTTAGTCGAATTATTTTCTAATAAATTAACAAATGTTATGAAAAAAAATGTATTAGCTTTTATTTTAATGCTTTGCGGGCTTTCTTTCTATGCCCAACAAGTAAAGTTTGAAGAATATGACTTGCCCAATGGGCTTCATGTTATCTTGCACCAAGACAATTCAGCTCCGGTAATAGCCACCACGGTGATGTATCATGTGGGTGCAAAAGATGAAAATCCTGATCGGACCGGTTTTGCCCACTTTTTTGAGCATTTGCTTTTTGAAGGAACAGAAAACATCGGCCGTGGCGAATGGTTCAAGATTGTCTCAAACAATGGCGGGCAAAACAATGCGACAACTTCCGATGACAGAACGTACTATTATGAAGTTTTCCCTTCCAACAATCTCGAACTTGGCCTATGGATGGAATCTGAGCGGATGTTGCATCCGATCATCAACCAAATAGGTGTGGACACTCAAAATGAAGTTGTCAAAGAGGAAAAAAGATTGCGCGTAGACAACCAGCCTTATGGCAAGATACTTGAAGTCGTCAAAAAAGATATTTTCAAAAAGCACCCGTATCGATGGACGACCATTGGCTCGATGGATCATTTGGATGCAGCTACTTTGGATGAATTTTTGGCTTTTAACAAGAAATATTACGTGCCCAACAACGCAACCTTGGTAGTAGCCGGTGACCTTGAAGTCGAAAAAACCAAAAAAATGATTGCAGACTATTTTGGGACTATCCCGCAAGGAGAAAAAATTATTAAAAATTTTCCGGCCGAAGATCCTATTACCCAAACAATCAACAGCAAAGCTACCGACCCGAATATTCAGATTCCCGCTATTATAACGGCATACAGGACACCTTCTTTCAAAACCCGTGATGCACGCATACTCGATTTGATTTCAACTTATTTGAGTGACGGTAAAAGTTCGGTGCTTTACAAAAAATTGGTGGACGAAAAGAAAATGGCACTTCAAGTTTTAGCCATCAACCTAAGCCAAGAAGATTACAGCACATATATTGTGTTTGGCCTTCCGATGAGTGGCACAACCCTCGAACAGATTGTTGCAGAGATAGACGATGAAATTGTCAAGCTACAAACCGATTTGATTTCTGAAAAAGACTACCAAAAGCTTCAGAATAAATATGAAAATCAATTTGTCAATTCCAACGCAAGCATAGCCGGTATCGCAAGCAACTTGGCTACTTTCCACATGCTATACGGCGACACCAACCTGATTAACACAGAAATAGAGATTTATAGAACCATTACCCGTGAAGAAATCAGAGACATTGCAAAAAAATATCTGAATGCCAACCAGCGCTTGATCTTGGAATATCTTCCCGAAAGCAAATAAACAACTATTTAATTATCAATGCTTATTCAATTTTTTAAGCAACTTTAAAATTAAAAAAAATGAAATCTAAATTTTTTATACCGCTCTTACTTCTTTTCATCGGACTGACTGTAAACGCACAGATTGACCGAAGCAAACAACCCAAAGCGGGGCCTGCTCCCGAAATCCAGTTGGGAACACCCCAAAGCTTTACGTTGAACAACGGGCTAAGGGTACTTGTTGTTGAAAACCACAAACTCCCCAGAGTCAACATCAGTTTGACCCTTGACAACGCTCCCTACTTAGAAGGTGCCAAAGCAGGTGTTTCAGATGTATTCGCCGGAATGATTGGCAACGGAACCACTTCCATTTCAAAAACCGCTTACAATGAAGAAGTGGATTTTTTAGGTGCATCCATCAATTTTTCAGGATCCGGAGCCTTTGCCAACACCCTGTCTAAATATTTTCCGAGAGTACTCGCTTTGATGGCTGACGGCACACTCAATCCACTTTTGACAGAGGAAGAGTTTCAAAAAGAAAAGGACAAACTGATTGAAGGCCTTAAAACAGATGAAAAAAGTGTAACTGCAGTCGCAAGACGCGTAGAAGCTGCATTGGCTTATGGCGTAAATCATCCGTTCGGTGAATACGTTATTGAAGAATCGGTAAAAAACATCACCTTACAAGACGTTCAATCCTTTTATCAAAATTTCTTCGTTCCTGAACATGCCTATCTGGCCGTAGTCGGGGATGTAAAGTTTGAGGATGTTAAAAAATTAGTGGAGTCTAACTTTTCTTCATGGAAAATATCTGTCGCTCCTAATGTAGCCTATAACATTCCAAAAGATGTCCAATACACCCAAATCAATTTTGTGGATATGCCCAATGCAGTTCAATCTGAAATTGCGGTCGAAAACCTCATCAATGTAAAACTTTCAGATCCAGATTATTTTCCTTTATTGGTTGCCAACAATATTCTTGGCGGAGGTGCCAACGCGCGTTTGTTTCTCAACTTAAGAGAAGATAAAGGTTTTACCTACGGAGCTTATTCGAGAGTTGGCAACGACAAGCGTTATCCCGTCCGTTTTGTAGCTTCCTCAAGTGTCAGGAATGCTGTAACAGACAGTTCGGTTGTTGAATTCATCAAAGAAATCAAGAAAATCCGCGATGAAAAAGTCTCAGCCGATGATTTGAAATCTGCCAAAGCAGAATATGCAGGCTCATTCGTGATGTCGCTTGAAAACCCGCAAACGCAAGCTCGTTTTGCACTCAATATTTTAACTGAAAATTTGCCTCAAAACTTCTACGAAACATATTTAGCTAAAATAAATGCAGTAACCGCCGAAGATGTTCAGCGTGTTGCAAAAAAATATTTTCTGGCAGACCATTTGCGAATTGTCATTACCGGAAAAGCAAGTGAAGTTTTACCCGGTTTGCAAGCATTAAATATTCCTATTTTCTATTTTGATAAATATGCAAATCCAACCGAAAACCCACTTAATAAGAAATCGGAAACCGTCAATGTAAGTGCCGAAGAAATTTTTGAAAACTATTTTAAAGCCATCGGAGGCAGAGATAAAGTTGCTGCCGTAAAATCTATCTATCAAAAAGGCAGTGCAGAAGGATTGGCCCCTTTTCCAATCCAATTTGAAATCAAAAGCATGACCCCAAACAAAGAAGTACAGACAATCTCGGCAGAGGGAATGGGGACTTTGCAAAAAGTTTCTTTCAACGGCGAGAGCGGCTACCAAGAAGCCCAAGGCCAAAAGAAAGTTTTGGAAGGAGACGAACTCGCCCAACAAAAAGCGAGCCGGCCGATTTTTCCGGAATTATTCTTTAAAACAGAAGGCTATAAGCTCTCCGTTGAGGGTGTAGAAAAATTAGATGCGGGTGATGCTTATAAAGTGAAAGTGACTTCCCCCAACGGGAAAGACTCCTATCGATATTACAGCAAAGAATCCGGATTGTTGTTGCAAACAGAAGAAACGATGGAAATGCAGGGAATGAGCCTATCTGAAACCAAAGAACTATCTGATTACAAAGAGGTGAATGGGTTGAAAATACCGACGGTTTCTACCTCGACTGTCGGCCCTCAAAAAATCAAAGTGGTTTTTTCAGAGATCAAAATAAACGAAGGTGTAAACGAAACCGATTTCAATTAACATAAATTCTAAATCCTACTAACTGCTCGAATCGACTACCGGTTCGGGCAGTTTTTTTTTGTGGGTCAGATAGACCCCTATCAAAACTACCAGGCCTCCAACAATCTGATATACGTTCAATTTTTCTCCATCCAAACCGCCCAACAACACCGAAACAATAGGCATCAAATAAGTCACGGAAGATGAAAAAATAGGCGATGAAACCTGAATCAATCGGTTGAACAAAATCTTGCCGACTCCTGTACCCACAATGGCTAAAAAGGTAATTGCGAGCAGTGATCTGCCCATTTGTGGAGTTGTCCAATCGGTCTGAAAAAAATCGGAAAAAAGAAAAACTAACCCTGTCGGTAGTATCAAAAAAATAAAATTCCAAGTCGCCAAAGCGATTGGGTCTAAATCAAATAAATATTTTTTGATGATGTTGAAGTCGGCCGCATAACAAGCTGAGGCAACTACAATGAAAAAAGAAAATTCCAATTGCCCTGCATCAGTCAAGTCACTACCGGAAAGAATCAGGATAGTAGCGCCAATTAATCCCACGAAAACGCCCCAAAGTTGCCTTTTCTGAAAACCCATTCCAAAGACAAAAACACCCAAAAGCAACGTATTCAAAGGAGTCATCGAATTGAGAATCGATGCAATCGAACTGTTGATTTTGGTCTGCGCGAATGCAAACAAAAAAGTTGGGATAAACACACCGATAAATGAAGAAAGCAAAACGTATTTTACGTGCCTTTTTTTGAGATGGTGAATCCGGCCAATCCCCACAACCAACAAAAAAGACGCCGAAATCAATATTCTTAAGGCTCCGAGTTGCATTGGGGTCAACGCCAACAAGCCTTTTTTGATTAATATAAACGAACTCCCCCAAACCAAAGACAAAAAGATAAGTACAATCCACTTTGACTCAGGTTTTTTCATGCTGCTATTTTTTGGCAAAAGTCGGATTTTTTAATTTCAAAAATGAATTTATTCAGATATTTTAAAGTCAAACCTAAAAACCTATGTTCGATTAATCCAAAATGCGTCAGTTTGAGTGAAATTCCGAGAGGAATTTTGTATCGAAAAACCAGCATTTTGAATACACTTTTCTCCCAAATTCTTGGAATCAAAGCACTCGAATTGACGTTTTTTGTATCCATTATAAAAATAATTGAACTCAGGTTAAAATAATATTTTTTTGAAAACAACATAAGAAAACATTTATCTATTCACGGAATTTAAAAAATCATTCACCCCTCATTTCAAACAAATGTCAGACTATTAGCGCTTTAATTATTGAATTAGTGTAAAATGAGTTAGTTTTGCAAAAACCACCTATTTCAGATGAAATATCTGCTGATTTTGATTCTCACCATATCGACGATTGGATGCAAAGACATTCCTTCAGAGAGTCCGGGTTTTTTACCCAAATTGGCTCCTTTGAATCAAGAAACCATAGAAAAATCAGTAATCTATGAAGCCAATATCCGTCAATACTCTGCAGCCGGCACTTTTATAGCTTTTGCTAATGACCTTCCTCGACTCAAAAACCTTAAGGTGAAAATCGTTTGGCTTATGCCAATTCACCCAATTTCAGAAAAAAAGAAAAAAGGAACACTCGGCAGCCCCTACTCCGTAAGCGATTTTCGTGCAGTCAATCCCGATTTCGGCAGTTTGCAAGATTTTGATTTTTTGTTGGATGTTGCACATACAAACGGCATGTATGTAATTATGGATTGGGTTGCCAACCAAACGGGCTGGAATCACAAATGGATTGCTGAACATCCAGAATATTACCAACAAAACGAGAAAGGCGAAATCCAAGGCCCTTCCGATCCTAAAACTGGGGAATCTTGGGGGTGGACAGATGTGGCTGCGCTCAATTACAACAATCCCGAACTCCGAAAAGCCATGTTACAAGAAATGCTTTATTGGGTAAAAAATCATAAAATAGACGGATTCCGATTGGATATGGCTCACAATATTCCCGCTGATTTTTGGAAAACCGCCTTTGACAGCATCAAAAAAAACAAGTCTGACTTCTTGTTTATTGAAACCGAAAAATCGGAAATGATTTCCAAATCAATCGATGCACATTACGATTATGTTGCACAACAACTGATGAATCAAATAGCTAATGAAAGAAAGTCTGTTGCAGATTGGGACGCCTATTTTGATGTAAAAAAAACGGCCAATAAACCGACGGCCATCTCTATCAATTCTACCTCAAACCATGATGAAAATGCTTGGAACGGAACCACCTTCGAACGACTGAATGGAGCTGCCAAAACCTTTGTTGTCTTAACTTATTTGATGCCCGGAATACCGATGATTTATAATGGCCAAGAATTTGACAACAAAAAACGGCTTCCTTTTTTCGATAAAGATTCTATTTCCCACACCAAAGGAAAATTTTATTCTCTATACGAAAATCTTGGCAGGCTCAAATTCAATCACCCTGCGCTAAGCTCAAATATTGAAAAAGGAGTTTATACAAGAGTTCACAGCTCACCTGAAAAAGATGTGTTGTGTTTTTGGCGAACTAACAACAACGATTCAATTTTATTTGTAGCCAATTTGAAAAACCTTCCCAATCAATTTAATCTTCCCATAAGTGGAATCTACAAAGACTATTTTTCCTGGAAAATTATCTCGATTACGAATGAAACCACTTTTAATTTCGAGCCTTGGGAATACAAAGTTTTAATCAAGCAATAACCGATTGTTTACCTGATGGTCGAAAAACATATTCCCTATTATTTGTTTGATATTGTTATCATAGGTGGCGGAGCGGCGGGATTTTTTGCCGCTGCAAAACTGACGGAATTGAATCCAAAAGCATCCATTTGCATTTTGGAACGAGGTGCAGAGGTCATGCAGAAAATAAAGGTCTCGGGAGGCGGCCGATGCAACGTCACACATGCGTGTTTTGACCCCGAAGAATTGGCCAAATACTACCCGAGAGGTTCAAAAGAATTATTGGGTGCTTTTTATCGCTTCAATCCCAAAGACACAGTTGAATGGTTTGAGCGCAAAGGCGTGAAACTAAAAACCGAATCCGATGGGCGGATTTTTCCGGTATCGGATAATTCCCAATCCATCATCCGCTGCCTGTTGCAACAAACCGAAGATAAAGGGGTTTCTATCTTAAAAGGACAAGCTGTAAAATCGATAAAAACCTCCGGTTCCGGATGGGAAATTCAGACCAAATCACATCTTTTCAAATCTCAAAAACTCATTGTTGCCACCGGGAGCAGCCCACAAATTTGGCAATTGCTGAGCGATTTGGGACATCAAATCGTTTCACCAGTTCCGTCCTTGTTTACGTTCAATATAAAAGATCCCAGAATTGATGGATTGGCAGGGATTTCTGCAAAAGTGGCTATCGCCGTGGCAAAAGAAAAACTCAAGACAAGCGGCGCGTTGCTTATCACACATTGGGGCATGAGTGGCCCGGCAGTTTTGAAATTGTCTGCTTGGGGAGCGAGAATCCTTTTTGAAAAAAACTATCAATTCGGTATAATCGTCAATTGGTTATCCGTCATCTCTTTAGTTGAATCCATTGAAATCCTGAAAAATCTCAAACAAAATCAACCCAAAAAGACCATAGGTGGCAAATCGCCCTTCGATTTTCCGAATCGGTTGTGGGATCGTTTGGTTGGTGCTGCAAATATCAATCTTGAAATGCGATGGGCTGACCTTTCACATGTTCAACTCCAAAATTTAGCCGAACAATTGACCCGTTGCCGATTTGAGGTTACCAGCAAAAGTACTTTTAAAGAAGAGTTTGTCACAGCGGGAGGTGTTGACTTAAAGGAAATAGACTGTAAGGCTTTTGAAAGCAGGCTTCACAAAAATCTTTATATCATCGGAGAATCGCTCAATGTAGATGCCGTCACTGGTGGATTTAATTTCCAGAACGCTTGGACTGGCGCAGCATTGGCAGCACACGCAATTTGCGGCGTCTATTCCTGATCAAATAAAATAGGTAATTTACGAAAAGTAGATTACCCGTTTGAAGGTCAAATTCAATTTTATAAAATCAACATGGCATCGCCATAAGAGTAAAATCGGTATTTTTCTTTGATAGCTTCTTCATATGCTTTTTTGAGAAAGTCATGTCCGGCAAAGGCTGATGTCATCATCAACAGCGTAGATTTGGGCATGTGAAAATTAGTAATCATCGCGTTGGGAATACTGAATTCATACGGTGGAAAAATGAATTTATTCGTCCAGCCTTGATAAGAATTCAACATTCTGTTGGAAGAAACCGAAGTTTCCAAAGCACGGACAACCGTGGTGCCTACTGCGCAAACCCTCTTTTTGTTGACCAACGCTTTATTGATGACATCTACCGTTTCTTGCGGAACAATTGCATCTTCAGAGTCCATTTTGTGTTTAGACAAATCCTCCACTTCCACCGGATTGAAAGTCCCCAAACCTACATGGAGCGTCACTTCCGGAAAATGAATTCCTTTAATTTCAAGTCTTTTCAACAATTGTTTTGAAAAATGTAATCCGGCTGTTGGTGCTGCAACTGCTCCTTCATGTTTTGCATAAATGGTCTGATATCGTTCTGCATCTTCGGCTTCTACTTCTCTTTTGATGTATTTAGGCAAAGGGGTTTCACCCAAATTATTCAATGCTTTTCGGAAAGATTCATAAGGACCATCATACAAAAAACGCAAAGTCCGCCCGCGCGAAGTCGTGTTGTCGATTACTTCCGCCACCACATCTTCTGCTTCTCCAAAATAGAGTTTGTTGCCAATTCTGATTTTTCTGGCCGGATCAACCAAGACATCCCAAAGACGTTGCTCTTGATTGAGCTCACGAAGCAAAAAAACTTCAATGCGTGCGCCCGTTTTCTCCTTGTTGCCAAAAAGGCGTGCGGGGAAAACTTTGGTATTGTTTAAAACCATCACATCCCCTTCATCAAAATAATCAATTACATCTTTAAAATGCTTGTGGTCAATGGTTTTAGTCTTGCGGTCAAGTACCATCAAGCGAGACTCATCTCTGTTTTCAGTCGGTCTTTCAGCCAATAATTCTTCCGGTAAATTAAAATTAAAATGTGATAATTTCATGGGTTGTTTTTGATTTTAAGGAGTTGCGATTAAATCTCCTTTTCGAATCGGCAAATATACGTCTGTCCAATAGGCGTTGTCAAGCAAAAACCTGTTTATTTTGAGAAATAGATTTTTGGAGGGGCTCCTGCGGATAAAAACGGCTTGTTTAGGTAGCTCTCAGTATCACGATTGAAACCGAAGCCGACATCAATCTCAAAAAACTGCTTTTGCCACAGCCTGAATATTATCTGATTTTCCCATTGAGTAATAGTGCAAAACCGGCACGCCTGCGGCTATCAAGCCTTTGCTTTGTTCGATACACCAATCCACTCCCAATTGCCGTACTTCTTTGTCATCCTTGCACCTAACCACCTCCATGACCAAATCGTCAGGAAGGTCAACCTTAAACCGGTGCGGAATCAGATTGAGTTGTTTTTTGGTTGCCAAGGGTTTCAATCCCGGTATAATCGGCACATCAATGTCCTCTTTACGGCATCGATCTACAAAATCAAAATACTTCTTGTTGTCAAAAAACATCTGCGTGATGATGTAATGTGCGCCGTTTTTAATTTTTTTCTTCAAAAAATGAAAATCACTTTCCATACTCGGTGCTTCCATGTGTTTTTCCGGATAGCCGGCAACACCAATACAGAAATCTGTATGAGCAGAATTTTCAAGTGAATCATCCAGATATTTCCCATTATTCATCGCCACGATTTGTTTCACCAATTCTTCTGCATAAGCATGACCCTCTTTTTCGGGTTTAAAATAGGTTTCACTTTTCACCGCATCTCCACGCAATGCCACCACGTTATCAATGCCCAAAAAACCAAGGTCTATTAATAAATTTTCTGTGTCTTCCTTGGTAAATCCTCCACATAATATATGCGGTACGGCATCAATATCGTACCTATTTTGTATCGCTGCGCAGATTCCCACCGTACCCGGCCGTTTACGAACAACCTTTTTCCGGAGCAATCCGCTGGTAACTTCATGAAAATCATACTCTTCCCGATGATAGGTCACATCGATAAAAGGCGGCTTGAACTCAATCAACGGATCGATATGATCAAAAATAGACTGTATGGTTTGCCCTTTTAGGGGTGGCAAAATCTCAAACGAGAAGAGTGTTTTCCCGTTTCCCGATTCGATGTGTTCTGTGACTTTCATATCTTGTGAATCTATATTTTTATCTTAATTAGACCTTACAGGTTTTGACTTCGGGACTGTAAGGCCTTGATTTGGCAAAACTATTCTGCCAGATTGGGTTGCAGCCATCTGAAAGCTTCCTCGTCCTTCATGCCCTTTCGTTTGGCAAAATCCAATACCTGGTCCTGTCTTATCTTACCCAATCCAAAATATTTCGATTCCGGATGCGCAAAATAAGACCCGGACACAGACGAAGCCGGCCACATGGCCAAACTTTCGGTCAACTTGATCCCAATTCGTCTCTCAACATCCAGCAATTTCCAGATGGTTCTTTTTTCTGTGTGATCCGGACAGGCAGGGTATCCCGGAGCGGGCCGTATGCCCACATATTTCTCTTTGATTAAATCCTCTTTTGCCAAAGATTCGTTTTGTTGATATCCCCAAAACTCAGTTCGCACTTTTAAGTGCAAATATTCCGCGAAAGCCTCTGCCAACCGATCGGAAAGCGCTTTGGCTAAAATCGAATTATAATCATCCAGATTTGTTTTGTACGCATCGGCTATTGCATCGGTTTCAAAACCTGCCGTCACACAAAAAAACCCGAGGTAATCTTTCTTGCCCACCTCTTTGGGAATTACAAAATCTGCCAAGGCAAGGTTGGGTGCGCCAGCCGTTTTTTCACTTTGCTGACGCAGGGTTCGCACAGTTTCAAGCAATTGGCTTTCCGTATTGTAGATTTCAATGTCATCGTCATCTACCTGATTGGCGGCAAAAAGCCCGTAAACGCCTTTGGGTTGCAAACGTTTGTTCTTAACCCAATCTTCAAGCATCTGATTTGCATCGTCAAACAAAGATTGCGCTTGCTCACCCACTATTTCATCCGTCAGGATAGCTGGATATTTTCCGTGTAATTCCCACGATTGAAAAAAAGGTGTCCAATCGACAAATGGCAACAGGTTTTCAACCGAAACTTCTATTTCCTGAACACCAAGAAAATTAGGCTTTACCGGCTGGTATGACTCCCACTCAAGCGCAAACTTATTGGCTCTAGCTTGTGCGATTGTCAAGAAATTCTTTTCTTTTTTTCGACCTAAATAATCCGATGACAACTTGCTATATTCTTCGCGGATGGTTTTGCTGTATGGCTCATAAGTGTCTTTCCCCAACAGATTCCCTGCCACGGTCACTGCGCGTGAAGCGTCAAGCACATGAACAACTGCATGGTCATATTCAGGTGCAATTTTTACGGCTGTATGCAACCTTGAAGTGGTCGCGCCACCGATGAGCAAAGGAATTTTCATTCCCTGTCTCTTCATCTCCTGTGCCAAAAACGCCATCTCGTCGAGCGAAGGGGTGATCAGCCCGCTGAGCCCAATCAAGTCAACCTGCTCTTTGCGTGCCGTTTCGATGATTTTCTCCGGTGGCACCATTACTCCCAAATCGATGATTTCATAATTGTTGCATCCCAAAACTACCCCCACGATGTTTTTGCCAATGTCGTGTACATCTCCTTTGACCGTTGCCATTAAAACCTTACCCGCATTTTTAGATTGATTCCCTTCCTGTGGAAATTCGAGTTTTGCCGCTTCGATAAATGGCAATAAATGCGCTACCGCCTTTTTCATTACCCGGGCGGATTTGACAACTTGCGGAAGAAACATTTTCCCCGAGCCAAACAAATCACCCACTACGTTCATTCCATTCATTAAATAGACTTCGATGACTTCCAACGGCCGTTCACAAATCAAACGAGCTTCTTCTACATCGAGCTCTACAAACTCATCTAAACCTTTTACCAATGAATGTGTGATGCGCTGCTGCAAGGGCAGGGATCGCCATTCAGAAACTGCTTTCTCGGTTTTTTTGCCATCGCCTTTAAAATCATCGGCAAAAGCCAGCAGCCTTTCGGTGGCATCTTCGCGACGATCGAGCAAGACATCTTCTACAAGTTCGAGCAGTTCTTTTGGAATTTCGTCATACACTTCGAGCATTTCCGGATTGACGATGCCCATATTCATCCCGTGTTGAATCGCATGATAGAGAAATGCCGCGTGCATGGCTTCCCGCACAGCATTGTTCCCCCTGAACGAAAAGGACACATTGCTCACGCCGCCGCTCACATTGGAACAGGGAAGGTTTTTGCGAATCCATTGTGCAGCCAAGAAAAAATCGAGTGCATTGCGGCGGTGTTCTTCCATGCCTGTTGCAACTGGAAAAATATTGGGATCAAAGATGATGTCTTGAGGGGGAAATTTCACTTGATAGACCAAAATATCATACGACCGTTTACAGATTTCTTTCCTTCGTTCCAGCGTATCTGCCTGTCCAGCTTCATCAAAAGCCATGACGATGATGGCGGCGCCGTATTTCATGATGCGTTTGGCTCGCTCGACAAAAGCCGCTTCGCCTTCTTTGAGGCTTATCGAATTGACCACACATTTTCCTTGTACCACCTTGAGCCCAGCTTCGATAATTTCCCATTTTGAGCTGTCAATCATGATTGGAATACGGGAAATATCGGGTTCGGCTGCAATCAGGTTGAGAAACTTTGTCATGGCCTGAACGCCATCTAACATAGCTTCGTCCATGTTGACATCTAATATTTGTGCTCCGCCTTCCACCTGCGCACGAGCCACTTCAAGGGCTTCCCGATAATTGTCTTCCTTAATCAGGCGTAGGAATTTCTTGGAGCCTGTCACGTTGGTTCTTTCGCCTATGTTGACAAAATTTGATTCGGGTGTCAGCACAAAAGGCTCTAAACCGGAAAGCGTCAAATATCGGTTACAATCAGATTCTTGCATGAACAGTATGGGCTTTTCGGGGTTGGTAGTTTTTCACGAGTTCGGCAATCAATTGGATGTGTTCGGGTGAAGTCCCGCAGCAACCACCGACAATGTTGACCAAATTTTCATCTAAATATTCTTTGAGCAAAGCCTGCATTTGCGCCGGAGATTGGTCATAATGCCCAAAGGGATTGGGCAAGCCGGCATTCGGATAGACCGAGATAAACAAATCGGTTGCACGAGACAACCGCTGCACGTAGGGGCGAAGTTGCTCGGCTCCTAAAGCACAATTGAAACCCACGCTCAAAAGCGGAATATGCAAAATAGAAATCAGGAAGGCTTCTACGGTTTGGCCTGAAAGCGTCCGCCCGGAAGCATCGGTTATTGTACCGCTTACCATAACAGGAATATCTAATTTTCGTTGCTCTTTCACTTCGGCAATCGCGAAAAGTGCCGCCTTTGCATTGAGCGTATCAAAAATAGTTTCTACCAATAAAATATCCACACCACCATCGATGAGTGCTTCTACCTGCAGTTGGTAAGCTGTTCTCAATTCATCAAACTTTACTGCCCGGTAAGCCGGGTCGTTCACGTCGGGTGACATACTGGCAGTTTTGTTGGTGGGTCCGATAGCACCAGCCACAAACCGGGGTTTGTCCGGTTGCTTTTGGTTGTATTCGTCTGCTGCTCGCCGCGCCAATTGCGCCGATTGGTAGTTAAGTTCATAAACCAAGTGCTCCATGCCGTAGTCTGCCATGGCTATGGCCGTTCCTGAGAAGGTGTTTGTCTCGATGATGTCTGCGCCCGCTTCGAGATATTTCCTGTGAATTTTCAGGATAGCCTGCGGTTGGGTGAGAGACAACAAATCGTTGTTTCCTTTGAGCAGTTTTGGGAAATCTTTGAACCGGGTTCCCCGAAAATCTTCCTCCGAAAATTGATGTTCCTGAATCATGGTTCCCATGGCGCCGTCCAACACCAAGATTCTTTCCGCCAAGAGCGCTGTTAATTTTTTTGACAACATAAAATATCCTATTCTTTTATAAATTAGAATACGTCAAAATGAAAACAGTAACAAGAAAGTGTGGAGAATCAATTAAAAAAACACTGTCATCTTTCCGAAGTAAACACTTCAGTAGAACGTAGCACCTTCTCTGCAAAGCGCAAAGGGTTGCTAAGGTTTCACAGGGTCTATTCCCTCAACCTTTCTTGATAACGTATCACAAAACGCATGAACTTGGGTGCAAAGGTAACACAATTGAAACTTGATAAACAAGTTTTAAACAGATATGTTTGTTTGGTAAATTTTTTAAAAAGCTCAATTTGAGGAAAAAACAGGAAGATTTCACAAATCTTTTTGTAAATGTTAACTGAGTAGTCCAATAACCAATTAATTTTTTAAGGAAATTGAAGCGGAATTATTTTTTGCAACCAAAGAAATCCCATCATCTATTAAATGTCCTACCTCGGGGCGTTTTCGTTTGACATTTTCAAAATGAGTCAAAATTTCTTTACAAAAACCCGGATCGTTAGATAAAACTGCAAGTTCGTACAACTCAACCGAAAGCAGCCAATCATTGGGGTGATGCAACAGAATTTCTTCAAAAACCTTGTGGCGTGAGATGGTTTTATTTCTCCCTTCCCTGTACTCTCTTATTTGTTGATACAATTTTTCCAAAGCTGTTTTCTCAGCAGACTTTCGATGTTTGATGGTTGATTCTTTGGGGATTACGGTCATTCTATCAAAACTTTTCGTGTCAGCCGGGCCACTGAATGCAGAGATAATTTCTTTGCCAACAGCCATGTTATACAAGCCCCAATCGGGTTGGAAAAGCGTTAGGTTTTGATAGGTGACGGTACAATTTTTAAAACTGATGAGAATTATTTTTCCTTGCAAGTTTCTCGTTCCGGTAATAATTTCGCCGGACACTTTGATGCCTCCCTCAAAGTCTAAAGTCACACATTCACCCTCATAAATGTCATACGCCCGCAAATCGCGCGGGCTCATGTCCTCGATTGCCAAGTTGATGCCTTTGAGCTTGCCTATCGGGCTTCCAAAACCGGCGGCATGTGTTTTTGCTCCGTGCCCTACCAATTCTTTATCACGTGATGACAACGCCGTTTGTCCACTTGTTTGCACGTAAATCGCTTGCCCTTCGTGTGCAATCATCTTTGAAAAAACACCGGAAATTTGAATTCCGGTACTCAATTCAATGGTTCCCAAAGCCTTAGAATTTATTAATTTTCGCACCCCTTTCAATCCGCCTTTCCGGACTGCCATTTGGTTAGCAAATTCTTCCAGTACTAAACTTAAATGAGCAAAGTCTGGCGTTACGTAAAGTTGCGGTTGGGGTTTTGTGATGTCGAAAGACTGAAAGGCGGCTTCTATCGAGTAGGGTACTTTTTTCACCTGCTTGGTCATACACCACGCGCTTTCACCAATGGAAGACAACAATCCGGCACCATAAATTTTCGATTTGTCGGGTGTGCCGATGAGCCCGTATTCGACTGTCCACCAATGCAAATTTCTGATAAGAGCCATTTCGCTGGGCTCGCTCATGTTTTCTTGTATAAACGACACTTTTTTTTCTGCTTCTTCTATTTCATTTTGATTTGTTCCCTCGGCTTCTTTGATGATGGACAAATGGCGGATAGCCTCATACATTTCGTAGTCTTTGGCACTGGCAATAGCTTTGCTGCCTATTTCACCGAAACGCCTGAGGTATTCCGCGTATTCCGGGTTGGCGATGATGGGGGCATGGCCTGCTCCTTCATGGATGATGTCAGGAGCGGGCGTGTATTCGATGTGTTCGAGTTGACGGATATCGGAAGCAATCACCAGTACATTGTAGGCTTGAAACTCCATAAATGCATTGGGAGGGATAAAACCGTCCACGGCTACGGCAGCCCAGCCGATTTCTTTTAGAATTCGGTTCATCCCATACATATTCGGTATGTAGTCTATTGAAATCCCCGTTTTCTTCAAGCCGTCTAAATAGGAATTGTGTGCAACACGACTCAAGTAATCGACATTTTTCCGCATCACATAACGCCAAACAGCTTGGTCAATCGAGGTATAGTCGTCATAATTTTGAGGTTTGATAAACTGCCGAAGATGCTCGGGTAGTTTATCTAAAACCGGGTTGTTTGGAATCGGTTGCTCCATTTTTTTATGCTTTGTGTAAAAATACAAAGAAATATCGGCTCTTTGTTTTAAATAAAACATAAAAACCATTCGGGTAGAGTGGTTTAGCCAGTGCGATTGATAAGACTAATTACTTTTTATTGCCAGGAGGATATTGTTCCAAAATTTTGGACACAAATTCGTTAATGTTTTTTTCCTTTCGGTCGATGTTGTCTGACAAAACACCTGTTCCTTTACCCTGCCATATCAGTTCCTTTTTCTTGGCATCAATCAGGTCAACGAACAAAACGCCTTCTGTACTGACTGACACGTTATTGCCGTAACCACCGCCATAACCGTAAGGCCCGTAAAAATAAGGATAACCGTAATAGCCGTAGCCGTAACCATAGGGATTGTAAACATCTACACGCTCTTTGGCCTTAGCAAAAATATTGACCATCAGATCGGGATTTTCGGATTTGGTGAAACCTTTTGCCAACATCTGGCTTTCGATGGCACGCAGGATTCTTTTTTTATCTAAATCAGAGATTTCTACTTTGTCGATGCCATCCTTGTAGAAAGCAAAAGTTTTGTACTGATCAAAAGAGATTTTTTTGTCATAATCCGTTGCTACTTGCACCGAGCTGCATGCGGTCAGAAAAACTACAAATAAAACGATTGAAAAATAGACGGTTTTCATAATCTGATATTTTAATAAGATTTTATCAAGAATTGTACCATTTGATAGGATTACTTTGTCAAAGAATTTGTTTTGTTGGAATATCCATAAGGACAATGCCGGCAACCACTTAGACAACAATACCCTCGTTTGCGGTGATAGGTTTCCGTAAAAACTTTAAACCCTTCTTCGGACCAATAAAAATCTTCGTGTTCAGTCATCCTGTTCTTATTAAAACAAAATTAAGGAACATTTACCCTACCCGATAAAATATTAAAAAAACATTGGGAAATGCGACTCAACTGATTTTTTGGAGTTCAGCTAAAATATCGATGTCTTTTGGCAAGCCACCAATGCTTTGCAGTTTGATAGAAGCCAGTTTGAGTGCCTTCCGGATACAGGTTTCCGGTGATTTTTCTTGGAGAAAAGCAAAAAGAAAACCTGACCAAAAAGCATCGCCTGCACCCGTGGCATCGACAATCTTTTCAACGTGCAATGCTTGCTCTTGAATAATCGGGAATCCTTTTCGAGACAGTTTGACACCTTTGCTACCCAAGGTCAAACATATCCATTCGACTCCCACTTGGTGGAAATATTCAAAAGCTTCGGCATGGTTTATTTCTCTGCCAAAATAGCGGTAGATGTCGTCTTCACTGAGTTTGAGCAGCGGATTGTATGCACAAAACGCACGGACAACTTGATGCGCTTCTTCTCGATTTGGCCAGATTTTAGGCGCATAGTTTAAGTCGATGCTCAACCTGCAACCCAAAGAATCTGCTTTTTTAGCTTTGGCAAGAATCGTCTGGCGCGCCGGATTTTTACTTAATGCAAAACAGGTGGTATGGAAAATCCGTGCTTGCGAAAGCCATTCATCCGGAATTTGAGTTTCATATATTTCTTTATCCGCTTCGCGATAAGCCAAGAAGTCGGGGGTTTGTGTCGTTTTAGATACCAAGATGATGCTGGTCGGGTAATCTTTCAGCACAGCAATACTTTGCCTTTCCAAACTACGTTTGTCCAATTCTTCCAAAACAAACTTCCCCAGCCCATCGTTGCCAACACTTGAAATGAGTTTGACTTGCAGCCCCAAACGGGTGGTATTGACGGCCACGTTGGTAGGTGATCCGCCCAAAAACCGTTTGTAATCGATTGTTGAAAAAATGTCTGATTCCGTTTGATGACCGATGAAGTCAATCAAAATTTCCCCAATGGATAATATGTCAATGGTTTTCTCACGCATGATTTCAGGTTAACAATTTTTTTCCTTCGAGGCCTCTCGATAGCAAGACAGTAGCCGCCGCACTCCACGAACATTTGGGCACACCGGTTGGCATATTGGTGGCTGTGTTGAAATTTTCGTAGAAACTCCAATTTTCAACCTCATTGAGCCTGTTGATTTTCTTCAAGACATTTATTGCCAATTCGGTTTGACCATGATTCAACAATCCTAAACCGTAAAAACCGTTGACCATTTGCCAAGTTCCTCCGTTGTGAAATTCGTAAGGAATGTTTCTAAATTCGTATTTACAATTATTTTCCAGCAACTTCCAATCCGGGTCTGCTTCCGTGATGGCAGGCCAAAAGGCAGGCAGCAATTTGGTTTTGACCGAATTGCGGATTTTTTCGCTGTATTTGATGACTTTCTGCGAAAACTCCTCTTTGTCTATTTCCAAAATCAAGGTCAGTGCGTTGGCAAAAGCATCGTATTGTTCTTGGTAACCGGATGGATTTAAGGCTGCTACCCAATATTTTTTCTTGCGCAACTGTCCGTAAGCTCTGGGATGGTAGGGTTCGTTGGTGGTTTTTCGTTTTCGGTAATTCTCGGAAATTTTGCGTGTGATACGGGTAATTTTCTCTTCATTCTCAACTGATGGGAACAATGCGTTGAAAGCGCGTAAAGCCCAAACCCGCAACAATTGGTCATAGAGGATATAACCTTCGGTGATGTACTCATCTGCCCAATTTCCGGATCGAGGCACATACATCAAATGGTTGTTGTTAAACTCCCAAGCTTCCAGTAAATTAAAACCTTTGTTAATGTTGTCAACGTGCGCTTTTGCAAATGCTAAATCGTTGGTTAATTGCGCATAATTACACAGCCCGATGATAAACCAAGATATGGTGTCAACGCGTCCTGCTAATCCACCAAAACTGAGTTTAACGCCATTCTTATCAAAGAAAACATTCGAAGGGATGTTTCCCAAATGATGTTGATGGTTTGAGAGAGTGACAAGAGTTTCTCGGAATGTTTTTACCAATTGTTCGTCGCCATCCATCAGCGCGGCCAGTCCACAAATGACTCCATCGCGAGCCCAAATGCGCCGGTAATTGGTAATGTCATTGGCACTTGCCAAAAAACCTTTTTCCGAAGATACCTCTTTCAATAGACCGATGGCGTGGTTGTATGCATTCATAGGACAAAAATTTTATTGGGATCGGTGAGTAAATCAAGTTGCCGCCTTAATTCATCTTTTAGAAGAGATAAACCAAGCTGATAGGAAGCGTTCATCCAACCAAAACCGGAGGTTGTGATATAGTCAAATTCTGTCCCCACATTGCCGTATTCGGCGTAAACCTTGTGGGTGCAGGCGACAACATCGTATTTTTCGGGTATGGTTCCGTTGTAATCGACTGCGTTGCGGGTGATCATCCACAACCAACGATAGATTAGTTCTTGTGCTTCTTTTACAAATCCATATTTGAGCAAACCCTTCCAAATCATCATTTGGTGAGGTGCCCAACCGTTTGGATAATCCCATTGCCGTTGTGGCTGATTTGCGCCGATGTGCGCAACAGACGCTTTGGAGGTTGCCAAGATTCCGCCTTTTGCTTTAAAAAACCACATCAGGTTTTGGACTGATTTTTCAGCCTGCTCTTTGCTGCAAACTTCTGCCCAAAGTGGATAAAAATTGGTTGCCGATTCAAAAAAGGTTTGTGTTTTTGTTAGAAAATTATAATCGAAAAAGCTGCCTTTTTCGGCATTCCACAGGTATTTGTTCATCAACATTTTTCTGCTGGCCGCTTTTTCTATCCAAAAATCGGTGTGGTAATACTTTCCTTTTCGAGTTTTAAATTTGTTTCCGAAATAGGTAGTTGTCAAATAGGCAAAATCTGTTTCATATTTGTAGAGCAAGGCATTGACATCGACACAATTCAGATTGGCACAACAATCGTCAAGCCTCCACGAAGTATCGTGCCCGCTCTCGCGAAGGCTTCGGTCGTGGGTAAAATATAAATCCAATTCGGCATCGGTTATTTCTCTTTCGGCGTATTTTGATTCAAATTCTTTCAGCGGCATTCCGTGTTTGGCTGCAAATTTTTTTAAAACTTCGTCAAAGTGGCCGGCTTCTGTTTCGGGGGGAATGCCGATGCCTTCAGCGAGGTATCGGTTGAGTCCGTTTTCGGTCAATCTTTTGCCGGGTAACATCCATACGGTTTCGTATTCTTTGATGGCAATTTCGATTACATATTGAAGCCAAACCTTGTTTTTTTCAGAATCTGCCTCATAAACTTCCCGGATGAATGAACTCAAAAAAGGAGGTTGTGTCCGCGTGAGATAATACGTTCGGTTGGCGTTGAGAATTTTGCCGTAGTGTTCGATTTGGTAACAAAAATTGTCCACCATGGATTTGGCTAAATCCAAACGGCCATCCAGCAACAGTCCGATGCCTTCAAAATAGCTGTCCCAACCGTACATTTCGTTGAACCTTCCACCGGGAACGACAAACGGAACGCCTTTGTTGTTTTCAATTTTAAGCGATAAAATCCCCGGTTTTTGATTGATTCCCAACACATATTGGGGTGTAATTTTTTTAGGGAGCGTTTCTACTTTTAGATTGGGGTGTGTGTTTTGAAGCCCGGAAAAATATTTTGCTGCAACTTTATCTGTATAGGGAACGTAGATTCGCTGGATCTCAGCTTCCGATTTGTCATCGCTCAATATTTTGTCGAGGCCTTGCACATCGACCGTTCTTGTCAAATCGTTCCAAAAATAATCACGAATCATCCTAGAAATACGGACAGAGGGAGCTTCTTCGATTTTTGATAGTGGAATGATAGCTTCGGTTTTACCGAGATTCTTTTCCAAAGCCAATTCTTGCAATAAATTGGATAGAAAATAGATACCTTTCACTTCGTATGCCTTCCCTTTTTCTGAATGAATCACAAATGATTGAGGCCCTTTGTCTTCCTTGGTGATTTTTTTGTCGCCATCGGTATCTTCTTGGTTCAATAGCTTTTGAAGGGTTTCAGATATTTCAAGCTTAAACTGCATTTCTTGTGGTTAATTTTTTAAGAATAAAATAAGCTATCAGCAATAAAGTCATCGGAATCAAGGTAAAATAAAAAGCATTTTCGGGGCCTTTATTTTTAAACAACCAGCCCACAACCATAGAACCGAGTGAACCGCCCAAGGCTGAAAAGACAACTATCAAACCGGTCATCGGGCTATGCAGTTTTTTTGGCAATGCACTCAGGACAACCGAATTGAGCAATGGATAGATAGGAGCAATAAACAACCCGACCAGAGGAAATGCAAAACCAACCAGCGGGATATCACCGATAGAGCTTATCTCTTTCACTTCGAGCCCTACTGCTTTTGGCAAAACGAAAATCACCAACAACATGGCAGAGATTGTACAAATTATCAATACCCAAATCCAATTGATGTGTTTGGTAATCACCCCGGCAAGGATTCTGCCTATGGCCAATGAAACTGCCAAGATACTCGCCATCATGATGCCTACACTTTCAGGTAAGTGCAATACTTTGCTGTTGAAAGTCGGCAACCACGACATAATGCCTTGCTCAATCATCACAAAAAGAAAGGCACTGATGACAAATACGATAGTGAGCAACTTCGCCAAAAGTTTAAACATTTGAAAGAAATCATCCAACAAATCTGCGCCCGGAATTTCAATTGATTTATCAAATTTTGTACTCAACAAAAACAAAAAGGACAAACCCGAAAGGCCTGCCAACAACCAATATACATTTAGCCAAGCGTCCGGGTTAGTTGCGTCGTTAAAAGCGGGGAAAAGAAAATAAGCCAAGGCAATCCCAATCATAAACACGCCTTCAATGCTACTCATCAAGCTGTTGTGTTCTTTTTGGTTCTCGGTCACCAATCCAATCATCGAATAGACAGAAACTTTAATCAATGCGAAAGAAACACCCACCGTGGCGAAAAGAATTTTTGCAGACAAAAATGAATTTCCAAAATACATTTGAATGCAGGCCAAGGCTACCAAACCCAAAGCAATCAACATCCCGCGTTTGAAGCCAATACGTGGGAGAAAAGAAGCTACCAAAAAAGAAACAATGGCAATCGGCATATCCTTAAACGGTTCTAATATGCTGGCTTGAACCTCGTCCACGCCATAATTGTTCTGTGATTTCAAAATCACTATCCCTACACTGTTTAGCAAAATTGCAAATACAAAGTAGTTGAGATACATCGATATTTTTATCCCTATATTTTTCATCTGTTGATATTTGTTTCGACTTGCTTCATCTCCCGACTGTCCGATCATTGGCTAGCCTCGCTTTATACAAGTGCTATTTTATCTTTCGTCTCAATCTATTCCATATTCTAGGGCTTCGGGACGGTAGGTATCCAAATCTTGGTTATGTCATTTCTATGTTATTTTTTAAAAGTTAAATTGGCCTCTTCCCCTGTGTCACGTTTTATTCTTAGAGCCAACAATGAGGCAATGATAAAAAATACACCCCCAAACAATATTGCATTTACGGCACTGTCTCCCAAAAGGTTTTTTACAATAGGCCCGAACGATACAGTCTGGATTCCCATGGGGATAACAATCATCATATTGACGATGCCCATATAGACACCTCGGCGTTCCTCCGGCACCACTTTTGAAACCATCGCATAAGGGATTCCCATCATGGTAGCCCAACCAATTCCAAATAATATCATAGGCAAAAGCAACAGGTATTGGTTTGAAATGTATGGCATGCTCAACATGGCAAGCCCTGTGAGGAACAAACTGCCAACATACACTAGCTTATTGCCATATTTTACTGCAACTGGCACCAAAATAAGCGCAACCAGCATGGTGACAAGGTTGTAAGTCCCGTTCATGAGCCCGGTTTGAGCCAATGCTTGCTCCGATAAGGACTGGATGTTTTGGGCAAAGGAAGTGTCGGCAGCAGTAATTTCGGCGCCGTTCTTACAAGCTTCCATAATGCCATCAAATTTTGCAACGTCTTCATTGCTAATTCCAAATAGGCTAGTCCTCAACATGGGTGTTATAAACTGCCAATACACAAACAAAGCATACCATTGAAACAGGTAAACCCACGCTAATTTTTTCAAGAGCAACGGCATTCTTCCAATGGCTTGGTAGATTTCAATAAAAGGTTCGAAAATCCGATGTGACAATGAGTGGCCTTCGTTACGCGTTTTGATGACTTTTAACTCCTGATCTGTAGGCGGTATCTCCGGAGTTTTTAGTACCGACCACAAAATGGTTCCGATAGACATGATGGCACCCAAAAAGAAAGAATAGTAAACCCACGTTGGGATGGACGAAACCACTTCGGCTCCCGTGCTGCATAAATTTGCCCCTTCAACAGCAGGGACGCTGAACCAATCTTGGAACAAAAACAATGAAAAGTTGGCTATGGTAATCCCGGCACCCACAAACAAACTTTGCATTTGAAACCCGTAGGACAATTGATCGTCAGGTAATTTATCGCCTACAAAAGCTCTGTAAGGTTCCATTGCGGTATTGTTGGCTGCATCCAAAATCCAAAGCAGCCCCACGGCAAACCACAATTGCGAACTAAAGGGAAACACAAACAAGCATAAACTTGCCAAAATCGCGCCAATCAAGAAAAAAGGTTTTCGCCTTCCCCATCGTGGCGACCAAGTTTTATCGGAAATAGCGCCAATCAAAGGCTGAATCAATAATCCGGTAACAGGGCCTGCAAGATTTAATAAAGGCAACTGGTCGTGGTGAGCACCCAAAAAAGAAAAGATGGGATTGACAGCCGTTTGTTGCAACCCGAAACTGAACTGGATTCCGAAAAACCCCACGTTCATGTTCCATATTTGCCAAAAGGAAAGCCTTAATTTAATTGGTTTCATCTTAGTTTATAGTTGGTTTTAGAATCGTGCTGCAGTAGTTGGTCTTCATTGCGGGCAAACCTATTTTAACGCCAATCTCCCTGTAAACTAATGCCATCAAGGCCTCTCTAAGCCAGAAAGCAAAGTTAATAAACATTAAATTGTTCATGGCCAATTCTAAAGTTTCTAAGTTGGTTGAAAAAGATACTATGCACCAAATGATATTAAATCATTAATATTGCTTATTTAAGTTTAATGAATTGCCAAACTTAATTAATCAAAATTTGTCGAATATACATTTTAAAGCCAAAAGAAAAAAAAATAGCATATAAATTTATCAATTCAGAATACCGAAACCGTTTTAGTTTCATAAATTTAACGTAAAATTATTTTTGCAATGCATGATGTAACACTCAAACAAATAGCTGAAATATTAAACATCTCGATTACAACGGCCTCAAAAGCTTTGAAAGATTACAAAGATGTCAGCCCAAAAACACGCATTGCTGTGCGGAATTTGGCCGAAAAACTAAATTTTAAACCTAACACGACTGCACTCAATCTCAGAAACAAAGAATCCAAAACCATAGGCTTACTCATTCCTGAAATTGTGCATCACTTTTTTTCCAACGTCATCAATGGGGTCATCGTTGAAGCGGAAAACCATGGATATTTAGTCATTGTACTTATCTCAAACGATTCTTATGAACTGGAAAAAAGACAGGTTGAACTCCTTTTAGACAAGCGGGTGGACGGGATACTCGTCTCACTCGCAGGAAGCACAATTGAGACCAGCCACATCAAACAAATCCTGAAAAAAGAAGTTCACTTAGTCATGTTTGATAAAATTTCAAATGACATCAACTGCTCCAAAATCATCATTGACGACCAAAAAGCTGCTTTCCAGGCCACCGAAAAGTTGATTCTTTCCGGTTGCAAAAAAATTGCTCACTTTAAAGGGCCTGATGGACCCAAAACATCCCTCGACCGATTCTTAGGATACAAAGATGCCTTGGAAAAGCACCATCTATCTTACCACTCTGATTTGGTTTACACCAGCAAACATGTCAGCTTGGAAGATGGTTGGGCATATATGGAACAAGCACTTGAAGAACATCCAGACCTCGATGGGATCTTTACCATTACCGATTTGGTTGCCGCAGGCGCACTTCGTTATTGCCAGGAAAACCTTATAGCCGTACCCGATAAAATTTCCATCATGGGATTTAGTAATTGGTTTGTTTCCGGGTTGATGACCCCTTCACTCAGCACGGTTGACCAGCCCGGTTTTGAGATGGGAAAAGTTGCTTTCCTACAATTATTAAAGGAAATCGAACTGAAAAAAAATCAACAAACCATCGAGCCCGAAACCATCATAATCCCAACCTCAATAGTGATTCGACAGTCAACAAAAAATTAACCCAATAAAACAAATCTTTCCTACTCAAGAATAAAAAATAACCCTAACTTTGCTACTCTCTTTATAGAAGAATCATGAGCGATATAAGCAAAAGAAGTGATGCCCTCAACTATCACGAATTCCCGACTCCGGGAAAAATACAAGTTGTTCCAACCAAAAAATACAGTTCACAAAGAGACCTATCTTTGGCCTACTCTCCGGGTGTAGCCGAACCTTGCTTAGAGATTGAAAAAGACAAGGCCAACGCCTACAAATACACCATCAAAGGAAATTTGGTTGCGGTTATCTCAAACGGAACAGCCGTTTTGGGATTGGGTGACATCGGTGCCGAAGCATCTAAACCCGTGATGGAAGGCAAAGGCTTGTTGTTTAAAATATTTGCAGACATCGATGTGTTTGACATAGAAATTGACACCAAAGACATTGATAAATTTGTAGAAACTGTCAAAAACATTGCGCCCACTTTTGGCGGTATCAATCTAGAAGACATCAAAGCTCCCGAAGCCTTTGAAATAGAAAGAAGGCTCAAAGAAGAACTCAACATTCCGGTCATGCACGACGACCAGCACGGAACAGCCATCATCTCAGCTGCAGCTTTGCTCAACGCTGTTGAAATCGCCGGGAAAAAAATGAAAAATATCAAGATGGTCATCAGTGGAGCGGGAGCAGCTGCTGTTTCTTGTGCCAGACTTTATAAGACCTTTGGAATAAAACCGGAAAACATCATCATGTTTGACAGCAAAGGAGCCATCACCAACAAACGGGCCGACCTATCCTTTGAAAAACTTGAATTTGTAACCGCAACGCAAGTCAAAAATCTCGCCCAAGCCTTAGAAAACGCAGATGTTTTTATCGGACTTTCAAAAGCAGGTATCTTGTTGCCGGAAATGCTGATGAAAATGGCCAAAAACCCAATTGTATTTGCATTGGCCAACCCAGATCCGGAAATCTCCTATGAAGATGCTATTAAAACAAGGAAAGACCTCATCATGGCGACCGGCCGTTCGGATCATCCCAACCAAGTCAACAACGTGTTAGGATTCCCTTTTATATTTCGCGGTGCACTCGATGTACGTGCTACCAAGATTAATGAAGAAATGAAGAAAGCCGCCGTTTTGGCATTGGCTGAATTAGCCAGAGAACCGGTTCCCGAGCAAGTAAACATCGCTTATGGCGAGACCAAACTAACCTTTGGTCGCGATTATATCATTCCCAAGCCCATCGATCCGAGGCTGATAGCCTTTGTGCCTCCGGCGGTAGCAAGAGCAGCCATGGAATCGGGCGTGGCCACCAAACCCATACTTGATTGGGAAAAATACAAAGAAGAATTGTTGTCGCGGATGGGATCTGACAACAAGATTATCCGCATGATGTACAATCGGGCGAAGATTAATCCCAAACGGGTCATTTTTGCGGAAGCCGATCATATAGATGTCATCAAAGCCGCACAGATTGTTTATGAAGAAGGCATTGGCCATCCTATTTTGTTGGGTAAAAAAGAAATCATTCAAACTTTGATGAAAGAAATTGGGTTTGATGCAAATATCCCCGTTATAGACCCAAAATCTGAAGAGGAATGTGAGCGCAAGAACCGGTATGCCAAAATATACTGGAAAGCACGCGAGCGCAAAGGAGTTACTTTCCTTTCAGCCCAAAACTTGATGCGCGAACGAAACTATTTTGCAGCCATGATGCTCAATGAAGGCGATGCGGACGCACTGATTTCGGGATACTCGAGAAGTTATCCCACCGTTGTCAAGCCGATGCTTGAGCTGATTGGAACCGCCAAAAATGTCAGCAGAGTTGCGGCTACCAATTTGATGATTACCCGTCGCGGGCCATTGTTTGTGTCAGACACAGCCATCAATATCGATCCGGATGCCAAAGCCTTGGCAAAAATTGCCTCGATGACCGCACGTGTGGTCAAAATGTTTGGAATCGAACCGGTTATTGGGATGGTTTCGTTCTCTAATTTTGGTTCATCGGAAAGTGAAAAAGCTTCGAAAGTGAGAGAGGCGGTCAAACAACTCCACAAATCTTACCCAAATTTATGTGTCGATGGTGAGCTTCAAACAGATTTTGCTTTGAACGAAGAACTTCGTGACAGCCGCTTCCCCTTTTCTAAACTGGCCGGGAAGAAGGTTAATACACTGATTTTTCCAAATTTAGATTCTGCAAACATTACCTATAAATTGTTGAAAGAATTAAATCATGCCGACTCCATCGGACCGATTATGATGGGTATGAAAAAACCCGTTCACATCCTACAATTTGGCGCGAGTGTAGATGAAATTGTTAATATGGCAGCGATTGCCGTAATTGATGCCCAAGAGAAGGAAAAGGTAAAATAAAAATCTATACATTTGAGCCCTGTGACCAATTTGTAGAATAAATGATACACCACATTCAGGGTAAACTTGTAGAAAAATATCCCACTCACGTCGTGATTGACTGTCACGGTGTTGGATATTTTATCAATATCTCACTTCACACTTTTTCGCAAATAAAAGATGCTGAAAATTTAAAATTGCTTACCCACTTTTTGGTGCGGGAAGATGCGCATTTGTTATTCGGGTTTGCTGAACCTGTAGAACGGGAAATTTTCAAATTATTGCTGTCGGTTTCGGGTGTAGGTGCCAATACAGCCCGTACAATTTTGTCCTCGATGACCCCCCATCAGTTGAGAGATGCCATCATCACTTCAAACGCAGTACAAATCCAAACCGTAAAAGGCATTGGAGCAAAGACAGCGCAACGCATCATATTGGATTTGAAAGATAAAATCATAAAAACATTCGGTACTGATGATGTTTCGGAGAACAAAAACAATACGATTAAAAACGAAGCGTTATCAGCATTAGAAGTTTTGGGATATCCCAAAAAACAAACCGAAAAAATTGTTGACAAGATAGTTTCCGAAAGCCCCGATGGAAGCTTAGAAATGGTCATCAAAGTCGCTTTAAAAAATTTGTAGCCCGATTTGAAAACATTTTACGACTGTTTTTTTACATCTTTACAGAGGGGATTAGCCGTTGCTTTTATCCTGGCTTCCTCTATTTTATCTGCACAAGTCACCCAATCAGGCGATACGATTCCAACAGGATATTCTATCGGGCAATTGATTCTCAAAAACCCGAACAGCATCATCACAAAATATACCTACAACCCTGTTTTGGACCGGTATGTTTTTACTGAAACTATTGGTGCTTTCAACCTTAAATACCCAATCATTTTAACGCCCCAAGAATACAGAAAATTGGTTTTGGACGAGGCGATGAAGCAGTATTTTAAAGACAAAACTGCCGCTCTTTCGGGGAAAAGCCCGGATGCCAAAGAACAGCAAAAAAATCTGCTTCCAAATTTTTATGTAAATTCTGATTTTTTTGAATCAATATTCGGCGGTAACACCATCGAAATTATTCCACAAGGTTCAGTTGAATTGGATATGGGTGTGCTTTTTACCAAACAAGACAACCCCGCACTGTCACCCCGAAACAGGAGCAATCTCACCTTAGATTTCAACCAACGTATCAATTTAAGCCTCTTGGGTAAAGTCGGGAACAACCTCAAAGTAACCGCCAATTTTGACACCCAATCGACTTTCGATTTTCAGAACCAAGTCAAGTTAGAATACACGCCGAGCGAAGATGCCATCATCCGAAAAATTGAAGTAGGAAACATCAGCATGCCGCTTAACAGTTCGCTCATCACCGGCCCGCAAAGCCTTTTTGGATTTAAAACAGAATTGCAATTTGGCAAAACCAAACTGACTGCTGTTTTTTCCGAGCAGCGCTCGCAGACCCGGACTGTCTTAGCACAAGGTGGCGAAGCACTTCAAGAATTTGAACTTTTTGCCTTAGACTACGATGAAGACAGGCACTTTTTTCTCTCCCAATTTTTCAGGAATCAGTACAACCGAGCACTTTCCACTTATCCTTTTATTGGATCTGAAATACAGATTACCCGTATAGAAGTTTGGGTCACCAACCGAAATTCGAGAACAGACAACGTCAGAAGCATCGTTGCTTTGCAAGATATAGGAGAATCTCGCTTCATCGATCAAAACGGGCAAGAAATTGCCACCATCGGGCTAAATAACCCGCCGGCCAATTTTTTTAATACCGCGCCCAATACTGCACCCTCCAACGCCAACAACAAATTTGACCCTACTCAAATCGGATCGGCCAACTCCTTTTTAAATTCTCAAATCCGCGACATCTCGAACCTCGCAGCAGGATTCAATACCGTCAACACGGAAGAAGGACTAGACTATGCCAGTCTAGAAAATGCGAGAAAGTTGGATCCTTCCGAATATAAACTTGAAACTCAATTGGGTTATCTTTCACTCAATCAAAAATTGAGCAATGACGAAGTCCTCGGAGTAGCTTTTCAATACACATTTAGGGGAGAAGTTTTCCAAGTTGGTGAATTTGCCAATGATGGAATTGCCGGATCGGAAACTCAGCCCGACGGCACCCTATCCAACAACGCCTTGATTGTGAAAATGCTCAAAAGCAATTTGACCAATGTCAGCGAGCCTGTTTGGGATTTGATGATGAAAAACATCTATGACCTGAACACTTTAGGCCTAAATCCGGACGACTTCAAGTTTAACATTCTCTACATCGACCCGCAACCACTCAACTACATCACCCGTGCCAACAACGCTCCGCCCTTACCATCAGGCGTAGAGCTCACACCGCTGTTACAAGTGTTTAATTTAGACAAATTGAACCTTCAAAACGATCCTGTTGGAGACACGAACGGAGACGGCATCGCAAACGGAGACGGGTTTTTCGATTTCATCCAAGGCATAACAGTTGATTCCCAAAATGGCAGAATCATATTTACCACAGTGGAGCCTTTTGGAAGGCATATTTTCAACAAACTGAGTAGTACCGTTTCCGAAGATTTCAACAACCCCAACACCTACAACGGCAACCAAAGTAAATATGTCTATCGAGGCATGTACAGGCTTACTAAAGCACTAGCGCAACAAGAAAGCGACAAAAACAAATTCCTGTTGAAAGGACGTTTCAAATCGTCCGGGGGCGAGGGGATACCGTTGGGTGCATTCAACGTACCGAAAGGATCAGTAACCGTGACTGCCGGTGGCAGAGTGTTGGTTGAGGGAATCGACTATACGGTAAACTATCAATTGGGAAGAGTTCAGATTTTAGATGAATCACTCAAAGCATCGAATACACCCATTCAGGTTTCAGTTGAAAACAACAACTTATTCGGCCAACAAAATAAACGATTTACCGGTTTCAATTTGGAGCACCAGTTTTCAAAGAATTTATTGGTTGGTGCAACCTTTATGAATCTCAACGAACGTCCATTGACGCAAAAAGTAAATTTGGGTTCGGAGCCGGTGAACAATTCTATTTTCGGCCTCAATGTCAATTACTCCACCGAAGTGCCCTTTCTGACCCGCTTAGCAAATAAACTACCCAATATTGATACTGATGCACCTTCCAATCTTTCCTTTAGAGGGGAAGCAGCGGCATTGAAACCCGGTGCTCCGAAGGCAACAGAAATTGGCGGTGAAGCGACTACCTATATTGATGATTTTGAAGGTTCGCAAACAGCCATAGATGTAAAATCCCCTTTGGCGTGGAGCTTGGCTTCTACCCCCATCGGATTGGGCGGCGAATTGGCAAACAACAACCTCGAAGTCGGTTTTAAAAGAGCCAAGCTTGCTTGGTACTCCATCGACCCTACTTTTTTTGCCGGAGGACGGCCAGCGGGTGTTACGATTGATGATTTATCGAGAAACGAAACCCGGCGCGTTTTCATCGATGAGATTTTCCCACAAGTCGATTTGACCACGGGGCAAAGTGCTGCTATACAAACACTTGACTTAGCTTATTATCCGGATGAAAGAGGTCCGTACAATTATAACCCTGCTTACGTAAACAACGTTTCTAACCCGGAAGAAAATTGGGCAGGAATCATGCGAGGCCTCACCAGTACCAACTTTGAGCAAGCCAATGTAGAGTTTATCCAGTTTTGGATCTTAGACCCGTTTACCGATCCTTCCAACACCAATCCGGGTGGTACGTTAAGTTTTAACTTGGGAAACATCTCCGAAGACATCCTCAAAGACGGTAAAAAACAATATGAAAATGGTTTGCCCAAAAACGATGCAAGCCAAGTATTGACTTCCAGAACAGCGTGGGGAATTGTTCCTTCCAACCAATCGTTGGTCTATGCATTTGACACCGGCGGCCAAGAAAGAAGCAACCAAGATGTTGGATTGGATGGTCTTCCTGATGCATTGGAATCTTCAGACCCTACCGACCCCGTCAACAATCTAATCAAACAAAATTATTCAATTTTTCCGGATCCGGCAGCGGACAATTATGTTTACTTTCTAAACAGAGAAGGCTCGATTTTAGAACGATACCGCGATTTTAACGGACTGGAATCCAACTCCCCCGAATCTATCAATGATGCAAACAGAGGTTCTACCACACAACCTGATGTGGAGGACATCAACCGCGACCAGACCATGAACACACTCAACGCTTATTTTGAGTACAACATCCCTATCAAACCCGGCATGACCACGGGAGATCCCAACATTTCAGATGTACGCGAAGTCAATGTTACTTTACCAAACGGCCAAACAACTCGTTCCCGCTGGATTCAATTTAAGATACCCGTTTTCACACCAGACAAAGTGGTCGGTTCTATTTCAGATTTTCGCTCTGTCCGATTCATGCGCATGTACATGAAAGAATTTTCGCAGCCAACTGTTTTGCGGTTTGCAACTTTAGACTTAATCCGAGGTGACTGGCGTCGTTTTCTAACTTCTTTGGATGAAAACGACCCCAATCAAGATGACGACAACACCAAGTTTGAAGTAAACGCTGTCAACATTCAGGAGAATGAAGATCGAGACCCGATACCTTATGTAGTCCCACCCGGGATTGACAGGCAAAGGCTTTTCAACAACAATGTGCTCATCCGCCAAAACGAGCAATCTTTGTCCACCATCGTTTGCGGATTGGAATCGCAAGACTCGCGCGCTGTTTTCAAAAATTTAAGCTTGGATATGCGACAGTTCAAGCGATTGAGAATGTTTATTCACGCCGAATCCATCCAAGATGAAATTCCACTGCAAGAAGATCAAATGGTTGCTTTTATCAGAATGGGAAATGACTTTACCCAAAATTTTTATCAAATAGAAATACCGTTGAAAGTGACTCCTTTTGGAACACGCGATGCAGAAGGAATATGGCCCGAGGCAAATGAAATAGACCTTGCTTTAAATTTGCTTTCGCGCGTAAAAGTCGAATTGCTAACCAATTCCAATTTAGACCCGAATATCATCAACTTTTTTAATGAAGAAGACCTCGACCCGGGTGCGGCAGACAAGCCCAACAAACTTCGAATCGGCATCAAGGGAAATCCGAGTATTGGAGATATCCGGTCGCTCATGGTGGGGGTGAAAAACAATTCGAACCAAGACCTATGCAGCGAGGTTTGGTTTAATGAACTTCGCCTGTCCGAATTAGACGAAAGTGGCGGTTGGGCTGCCGTCGGAAACTTGGACGTGAATATGGCCGATTTCATGAACGTGAACGCCACCGGGCGTTTCAGCTCCATCGGGTTTGGCACCATCGAACAAACCCCAAACGAACGCAGTCGGGAAGAAATACAACAATACGACTTGCTTACCAACATCAACATCGGGCAGTTGCTTCCCAAAAAATGGGGAATTAAACTCCCTTTGACGTATGGGGTTTCAGAAGAATTGAGAACCCCAGAATACGACCCGTTCTTTCAAGACATCAAACTCAATCTGTTGTTAAACAATACCGAAGATGCTGCTAATAAAGAACGTATTAGAAAACAAGCCGAAGACTATACCAAACGGCAAACGATCAATTTCATCGGTGTAAGAAAAGACCGGACGACCGAAAAAAGATCACAAATATATGATATAGAAAACTTTACATTCAACTATTCATACAATGAAACCAACCGGAGAAATTTTGAAATTGAAGAGTTTTTAGACCAAAACGTTCGCGTCGGATTTTCGTGGAGTTATAATTTCAGAGTAAAATCAATCGAGCCTTTTAAGAACTCGAAATTCATGAAAAAGAGTGCTTATTTGAAATTGCTTCAAGATTTTAATTTCAATTATCTGCCCTCAAGCATCAGCGTAAACTCAGATTTTTTAAGGTTGTTCAACAAACAAAAATTTAGAGAGGTAGATATAGTTGGTATCGGGTTGGATCCGCAATTTACTAGAAACTACACCTTCAATTGGCAATACAACATCAATTATAACTTAAGTAAATCACTTCGGCTCAACTTCACGGCATCGCGGAGTAACATTGTCAGCAACATTCGGTTAGATGAAAATTTGCCCATCAATGACGCAAGCATTTGGGACAATTTTTTCGATACCGGCGACCCGAACAGGCACAACCAAAGTTTGGGTGTGAACTATGAAATTCCAATCGATAAAATCCCTGTGTTCAAATTTATCAAAGCCAATTACATCTACACGGGCGACTTCAATTGGCAGCGGGGATCATTGGTTTTCAACAGTGTGCAGGATCAAAACGGCGACAGTTTTGATTTGGGGAATACCATTCAAAACGCCAATACACACACACTCAATGCCAATTTGAATATGGATTTGCTGTACAAATACCTTAAATTGGTTCCCCGAACAACTGCCGTTCAAGTACAAAACCGGGGAGCCCGTCCACCCGGATTGGGGACACCCGACAAGACCGTTAAAAAAAGTAAACCGCCGAAAACAAGTTTGTCCGGCTTTGAAAAAGCCTATAATACTGCTGTTAAAATAATTACGAGCGTAAAAAGAATCCAAGTGAATTATAGAGAAAACAATGGAACCGTCCTACCGGGTTACTTACCTTCACTCGGATTTTTGGGGACACTCAAACCTTCATTCGGATTTGTTTTTGGAAGCCAAGAAGACATTCGGTTTGAAGCCGCCAGAAAAGGTTATTTGACTATTTTCCCTGAGTTTAACCAGCAATTTTCGCAGGTCAAGAATGAACAATTAGATGTTACGGCTTCGGTAAATTTGCTCAAGGATTTGACCATCGATTTAGTTGCGAACAGGCTCGAATCGTCCAATTTTACCGATCAATTTAATGTGGCTCCGGATGGAAGATTTAACTCGCTATCGCCCAATACCTTCGGAAATTTCAGCATTTCTACAATGCTAATCAAAACTGCGTTTGACAAAAGTGATGAAAATGTTTCATCCATATTTGAAGACTTCAAAAAGAACCGATTGATTATCGCCCAGCGATTGGCAGGTGTGCCGATAGACCCAAATGCAACTTCATTCCCGGACGGATTTAATGCAAACAATCAAGCCGTTATGCTTCCTGCTTTTCTGTCGGCTTATACAGGGAAAGACGCTTCGGGTATCCAATTGGGTGCGTTCAGGGATACCCCAATTCCCAATTGGGACATCAAATATACCGGCTTGATGAATTTTGAATGGTTTAAGAGAAACTTCAAACGATTCTCACTTGCTCATGGATATCGCGCTACCTATAGCATCAATTCGTTTAACAGCAATCGAAATTTTGAAGAAGGCGTTGAGAAGAAAGATGCTGGCGGGAACTTTCTCAACCCGATTTTGTTTACCAGTGTTAACTTAGTCGAGCAGTTCAGCCCGTTGATTCGGTTTGATTTTGAATTAAAAAATGATGTGAAAGTTTTGGCGGAAGTCAGGAAAGACCGTGCACTTTCATTGAGTTTTGATAATAATTTATTGACCGAAATTCAAGGTGACGAATTCATTTTAGGTTTGGGCTACCGTCTGAAAGACATTCCTTTCCGGAGCAATTTGGGCGGACGTTCCGTCATCAACCGAAGTGATTTGAATTTTAAGGCTGATTTTTCGTTGCGTGACAACACAACCATCGTGCGGTTTATCGAATCAAACAACAACCAGACGACCGCCGGGCAGAAAATATGGACGCTTCGTTTTACGGCTGATTACGCCCTCAGCAAGAACTTTACGACACTGTTTTTCTATGACCATACTTTCTCGAAATTCGCAATTTCGACGGCTTTCCCGCAAACCACCATCCGAAGTGGTGTAACTTTGCGATATAATTTTTAGAAAAACCAATAATTATTTTAATATCCCGGCACAAACTGTAAATTTGTGCAACTTAAATAATATTCAATTATGAATTTTCCAAACGAACTAAAATACACCAAAGACCATGAGTGGGCAAGAATCGAAGGAGATGTTGCTACTGTTGGCATAACCGAGTTTGCACAAAAAGAATTAGGCGACATTGTCTATGTCGAGGTAGAAACCCTCGGAGAAACCTTGACCAAAGATGCCGTTTTTGGAACAGTGGAAGCCGTCAAAACTGTATCAGATTTATTTTTGCCACTTTCCGGAGAAATCATTGCTTTTAACGATGCTTTGGAATCCAAACCTGAACTCGTCAATACCGACCCTTATGGCGCAGGATGGATGGTAAAAGTAAAATTTGACAATAGTGCCGAAATAAATCAATTGTTGGACAGCCAAGCCTACAAGGAATTGACCAGTGTTTAAGCATCATAAATATTTTATCCTGCTTATTTTTTGGCTGGGCGTTATTTTTACACTCAGCCTTTTCTCATTTAAGATTGATGCCGACCCTAAACTGGCTAACCAAGACAAAATCGCTCATCTTTTTTTCTATTTTGTGCTGACGATTTTGCTCATTCAATTTTTCAAAAAGGAAATCAGCATTGATTTGGTCAATAAAAATGGAGTGACTTTGAGCATCATTCTCGCATTTACCTATGGCACGATTATTGAATTTCTACAATGGGCCTTTACAACCACCCGCTCGGCCGAGTGGAATGATGTTTTAGCCAATAGTTTAGGAATATCAATCGCCGTTATTTCCTTAAATTTGTTGGGAAAGTTGCAAAAAAGTTAAAAATTGATTTTTTTTTGCGCCTGATTGCATTTAATTTTTATATTAGCAAACCTATTAGAAACCAAAATTATGGAACCAAAAAAGAATCCAAAAGCAGATTTGTCTCGCAACAGCGGGCTTTTTTTTCAGCTTGGCCTTGTTGCTGTCCTGCTTATCACCTACCTCATGATTGAGTGGAAATCTTACGACCGGTCAAATATTGACATCGGGTCGCTTAACTTGAATCAAGAATTGGAAGAAGAAATTCCAATCGTTGACCTCAATACTCCACCGCCGCCACCGCCGCCGCCACCGGCTGCTCCGGAGGTATTGGAAGTTGTCGAAGACAAAGCTGAAGTGATAGAAACTAAGGTGGAATCGACCGAGGCAACCCAAAAAACAGAGATTGTGAAAGTTGAACAAGTTGCAGTTGAAGAAGAAGATGAAAATATTTCTGTTCCCTTTGCGGTCATTGAAGACGTACCTCTTTTTCCCGGTTGTGAAAACGTTGCCAAAGACAAAAGACGCGACTGTTTTCAAGACAAAATGAACGACCATATCCGCAAAAACTTCCAATATCCCGAAATAGCCCAAGAAATGGGTGTACAGGGTAAAGTATATGTACAGTTTACCATCGCAAAGGACGGAAGCATTACCGATGTGAGAATGCGTGGACCTGATAAAAATCTTGAGAAAGAAGCCGCTAGAATCATTTCTAAACTTCCCAAGATGATTCCAGGAAAACAAAGAGGCAAAGCTGTTAAAGTACCTTTTAGTATTCCAATTAACTTCGTGCTTCAGTAAACATCTCGCACAATTAACACAATAAAATCCTGAGTTTTACTCGGGATTTTTTTTTGGAAAACTAACAATTGTCATGTTTTAATTAATTTATTCATACTAATTTTGAGTAGCAATTAGGTCTAACTTAAAAATTAGTGCCATGATACCAAAAAAAAATCCCAAAGCAGACTATTCCCGATACAGCTTGATTTTCTTTCAATTAGGACTTATTATCATGCTCACCATAACTTATTTTTCATTAGAGTGGAGATCTTATGAACGCGATGATAATTTTATGGATGCTTTGAGTATAGACAAAATTATTGAAGAAGAAATTCCAATTGTCAACCTCAATACGCCACCACCACCACCACCACCAACCGCCGCACCTGAAGTTTTAAAAATAGTGGAGAATATAGCTGAAGTTGAAGAAACTGTTGTACAATCTACAGAAACTTCCCAAAATGAAAAGGTAGAAATTGTCTCCGTTGCATCCGTGAAAGTTGAAGAACAAGAAGAAGAAATTACCGTACCCTTTGCTGTAATTGAGCAAGCCCCCATCTATCCGGGTTGCGAAAACGCACCTAAAAAAGAACAAAGAGATTGTTTTCAACAAAAAATAGAACAACATGTACGTGACAATTTCACCTACCCACAAGTTGCCCTCGAATTGGGCATTCAGGGGCGCGTATATGTACTTTTTGAAATAGACAAAGATGGAAGTGTTATCAATCTGAAATTTAGAGCACCCGACAAAAACCTTGAACAAGAGGCGCGCAGAATCATCTCTAAACTTCCTAAATTTATTCCCGGAAAACAAAGAGGAAAACCAGTTAAAGTAGCTTTCAGCATTCCGATCAATTTTACCATACAAAATCAATAACTATCTCGTCCGCTTTTAATAACAATAGCGCAGTAAAAACAATTCTCTCACGATAGCATTCATGTTTTTGGGGATTACATATAAAAATTACTTTTTTAGAGCTGATCGAAACTTTAACTGCCGATAAGTGAGATTTACATACAGTAATAAACGAAAGCACGGGCATAGTAGCAGGCAAGTAACTTTTTGCTTCTACCTTAGTTTTTCACCACAACTGGCAGTGATTTGAAAAGGGATTATTTGGCCGACAAACTGGAATAAAAAATTTGGCGGATTTTTTGGCCATTGATAAATCCGCTTCCATAACCGAGTTGGTCATATTTTTCAGTCAAGGATTCATCGGCAACAATCTCATTTTCAGTTTTTCCGGATGCAATCGCCTGACTGATGTTTGTATAAAGGTATTCCATCATTTCCAAGAAGGACAAGTATTCTTTTTTATTGGAAAAATTCCCGTGACCCGGGATGATTTTGGTGTCATCATCTATCAGCATCAGTGCTTTACGGGCCGCCTCAATATATCCGTTTACACTCCCGCCAGAATTCAAATCTATAAAGGGATATCTGCCTTGAAAATACAAATCTCCGGTATGCAAAACATTGTTGTGGACGAAATAAACCATCGCATCGCCATCTGTATGCCCGTTGTGAAAATGTAGGAACATAATTTCTTCATCTTCAAAAAAGAAATTCATCTGATCCGTGAAAGTAAAATTTGGCAATGAGTTTGGTAAAAATTCCTTTTTTTCTAATTGTGCATTTTCTAATCGTTTTCTGACGTTTTCATGCGCAAATATCAGCACGCCCGTTTGACTCATGTTGGCGTTTCCACCTGTATGGTCGCCGTGCCAATGGGTGTTTAGCAAGTAACTGACCGGTTTGTCGGAAACGGTTTTTATAGCGGTTAAAATTTTTTGGGTCAATGGGGCAAATTGGTCGTCAATCATCAAAACTTTTTCTTTACCTACCAGCAAACCTATGTTACCGCCTTGCCCGACAAGCATATTTACCTGATTGGACACAGGAACCACACGGATGTTTACTTCCTGATTTTGGGATAATCCTACAAAAAAACTGCACAATGCAATTGTAATTGATAAATGTTTGAATATTTTCATGCCGGATGGCTTTTAAAGTTAAGTCGGTCAAATATAAGCAGGTTTTTATTAAATATGAATGTTATACTTTGGTTAAAAGTATCGAAAGCATATCTTTGCAAAACTTTTCAACTATCTATGAAGATACTCTTACGCAAACGCTCTTTGGCCGACTTTGTCCGCGTGTCTATCCATGATTTCAAGGAAATCACCAAATTCAGACTGGCTGTCAGTGTAGTGTTTTCTTCCTTAGCGGGTTTTTTGTTGGGTACTGAATCTTTCCATATTTTAACTGTAATATCCTTGTCCATAGGTGGTTATTTGATGGTTGGTGCTTCCAATATATTCAATCAAATCATAGAGCGCGATTTGGATGCACTGATGGATCGAACTAAATACCGGCCTATCCCGTCTGGGAGGATTTCGGTAAATGCGGCTTTTGTTTTGGCATTGATCTGTACCCTTCTTGGATTGGTTTTACTTTATTCAATCAACCCAAAAACGGCCATGTTTGGCGCGGTTTGCATTTTTTTATACACCAGTGTTTATACACCACTGAAAACGATTACGCCCTTAGCTGTTTTTGCGGGTGCTTTGCCCGGTGCCATTCCATTTATGCTGGGTTGGGTCGCCGCTACTGGGCATTTTGGAATAGAGCCCGGCACGCTTTTCATGATACAGTTTTTTTGGCAATTCCCTCACTTTTGGGCAATCGGTTGGTTTTTGTACAACGATTACGAAAAAGCAGGTTTTTTTATGTTGCCAACCGGTAAAAAAGACAAAGGTACTGCCGCTCAGATTTTGATGTACGTTATCTGGACTATGATTGTTTCGCTCATTCCGGCAATCGGCATTACCGGAAAATTACATTTATCCCTAACTGGCGCTATTTTTATTTTCCTAATTGGTTTGGTTTTTTTGTACTTTTCCATTCGTCTTTTTCACAAAAGAGATGATCTTTCAGCAAAATGGCTTATCCTTGCCAGTGTTGCTTATATTAGTTTGTTACAACTTATTTATGTATTAGATAAATGGCTGATTCAGTAATTATCGAAGAAAAGCGAAAGCAAGAAAAGGCATCTAAAATGATGCTATGGTTTGGCATTGTCAGTATGTCCATGATGTTTGCAGGACTTACCAGTGGCTATGTAGTGAGTAAATCAAGGCCGGATTGGCTTGTAGATTTCAGGCTTCCCAATGCCTTTGTAGGAAGTACACTCACGATTTTATTGAGTAGCTTTACATTTCATTTCGCGTGGAAAAAGCTTATATCCGGCAATCTTCAGGCAGCGAAATTATTAACCGCTACGACCATCACGTTAGGCATCCTGTTTGTTGTGTTGCAGTTTGTGGGTTTTTCTCAAATCAAAGAAGCGGGTTATTTTTTTACTGGGGGCGAAAGTTCCATTACAACATCGTTTATCTATATAATAGCCGCGACACATTTGGCACACATCGCTTTTGGCTTGGTCGCCTTGGTGTATGTTTTTTACAAGTTAATCAATAACAAATATACGGTAGGCAATACCACCGGTTTCGAATTGGCAAAAACCTTTTGGCATTTTATTGATATTTTATGGATTTATCTATTCCTTTTTTTATATTTTTTCGGATAAAAAAAAACCTTATTTTTGAAAAATTTTAATTTGTAAATCATTTTATGGAAGCAACGGCACAGGCAACAACTCTTGAAGGCTCTGTTTGGGGCGGAGGAAACAAACCTATGGGCGCAAGCTACGGCAAAATCATGATGTGGTATTTCATCTTATCAGATGCGCTCACATTCTCCGGTTTTTTGGCAGCCTATGGATTTTCTCGTTATAAATCTATTGAGTCGTGGCCCATCGCTGATGAGGTATTCACTCACTTCCCGTTCTTACATGGTGTTGCAGCCCCGATGTATTATGTAGCTTTGATGACCTTTATTTTGATTTTCTCTTCCGTTACGATGGTTTTGGCTGTTGATGCCGGACATCAAATGAAAAAAAACAAAGTGGCTATTTATATGTTCCTCACCATCATCGGTGGCCTTATTTTCGTTGGTTCGCAAGCTTGGGAATGGAAAAATTTCATCAAGGGTGAACATGGCGCGATTGAGACCAAAGGCGGGCAAATTCTACAATTTGTCAATGCCAAAACTGGAAAACAAATTTCGCTTACCGATTTTGCGGCCGCGTCTCACACAGAAAGAGCGCAACACACAAAAAACAATGGGCTTTGGTTTGTTTCAGAAGGTACGCTGCCCACCTTTACTGTTGCCGATGTTCAAAAATCGTACGCCAACCGTTCTGATATTTTAATCCGTACCCAAGAAATTATTCCAAATTTAACCAAGTTAAAAGAATCTCCGAGGGAAAAAGACAGGCTGGAGGCAGAAAGACTACAAACCCAATTGGTCAATCCGGATGCTTTTGGGCATAAAGCCATCTACAAAAGAGAATTTTCAGACCAAAGAATTCAATCCGGTGTTGCTGTAGTCGAAGGTGCAAACCTCATCCATAATGAATACGGAAACAGGCTTTTTGCCGATTTCTTTTTCTTTATAACGGGTTTCCATGGATTCCACGTATTTTCCGGGGTTGTCATCAATATCATTATCTTTTTTAATGTTATTTTAGGCACATACGAACGGAGAGGCCACTACGAAATGGTCGAGAAAGTAGGTCTTTATTGGCATTTTGTTGACTTGGTATGGGTATTTGTATTCACTTTCTTCTATTTGGTTTAAACATTCATCTTTTAAAAATAACCTCGTATGTCACACGAAACTGCACATCAATCACACGTCAAAAGAATTTGGATGGTTTTTGCAATACTAACTGTTGTTACCATTGTAGAAGTTGCTTTTGGTATTATTAAACCCCGATTTTTGGTAGAAAACTTTTTTATCGGCATGAAAATCCTCAACTGGATTTTCATCATACTGACGCTTTACAAAGCACATTACATTGCTTGGGCATTCATGCATTTGGAAGATGAAACTCCCGGTTACAGATGGTCTATTGTGACACCTTTGCTTATTCTTGTCCCCTTTTTGTTGTTTATCTTACTACTTGAAGGTGACTATGTTCACGATGTTTACAGATATGGCTTTATGAAAATGGATTTTTAAATAATCCCGATTTTTAAATACAGTTTAAGACGGTCATTGGCCGTCTTTTTTTTACCTTTGCACAACCAAACAATACGCTGACAAAATGAAGAAATTTTTGGTTTTATTCGCCTTGTTTATCGTGCCAATAGTTGCCTACTTGTTTTTTGCTTCCGGCATCAACCATTTTGCAAAATTGCCGGTTATCACTGAAAAAGTAAATACTATTGAGGGATGGAAAAACTTGTCGGGCAAGCCTGTAACCTTTCGTCAAAAAATTACGATACTTGGTTTTCTCGGAAGCCATCCCGAGTCAAACAAGCTGATGCTGTTTAATCTCAACGAAAAAATCTATAAACGTTTTTACGGTTTTCAAGATTTTCAAATGGTGATGATTCTACCGGAAGGAAAGGAAGCCGAAGCCGAACTTATCCGCAAGCAAATCGGAATGCTTTCTGATACTGAAAAATGGCAATTTGTTTTTGCATCGGAAGATAAAATCAATTCACTTTTCTCAAGTTTGAAGACATCCTATCAATTAGGTTCAAATTTGGAGTCATCCTTTGTTTTCATTATTGATAAAAACGCAGCACTCAGAGGGCGAAAAGATGATTCGGAAGCGGATATAGTTTATGGCTATGACGCTGCATCAGTTGCTGAGATACAAAACAAAATGTTGGACGACGTAAAAGTCATTCTTGCTGAATATCGCCTGGCATTAAAAAAATATAACTCCGCCACTCAAAAGTAAAACATGAAAAAATATTCGTACATCGGGATTTCATTTGTCATTCTTTTATTCGGAATATGGGTAGTCAACGAATTTCGCCAACGCTATGGCCACAACGATGATTTAAAAACCATCGGCAAAGCACCCCAATTTGAATTGACCAATCAATCCAACAAGAAAATATCCAACAAAGATTTTGAAAAAAAGGTATATTTGGTTTCTTTCTTCTTTACATCCTGCCCGAGCATTTGCCCGGTAATGACCGAAAACCTCAAAGAAATACAAAACGAATTTTACGGAAACCCCAATTTTGGAATCGCATCTATTTCTATCGACAGCAAATTTGACACCCCGGAAGTGCTGGCAAAATACGCCGAAAAACACCAAATCAAAAGTAGCAACTGGCATTTCTTGACCGGCGAAAAACAAGCTATAGACCAATTAGCAAACAAAGGATTTAATATTTTTGCAGACACCAACCCTCAACTCGACGGCTCATTTGAACATTCCGGGATGATGGCACTCATCGACAAAGAAGGAAACATCCGATCGCGCACCGATGAATTTGGCAATCCCATCATCTACTATGATGGCCTTTCTTATTCCGACGAAAAATCTTTGGATTTTAAACTCGGCGGAGACTATAAACCCGGTATCAAAATGCTCAAAGAAGACATCAAAAAACTATTAAACGAATAAATTATGCAGGCGACCGAACCCAACAAATACAGCAAATTGATTATCGTGCTCTCGGTGGCCATTCCGGTTGCGGTTGCCGTCCTTTTCAAAGTGCGTATCCCCAATGTGGCTTCGCTCTCGTTTCTCCCGCCTATCTATGCAACCCTCAACGGTTTTACAGCGCTAATTCTCATCGCCGCCTTTATTGCCATCAAAAATAAAAACATCCAATTACATGAACGATTGATGAGATTTGCTATGTTGCTTTCCGCACTTTTCTTGGTGATGTACGTGGCTTATCATATGACATCTGACCCGACACCATTCGGTGGTGAAGGTGCTGTTAAAACCATTTACTATTTCATTTTAATTACTCACATTATCCTTTCCATAGCCATCATACCGATGGTTCTCATCAGTTTTGTCCGTGCGCTCAACAAGCATTTTCCCTCGCACCGAAAGATTGCAAAAATTACACTGCCCATTTGGCTCTATGTTGCCGTCACCGGCGTGGTGGTTTACCTGATGATTGCTCCTTACTACATACATTAAAATCAACCGTATTGAAAATTTCACTTTCAAATAAAATTGTATTCATTGTTCTGTTCGCACTTTTGTTCAGCCATACAGAAATGACTGCGCAATGTGCCATGTGCCGCGCCGTTTTGGAATCTGAAGCCAATCAAGATACAGCAAAGGGCATCAACGACGGCATACTTTATCTCATGGTATTCCCCTACATTCTGATCGGTGGGGTATTATTCTTTATTTATCGGTTTTATAAAACTCGATAAGTTGCTTTTTTAACATATTTTTATCAGACTTAGGCGTAACAAAAAGCTTTTTGGGCAGTCTTTAAGTAGTTCCCGCTACGGAAAATATAATGACCTTAACAGGCTTTTATATTCAAAATCCGTATAATTGTCAAATACGCAAGCAAAATATGATATCAATCAAGGACTTACACAAATCCTACCAAATAGGAAACAACCCGCTTCACGTTTTAAAAGGAATCAACTTTGAGGTAAAAGAGGGTGACTTTGTGTCAATCATGGGATCTTCGGGTTCGGGAAAATCTACACTACTCAATATTTTGGGCATATTGGATGAAGCCGATAAAGGCGAGTATTGGCTAGATGGCGTATTGATTAAAAATCTCAACGAAAAAGTAGCTGCCCAATACCGAAACGAATTTTTAGGCTTTATCTTTCAGTCATTCAACCTGATCAATTATAAATCTGCGCTTGACAACGTTTCGCTTCCGCTCTATTATCAAGGCATCAAAAGAAAAGAACGCACCGAAAAAGCGATGCATTATTTAGAAAAAGTTGGTTTGGCCGATTGGGCTTCGCATACACCCAATGAACTCTCAGGCGGACAAAAACAACGCGTTGCCATTGCGCGCGCGCTTGCTTCAAACCCAAAAGTACTGTTGGCCGACGAGCCAACCGGTGCTTTAGATTCTAAAACATCCTACGAAGTGATGGAATTGATACAAGCCATCAACGACGAGGGAAAAACCATCCTCGTGGTCACACACGAACCCGATATTGCCCAAATGACCAAACGAATCGTCCACTTGAAAGACGGATTGGTAACCGACGATAATAGAGTAGAACAAATTAGAGCTGCAGCTTATGTTTAGCCTTGAAAGATGGCAAGAAATCTTCGAAACCCTTTCCAGAAATAAGCTTCGTGCTTTTCTGACCGGTCTTTCCGTGTCTTCCGGTATTTTTATTTTAGTAATCTTGCTGGGAGTCAGCCGGGGCATGCAAAACGGAATTGAAAAAGAATTTCAACAAGATGCCGTGACCGAAGTTGAAGTTTGGACAGGTACTACCACCGTAGGTTATAAAGGGATGAATCCGGGGAGAGACATCCAACTCAAAAACGAGGATTTCGAATTCTCCTCAAAAAAATTCAAAACACAAATCGATAAAAAATCCGGCTACTATGGCTTGTGGTCTGTGGTGATGAATTACAAAAAGGAAAACGGCTCTTACGAAATGGCCGGTGTACATCCCGATTTTCAAAGCATCGAAAATGCCAGTTTGGTTGATGGGCGATTCATCAACCAGAATGACATCGACCACTACGAAAAGGTAATCGTGATAGGCAATCGAATCAAATTGGATTTATTCAAAGACAAAAATCCGATAGGCGAATACATCAACCTGACCGGAATCCCTTTTAAAGTAATTGGGTATTACACCGACCCGGGTGGAGAAAGGGAAGAAACAAGGACGTACGTACCGATTACAACTGCGCAACGTGTTTTTAATGGAGGCAACAACCTGCGTCTAATGTCGTTTACCATCGCGCCGGCAGCAACTTTTGAACAAGCTGTATTAGCTTCTGATTTTTTCTCGAAAGAATTGGAAAAAAACATGAAAGAAAGGCATACTGTTGCACCGGAAGACACCAGCGCCATCCGCGTTTTTAACACCTTAGAGGAAGCCAAACGCATTTATGATTTGCTCAACTACATCGACTTGTTTTTCTGGTTTGTGGGTATTTGTACCATCATAGCAGGCGTAGTCGGCGTTGGCAACATCATGATTATAGTCGTGAAAGAACGAACCAAAGAAATCGGCATTCGGAAAGCAATCGGTGCCAAGCCGGCTTCCATCATCGGGATGATTTTACAAGAAGCAATTTTCATAACCTTTATCGCCGGATTTTTTGGGCTGTTTGCCGGGCTCTTGTTGCTTGAAGGCATTGGACCACAGATACAGAGCGATTTTTTTTCCAATCCGGAAGTGGACATGGGTGTAGCCATTAAGACCATCTTTATCCTGATTATAGCCGGAGCTTTTGCCGGATTTTTCCCAGCTTACCGCGCTGCAAAAATAAAACCCATAATCGCCCTTCGAGATGAGTAATTTATTCAGTAGAGAGAATTGGAATGAAATCTTGGAAGCACTAAGTGCCAATTGGTTTCGTACGCTGCTGACCGCTTTTGGCGTGTTTTGGGGGATTTTTATTTTGGTTATTCTGCTCGCAGCCGGAAAAGGTTTGGAGAACGGAGTTAAACAAGGGTTTTCGGGTATAGCGACCAACACCGCTTTTTTATGGACACAACCCACTTCCAAACCCTACAAAGGCATGCCGCAAGGAAGGAGATTTGACTATCAAAACAGCGACGTTGAAGCACTTTGGGAAAACATACCCGGTTTAAGATTTGTATCACCCCGAAACCAATTAGGCGGTTTTAACGGTGCCAACAACGTTATAAGAGGACTCAAAACAGGTGCTTTTAACGTTTATGGAGACACCCCGGAATTCATCCAACAAGAGCCCATGGAAATCATAGAAGGGCGGTTTATCAACCAATCGGATATGAAAAACCGGCGCAAGGTAGCCGTCATCGGGCAAGGCGTAATCGATGGACTTTACGAAAAAGGCGAGCCTGTCGTTGGTTCTTATGTCAAAATAAATGGGGTTAATTTTTCAGTAGTAGGTGTTTATAAAAAGAAAGGCAATGGTGATGGCAATGCAGAAGAATCACTCAAGCAGATATTTACGCCTTTTACCACTTTCCAACGCGCTTTCAATTTTGGAGACACCGTGGGATGGATGGCTATCACGGCTCAAGACGAAACTTCCATCACAGAATTGTTGCCCAAAATAAAAGAATTGCTCAAAAGCCGACACAAAATCAGCCCGGAAGACGATCGGGCTATCGGCAACTTTGATTTGTATCAAGAGTTCAGCAAAGTCAATGGCCTTTTCAATATCCTGAGCGTAATCTCCTATTTTGTAGGTGTATTAATTCTCATTTCGGGCGTTATCGGTATCGGAAACATCATGCTGATTGTCGTCAAAGAAAGAACCAAAGAAATCGGGATTCGCAGAGCTTTGGGCGCAACACCTTGGGATATCCGGGGACAAATTCTGATGGAATCTATTTTCTTGACCATTATTTCCGGCATGGCCGGGATTGTGCTTTCATCGGCAGTTTTGAAACTTATTGACATGTTGATGAGTGGTATGGATACCTCCTCGATGATGTTTGCAAACCCGAGCGTAAGCTTGGGAGTGGTCGTAACCGCATTGGGGATTTTGATTCTTTCCGGTTTGTTTGCCGGCATGATTCCCGCACAAATTGCCATCAAAGTTAAGCCCGTTGATGCCCTTAGAACAGAATAATACGAACAACTATAAAATAACTTCCATCAAAAATGAAAAAAATTATTACAACGATTGTGATTGCCCTGATAACCCTTTTGTTCTTCGGCTCACTGTATTATTTATACAAAAAAAACAAAAAGAATCCGGTTGTTTTCCAAACAGAACAAGCAAGCATCCAGACCATTATCGAAAAGACCATCTCTACCGGCAGTATCGTTCCCAAAGAAGAAGTTTTGATCAAACCCAATATTTCCGGAATCATTCAAGAGATTTATATAGTTGCCGGAGAAAATATCAAAGCCGGCGATTTGATTGCTAAAATCAGGGTTGTACCCAATGTGTCAAACCTAAACAACGCAAAAGCACAGGTGGAATCGGCAAAAATTGCCTTAGACAACCAAACAAAAATTTACAACCGACAGAAATCACTCATTGAGAAAGGAGTCATCTCTCAAAACGAATTTGACAACGTGCTGACCGCTTATGAACAAGCCAAACAAACTTATCAAACCGCTTTGGAAACCTACGAGATTGTCCGGACTGGCACTACCAAAGGGTTGGAATCTGCAGCCAACACGCTTATTCGCGCCACGGTTTCCGGTATGGTCTTACAGGTCCCTGTCAAAGTTGGGAATCAGGTAATTGAAAGCAACAACTTCAACGAGGGAACCACCATCGTCAGTATTGCAGATATCAACAAAATGGAATTTGTGGGAAAAGTTGACGAGTCTGAAGTTGGCAAAATTAAAGAGGGGCTTCCATTGGAAATCACAGTTGGCGCCATCGAAAACAAAAAGTTTGATGCGGTTTTAGAGTACATCGCACCCAAAGGAATTGCCGAGAACGGTGCTATTCAATTTGAAATAAAAGGCACGGTCAAGCTTTCGGACGATGTCTTCATTCGGGCTGGACTCAGCGCAAATGCCTCCATTATATTAAGCAAAGCAGATGAGGTACTTTCCATCCGTGAAGCCTTGCTACAATTTGATTCAGACACCAACAAGCCTTATGTTGAAGTAGAAAAAGGGGCACAGCAATTTGAAAAACGATATGTCGAATTGGGAATATCTGACGGTATCCAAGTAGAAATTAAAAAAGGTTTGACTAAAGAAGACAAAATCAAAGTTTGGAATGTTGTAAACCCGGCGGAAGTATTCAAGTAATTCTTTTACCTTTACAAGGTTTTAAAAAACAAAACTAAAAGCATCATGAAAAAAAGTATAATTGCGATTTTCATCAGTTCAATAACAGTCATTTCTGTTCAAGCTCAAAACAAAAAATGGACGCTTCGCCAAGCCGTTGATTACGCATTGATAAACAACATATCTGTCAAACAATCCGAACTAAACTATGAAAACACCAAAGTTGACAAAAAAGATGCCTTCGGAAATTTTATACCCTCTTTAAACGGTTCAGCTTCACATCAATGGAGCATCGGCCTGAATCAAAACATCACCACCGGCCTTTTGGAAAATCAAACGGTACAATTTACTTCGGTTGGTTTAAATTCAAACCTTACTGTTTTTGACGGCCTGAGAAATATAAACACTTTGCGCCGTGCCAATTTAGCCATTCTTGCCAGTCAATATCGATTGGATAAAATGAAGGATGATATTTCACTGAGTATCGTCAACGCTTTTTTGCAAATTGTTTTCAACCGTGAATCGCTGAATACAATTTTGTACCAAAACCAACTGACTGCCGAGCAAGAAAAAAGAACCAAAGAATTGGTCGATGCAGGGAGTTTGCCCAAAGGCGATTTGCTAGATGTACAAGCCACCGATGCCAGTGAAAAACAACGCATCATCGTGGCTGAAAACAATTTGAAATTGTCCAAGATTGCGCTTGCCCAATTGATGCTTATCAAAGACTACGAAAACTTTGAAATTCAAGACGAAGAATTTATCGTTCCCCAGCCTGTGATGTTGGCCAAAAACCCAAAAGAAATATTCGAATCTGCCAAAGAAAACCGCTCCGAGATCAAGATTGCAGAGACCGATGTCAAAGTTGCTGAAAAAGACTTAGCCATTTCCCGTGGAGCAAGTTATCCACAATTGAACGCTTTTTACGGTTACAATACGCGGGCTTCGAACAGCGAAACAATCGCCGGCTTTATCCCCGATACAAACAATCCCTTCACCCAAATCGGAACAGTAGAATCAACAGGGGAAGCAGTAGTCGCTCCAAATTTCCAACGACTCGTAGGTGGGCCGGATAATATTATCGACCAATTTACCAGAAATGACGGGCATTCGTTCGGCTTTCAACTGAGCATTCCTTTTTTCAACGGTTTTCAAACGGCCAACAGCATCAAACGCAGCAAAGTCAGTCTTGAGCGTGCCAAAGCACAATTGGAACAAGACAAACTCGATTTGGAAAGCAATGTCTATCAGGCCTATTACGACGCACAAGGTGCTTATCGATCATACGAATCTGCCCAAAAAGCATTGACAGCCAGACAGGAAGCTTTCAAATATTCTTCTCAACGCTACGAAGTCGGATTAATGAATGCTTTTGATTATCTGCAAGCTAAAACCGCTTTAGAAACTGCGGAATCTGAGGTCGTCCGCTCAAAATTCGATTATATTTTCAAACTAAAAGTGCTGGAAATATTTTTTGGTGTCCCGGTTAATCAACTTTAGGTTTAATACACCAAAAAATCTATATAATTGAGTTGGATTCTCTAACTTTGGAAACTTAAATTTTTTCGATTAAAATCTTATGAAAAAAAAGACACTCATCATATTACTCGGGAGCTTAACCCTCCTGATTGTATTATTAATAGCCGGTAAAAAAGCAGGTTGGTTTGGCGATACCGGCAACAGCAAAGAAGTAGAAACCCAAAAAATCGCACGGGCAACCATCCAACAAACCGTTTCAGCAACCGGAAAAATACAGCCGGAAGTGGAAGTCAAAATTTCCGCCGAGGTTTCCGGAGAAATCATCGAACTTCCGATTGTGGAAGGGCAACAAGTCAAAAAAGACCAACTCTTGGTGCGCATCAATCCTGATATTTTGCAATCTTTGCTCGCGCGTTCGGAAGCCGCTATGCTCAATTCAAAAGCCGGTCAACAGCAAGCTGAAGCAAGTTTTGTTGAGGCAGAGGCAAACTACAAACGCAACAAGCCTCTGTTTGAGAAAGGTGTCATTTCTGCCTCCGAATGGGATCGGATTTTGTCTGCTTATCAAGGTGCATTAGCCTCTAAGGAATCTTCAAAATACAGTGCTCAAAGTGCCGCAGCATCTGTCAAAGAAGCAAAAGACAACCTTTACAGAACCAACATTTACGCACCGATGGATGGAACCATTTCTAAATTAGACGCGGAGTTGGGCGAACGTGTGGTCGGTACACAACAATTTGCCGGAACGGAGATTTTACGCGTAGCCAACCTCAGCAAAATGGAAGTGGAAGTCGATGTAAACGAAAACGACATCGTGAAAGTATCCGTTGGGGATACTGCATTGGTTGAAGTTGATGCCTACCTGAAAAGACAATTTAAAGGTGTCGTTACAAATATTGCCAATACCGCTATTGAGACGCAAAGCACCGATCAAATTACAAATTTTAAGGTGAAAGTAAACATATTACCGGAGTCTTACAAAGATTTGACCGAAGGCAAACCCGAAAATTATTCTCCATTCAGACCTGGAATGACTGCAACAGTCGATATCGTCACCAGCAAGAAAACAGACATATTGGCCGTACCTATCAGTGCCGTTGTCGTACGCACAGACACGACTGCCACAAAGAAATTTGAAATCAAAACAGAAACACCTTCTTCAACTCCGGTCGATGAAAAACGCTACGAATGTGTGTTTGTCAAATTGGGGGATGTTGCTAAATTGAGAGTTGTCGAAACAGGGATTCAGGATAACACCAACATTGAAATTTTGTCCGGATTGAAAGAAGGCGACGAAATCATCATCGGTCCTTATACACTCGTTTCAAAAAACCTGCAACCCGGCGACAAATTAATTCTCAAGAAAAAAGAGGAGAAAAAGAAACCCTAATTTTCTCGAATGCCGCTCATCTTAAATCTCGAAACTGCCACAAAAAACTGTTCGGTGAGTTTGTCTGATTGTGGCAAAACCATCCACTTGACCGAAGAAGTTGGTGATGGTTATATGCACGGAGAGATGTTGCATTATTTTATCAAGCAAACACTCACGCAAGCACATGCTGATTTCAAAGACCTGAGCGCAGTAGCAGTCAGTAAAGGCCCGGGTTCTTACACCGGTTTGCGCATAGGCGTTTCTGCAGCAAAAGGGATTTGTTTTGCACGCAATATCCCGCTAATCTCGACCAGCACGCTCTTGTGTTTAGCAAAGAAAGTGAAAATCACATCCGGATTTATCGTTCCCATGCTCGATGCGCGCCGCATGGAAGTTTACACCGCTATTTTTGATGAAAACCATCAAACCATCGAAAAAACTTCAGCCAAAATAATCAATCAACACAGTTTTGAAAATTGGTTGCAGCTGGGAAAGGTCTATTTTATTGGCGACGGAGCCGACAAATGCGCAACAATCATTACGCACCCAAATGCAGTTTTTTTAAATGATTTTTATCCTTCGGCTGAAGAGATGTCTGCGGTTTCTTTTCAAAAATACCAAGATATAAATTTTGAAGATGTGGCTTACTTCGAGCCGTACTACTTGAAAGAATTTATCGGTTTGCAGAAAAAACAATAGGAAACTGTCAATAAGCAAATTTCTGGTTACGCTTCAACTCTCAATTAAAAATTGACAATCAATAGTCTATTTTTAGGATAAGTTGGTGAATATTTCAACGCAATTTAATCAACCCTAAAGCCTTTACGACTGAAGTTGTCGGCAACTGACAAACGTAATTTTGGCAAACGTAAACATACGTTTCATCGTCGGTAAACCGGTTTTCCAGTAACGGAAGATCAGACTCTTTTTGGCTACCGGCCAAGACCGTATTGGGCAAATACTTTTTGTTGAATTCTTTCATTTTTTGCTTTGAATCCGGTCCAGAAATCGCGACTTCATAGTACGGTAAAGTATGGTTAAGCATCAAATCGAGCCAGTTGGAATACCAAGGCGCGCCAGCTTCGCCGATGGTTGGCAACATATTGTGCAACATGGCTGCGGAAGTTTCCAAATATTTTTTTTCGTCGAAATGATATCCCAATTTGAACAGGTTTTTAGCCATCATAGAGTTGGAAGATGAAATCACATTGTCGGAAGTTTCGATGCTTCGACTGACCAATTTGTGGTCTAAATCGGAAGTGTAATAGAAAAAATTATTCTCCGGATTGTAAAAATGTGCATATACATAGTCTGACCATTTTTTCGATTGTTGCAACCAAGCTTCATCAAGTGTGACTTCATATAACGACATAAATGCATCAATAACGGTAGCATAGTCGTCTAAATAGGCATTGATGTTGCTTTTACCATTTTTGTAATTGCGCCACAAACCGCCATCGGGCCGCAACTGTTTATTGAAGATGAATTCAGCCGTTCTAATCGAAGTTTTTAAAAATTCTTGATTGCCAAAAGTTTTGTAAGCGTCAACGTAACCGGTAATCATCAAAGCGTTCCAAGCCGTCAAAGTCTTATCATCGAGGCCGGGCTTGATTCGTTTTTTCCGCTCTTTTAGAAGAATTTTTTTCCAATAATCCATCTTTGTATGCAAATCTTCAATTGAAATCCCGAGATCATTTGACAAGCTTTCGTCATCAGCTTTTCGAATCAATACATACTTGTCATTTTCCCAAAAACCAAAATCATTGATGTTATAGACTTTAGCAAAATGGTCAAAATCTTTTTTGAGCAATTTTTGAAGTTCTTTTTTCGTCCATACATAATATTTCCCCTCTTCGCCTTCACTGTCCGCATCATACGAAGAATAGAATCCGCCTGCCTGATTTTTCATATCCCGATCGACAAATGCCAAGGTTTCATAGACGATGTCTTTGTAGAGCCGATTGGGTTTCTGACGATAAGCTTGCGCATACAAGCTTACCAATTGCGCGTTATCGTACAGCATTTTTTCAAAATGCGGAATATGCCAAAACGCATCGACAGAATAGCGGGAAAAACCGCCGCCCACTTGGTCGTAAACACCACCAAAAGACATTTTTTGTAAACTGAGATGCACATAATCGAGTATCTCCTGATTTTGAGTCTGAAAGGCATAGCGCAACAGAAACTGAAAATTAGTCGGCATCATAAACTTTGGCGCGCCATTTTTCCCTCCATATTCGCGGTCAAATTTTGTGACCCATGATTTTATGCCGGCCTCAATCGAATCCAATTCAAAGCTTTGATCTTCAGTATTGAGCTTAACCAAATCCATTTGCTTGATGCCCTCTTCTAAATGACTCGCATATTCTTCGAGCTTTTCAGGTTGGGTTTGGTACATTTCGGCTATTTGATTGAGGATGTTTATCCAATCATCTTTCCGAAAAAAAGTGCCTCCCCAAACCGGCCTGCCGTCGGGCAAAGTCACCACATTGAGTGGCCAACCGCCACTTCCGGTCATCAGTTGAACGGCATTCATGTAAATCTGATCGACATCGGGGCGTTCTTCCCGATCGACTTTGATGTTAATAAAATGCTTATTCATGACAGCTGAGACTGTTGAATCCTCAAAAGATTCGTGCTCCATGACGTGGCACCAATGGCAAGCTGCATAGCCGATACTTATCAAGATAAGTTTGTTTTCTGTCACGGCTTTTTGAAGGGTTTCCGGATGCCAAGCGTTCCAATCGACTGGATTGTGGGCGTGCTGCAGCAAATAAGGGCTGGTTTCGTTGATGAGCGCGTTGGTATGGGGCATATCAGTTGGTTTTTGACTGTGACAATTTAAAAGGAAAAAAAGGAAAAAAAAAGAGAAATATATTTTCATTTTGATGAAATTTCACAATTTAAAAATTGAGTTTAAAATTAGCCAAAAAGAATTAGCCAAAAAGAATAATCTTTCCAATGATTTGTAGCCAATTTTCCGATTCATTTCGAAATAAAATCTTTAGTACCTTTGTAGATTATCAATAAAATAAATTGATTGTTTGCACCGCTATGAACCTGTCTGATTACATTTATTTAATACAAAAACCCGAAGCCGTCACGCCTTCTCAAACCAAAGAGCTCAAAATAATCTTGGATGAGTTTCCATATTTTCATTCCGCCAGGGCTGTTTATCTTAAAGGATTGAAAAACCAAGGTAGTTTTTTGTTTAACGACACCCTGCGAACAATGGCGGCTCATACCACCAACCGATCTGTATTGTTTGATTTTATTTCTTCAGAAAATTTCAATCAACACGCTATTTCGAAACAAATTAAAGACAACGAAATTTTAGTTAAAAACCTCGATGTAGTGGATGCAGTTGAGATAAACCCTGTTGGCGAACATCCCGAAAGTGTTTTGTCAATAATCGAAGCTGATAAAATTCTAGATAAAGAATTATTCAAAGAAAAGTCAGATCTTACTTTCCATCTCAAAGAAATTGAAACTTTAGAAGACAGTACAAATGAAAAACTGCCTGTAAGCTTTAATCCGAATGAAAGGCACTCTTTTGAAGAATGGTTGAAATTCTCAATCAAAACGAAACCAAAACAATCAATAGAACTTGAAAAAACAATAGCTTCAACCATCAATCGGGAAAAGAAATTTGACCTGATAGAAAAATTCATCGAACAAAACCCTAAAATCACCCCAAATAAAGAAACAAACTTTGATGGCAACCTGATTTCTGAAAATTCGACAGCCATTCAGGAAATAATGACAGAGACTTTGGCAAAAGTATATGTCTCACAAAAAAAATACAAAAAAGCCATTCGCGCCTACAAAATTTTAAGTTTGAAATATCCAGAAAAAAGTGGTTTCTTTGCAGACCAAATTCGGGCACTCTCACAATTAGAAAAAAAATAATACGCAAAAAATGAACACATTTACAATTTTCATGGGATTAATCGTCATCGTGTCCTTCCTCTTGGTCTTGGTGATTATGGTTCAGAACCCCAAAGGTGGCGGGCTTTCTTCCTCTTTCGGAGGTGGTAGCCAATCCATTGGCGGAGTACAAAAAACAAATGATTTTTTGGACAAAAGCACTTGGACTTTGGCAACCGTTTTGGTGGCACTCATCTTGGTATCCGGCTTAGCCATCAACAAAACGGGAGGTTCTGCAAGTTCGAAAGCACTGGAAGGTGCGCCGGATGTGGAACAAACCATTCCTGCCGCAAAGGATCAGAACAATACCGAAATACCGGTGAATGGCCAAACCGATAAAGACAAATAAACAGGAAGTTTATCCTATAAAATGCCGGCTTACTGACAAGCTGGCATTTTTTTTTGAATCTTGTCAGCAAATCGTCTCATGGCATAATTTCTGCCAAGAAGGAAACAGTGAATTTTTAAATAATTAATAAAACTATGGCACTAAACATTCAACCACTTTCAGACAGGGTTTTAGTAGAACCCCTCGCTGCCGAAACCAAAACAGCCTCTGGCATTATCATCCCCGAAACAGCAAAAGAAAAACCACAAAAAGGTATTGTAATCGCAGTCGGAAAAGGAAAAAAAGACTATGTGATGACTGTCAAATCTGGCGATACCGTTTTGTATGGAAAATACGCGGGGACCGAATTAAAATTGGGAGGCAAAGATTACCTCATTATGAGAGAAGATGACATCCTTGCGATTGTCTGACCTCTTTATTCAAAAATTATAAAAAATTAAATAATCATTAATAAAAAATTAGACAAATGGCTAAAGACATAAAATTTAATCTCGAAGCAAGAGACGGTCTCAAACGCGGTGTGGATGCTTTGGCAAACGCCGTTAAAGTTACCTTAGGCCCAAAAGGCCGCAACGTTATCATCAGCAAATCATTTGGGGCACCCATCGTCACCAAAGATGGTGTTACAGTTGCCAAAGAAATCGAATTGAAAGACCCACTAGAAAACATGGGCGCGCAAATGGTGAAAGAAGTTGCTTCTAAAACCAACGACCTTGCCGGTGACGGAACAACCACTGCCACCGTTTTGGCTCAAGCCATCGTAAAAGAAGGTTTAAAAAACGTAGCTGCCGGTGCCAACCCAATGGACTTGAAAAGAGGGATTGACAAAGCGGTAGAAGCCGTTGTTGCCGACTTGCAAAAACAAGCCAAAGAAGTGGGTGACAGTTCTGAAAAAATCAAACAAATTGCTGCCATCTCCGCAAACAACGATGATATCATCGGTGATTTAATTGCGCAAGCTTTCGGAAAAGTTGGCAAAGAAGGTGTTATCACTGTTGAAGAAGCTAAAGGAACGGACACCTATGTGGACGTTGTGGAAGGTATGCAGTTTGACAGAGGTTACCTTTCCCCATATTTCGTGACCAATTCCGAAAAAATGGAAACTGAACTCGACAATCCCTATATCTTGTTGTACGACAAGAAAATTTCTTCCATGAAGGATTTGCTTCCTGTACTCGAACCAGTAGCACAATCTGGAAAACCATTGCTTATCATTGCTGAAGATGTGGATGGAGAAGCTTTGGCCACACTGGTAGTCAACAAGCTACGTGGTGCCTTGCGTGTTGCCGCAGTGAAAGCTCCTGGATTTGGTGATCGACGCAAAGCCATGTTGGAAGACATCGCTATTTTGACCGGCGGAGAAGTGATTGCGGAAGAAAGAGGTTTTACCTTAGAAAACGCAACGCTTGACATGTTGGGAACTGCTGAAAAAGTTACCATCGACAAAGACAATACGACCGTTGTCAATGGTGCAGGAGACAAAGAATTAATCGTCAATCGGGTCAACCAAATCAAATCGCAAATAGAAACTACAACTTCAGATTACGACCGTGAAAAACTTCAAGAACGTTTGGCTAAATTGGCCGGCGGTGTAGCCGTGTTGTATGTAGGTGCTGCATCTGAGGTTGAAATGAAGGAGAAAAAAGACCGTGTGGACGATGCGCTTCACGCAACTCGTGCCGCCGTAGAAGAAGGCATTGTTGCCGGTGGCGGCGTGGCGCTCGTACGTGCCATCCAAGCTGCGCGTCAGGTAAAAACACTAAATGCCGATGAAGCAACCGGTGTTCAAATCGTGGCAAGAGCCATCGAGGAACCCTTGCGTCAAATCGTTGAGAACGCAGGTGGTGAAGGCTCTGTTGTTATTTCTAAAGTGCTCGCTGAGAAAGGTGACTTTGGATACGATGCCAAATCAGACACCTATGTGAATATGTTTAAAGCCGGTATCATCGATCCGAAAAAAGTAGCCCGTGTGGCCTTGGAAAATGCTGCATCAGTTGCCGGAATGATTTTGACCACTGAATGTGCATTGATTGACATCAAAGAAGAAAGCCACGGTGGCGGTGCACCCGGAATGGGTGGCGGCATGCCCGGCATGATGTAGAATCTAATTCAAATTGATATAAACCGCTCCTTCTGATTAAGTTTCAGATGGAGCGGTTTTTTATTTCAAACAACAAGCACCTTAAATCTCACGGAATTCATATACCTGTCAAAAAAACAAGCAGTCAAGCCGTGATTTTAAATTTAAAATTAGCAACTTTGTACCGTCAAATTTCATGACGAGGCGAAGATATACAATTCCATAAAAATTCTTCTTTCAGTGGAATTCGAGTTCGAGTAAGTTTGACAGGCAGAAGGATATTGACATCTAATGTTATCCGAAAATGGATTTTTTAAATTTAGACATAGCATACTTATGGATAGTTTTTGGCTAATCTTATCATCCGTTATCATGACTGGTACGGGTGCTTTTGTCATTCCGCTGTTACAGTCAAAAATGAGAGCCCGGCTTCATTTCGTTTTCGTGCTTTTGGTAGCTTTATCCACCTCCATACCGGCAATCAATGTGCTTTTCGGTGCCCCGATTGCCTTCACATTGCCGGGGTCGGTATTTTATGGAGAAATCCCCATTCGCATTGATGCCTTGTCTGCATGGTTTATGCTCATCATCAATCTCACCTGTGTCAACGGGGCTTTGTACGGCATCGGGTACATGAAGCCCTATCAAAGCGAGCGGGCAAAAATTGCAATGCATTGGGTACTGTTTTTGATTTTTCAAACCTCTATGCTTTGGGTATGTATGTTGCAACATAGTTTAGCCTTCCTGATTGCTTGGGAGGTTATGTCGCTGTCGTCGATGTTTTTGGTGATTTTTGAACATGAAAAAAAAGAAACCTTGCGGGCGGGCATCAATTATCTGGTCCAGATGCACATCGGCGTTGCCTTTTTGACGGTTGCCTTTTTGTGGGTTTACTTTATAGAGGGATCTTTTGATTTTGCAGCGATTGCCGATTTTTTTAAAACCAATTTTAATGGATGGTTGTTTTTGCTCTTTTTTATGGGGTTTGGCATCAAGGCGGGTTTTATTCCGCTCCACTCGTGGTTGCCACATGCACATCCTGCCGCACCCTCGCACATCTCGGGTGTCATGTCCGGGGTGATTGTTAAATTGGGTATTTACGGTATTGTTCGTGTCGCCCTGTTTTTGCAAAGCGATTGGCTTATCATTGGCGAGTCGTTGCTGGTCGTTTCCATACTGACCGGTGTTTTCGGGATTCTGAACGCAGCGGTACACCGAGATTTTAAAAAAATGTTGGCGTATTGCACCATCGAAAACATCGGAATCATTGGGTTGGGAATTGGGTTGTATTTGATTGGGGTCGGATTTGACAACTCACTTTTGATGATTCTCGGGCTAAGCAGTGCACTGTTGCACACGCTTAACCATTCCTTGTTCAAATCATTGTTGTTTTTTTCCGCAGGTTCCATCTATCAGCAAACCCACACCCGCGATATGGAAAAATTAGGCGGACTGATCAGTCAGATGCCTCAAACAGCCATTTTGTTTCTCATCGGCTCTATCGCTATCGGAGGCTTGCCACCGCTAAACGGGTTCATCTCCGAATTTATCCTCTACAAAGGTTTCCTGAACGGGATACACACCATCGGGCTAACCCATGCCACCTTGATGATGCTTTCCCTATCGGGTTTGGTCTTTATTGGGGGACTGTCCTTGCTGACGTTCACCAGGACTTTTGGTACGGTTTTTTTGGGAAACCCACGGCAACCATTGCATCATGTCCCCGAAGAAGTATCGCTGTCCATGCGGCTCCCTCAATATGTGATTGTAGCCATCATGCTCTCGATTGGGTTATTCCCCGAAGTGTATTTTTCGATAGTCTTCCGGCTGATACAATCTGTTTTGCCTGCTCATCAACTTATAGATGTTGAATCGTTCGTTGCTTCCACAAAATCGATTGGGCTAATCGGCAGGTACTCCTTTTTGTTTTTGATGCTGATTGGCGGTTTCTATCTTCTTCGAAATTATTTAATCCGTCAACGCCCCATTGAAAGGAAGGAAACTTGGGGATGTGGCTACGTAGCACCAAACGTACAAATGCAATACACCGGGAAATCCTTTTCAAAAAGTTTGGGCAAACTGATGAGTTTTTTTGTGCGGGAAAAGAAAAAATATATAGAAATCGAGTCGGTTGAAATTTTCCCACAAACCAGAAACCACTCTTCCCATTATGTCGATTTTTTTGAAGATACCCTTTTGGAAAAATTCACTTCCGGAATGCTTCGTTTTCTGAATTATTTTCAATTCGTACAGAATGGAAAAGTTCAAATGTACATTGTGTACGGCCTGTTTTTCATTTTATTGGTCTTTTTTGGAACACTATTTAATCTGCTCTGATGAATATTCTCCAAACCCATATTGCAATTTTACTCTTGGCTTTGGCAGCAATGCCATTCCTGCAGGTAAAATGGAAAGGGATTGGAACGGTTATAGTGGTTCTTCTCATCAGCCTGTTGAGTGGTTTTGTGGCATTGAATGCTTTGTTGGGCAAACCTTTTGAACATGTGTTTGAAGGTACTTTTGTTACCGGAGCTATCCCGATACGGATGGATGCCCTTTCAGCTTGGTTTGTCTTGTTGATAAACTTCACGATAATCACCGGAGCCTTGTACGGTCTGCAATACATGAAAGCCTACCGAAAAGAAGTTTCAAACCTCACAATGCATTGCACAGCGTATCTTTTGGTACACAGCGCACTCTTATTTATCTGTCTGATCCAGAACGCTTTGGCTTTCCTTTTTGTTTGGGAGATTATGACTTTGTCGTGTTTTGTGTTGATTGTTTTTGAATACCACAAACAAACCACACTCAAGGCAGGCATCAATTTTCTGATCCAATCGCACCTGGGCGTGCTGTTTCTCACTATAGGATTTATTTGGGTGTATTACCGTACCGGCTCTTATGATTTTGAGGCCATCAAACAATTTTCGGTATCTTTTGCCCCGATTGTCAGTCTCGGACTTTTCTTTTGCTTTTTTATCGGATTTGGCATTAAGGCTGGGTTTGTCCCCTTTCATACATGGTTGCCCTACGCGCACCCCGCTTCACCATCCCATATTTCGGGAATCATGTCCGGAGTCATCATCAAAATCGGAATTTTTGGAATCTTGCGAATGATTCAACTCATCCAAACCGATTATAATGTGTTGGGATATGGCATCCTTTTCCTATCGGTAATCTCAGGAATTTATGGCGTGATGCTCGCCATCGTGCAGCACAATTTGAAAAAACTGTTGGCTTATCACAGCATCGAAAACATAGGCATTATCGGTATTGGTATTGGCCTGGGAGCCTTGGGATTGGGGCAGCAAAACACAAGTTTGGTCCTTTTTGGTTTTGGAGGCGCACTTTTGCACGTTTTGAACCATTCCTTGTTCAAATCACTGCTTTTTTATGCCGCCGGCAATGTTTATCAGGCTACGCATACCATGAATATAGAACACTTTGGTGGCTTGTCCAAACAAATGCCGCACACCAGCATGCTGTTTCTTGTAGCTTCCTTGGCTATCTGTGGATTGCCTCCCCTCAACGGGTTTGTGTCTGAATTTATGATTTATTCCGGGCTTTTAGAAGGTATCGGACACAAGAACATGTTGAACATATTGGCGATGCTGTTCTCAATTTTTGGATTGGTGGCTATCGGCGGGCTTGCCATACTTTGCTTTACCAAAGCCTTCGGAACCATTTTTTTAGGAAACAAACGGCATCATTTCGCAACACTGCCGATGGAATCTAATTTCGGTAAATTGATGCCCATGTATATGGCTTTACTGCTGATTGTCGGCATCGGATTTTTCCCTGATTTTTTTGTCGGGCTTTTGAACGAGCCTCTCAAATTATTTTCCTCAAAAATAGCCATGTCAGCCGATTTATTGCATCCAACCACTCTACCCAAAACACTCCAATATATAGGTTATTGTTCGTTTGGCCTGCTCCTGCTGACGGCAGCTTTGTTCACCCTACGAAAAGCCATTGCCTCTAAAAAAACAGTAACCATCGCATCTACTTGGGGATGTGGGTATGTGGGCGAAACCGAAAAAATGCAATACACTGCAAGCTCGTTTATTCGGTCGTACCGAAAGCTTGTTGAGCCCCTGCTTTCAATTAAAAAGAAAAAAATCGAATTGGAGGGGATTTTTCCCACAGGCGGCAAGCACGAGACCCACCCGCACGATAAAATAGAAATATTGCTGATAGAATATCCTTGGAAACGGATGAAACTATTTTTCGGCAGGTTCCGGTTTCTGCAAAATGGCAATGCACAATTTTATATAATGTATGGAAGTGTATTTATCACCCTGATTATTCTGATTCCATGGGTGTTGGAAATCATTCAAAAAATAATTTATTTTCTTAATCAAATATGATATGTTGAGCCTTCTATTGATTCTGCTGACCAGTTTGTTCTTCATGGGGATTGTTGTCCGAACCAAAAGCATTACTTCGGGACGAAAAGGACCCGGCTTGCTGCAACCCATGAAAGATGTGATTCGATTGTGGAAAAAAGGAGCGGTTTACAGCCGGACAACGAGTTTTATTTTTCAGCTTGCCCCGACGGTTTATTTTGCTTCCATTATCATGGCGATTTTGGTTGTCCCTTTTGGCCAAAACAAAGGGTTCATCTCTTTTGATGGCGATTTTATCTTTTTTGCCTACGTATTGGCACTCGGAAAATTTTTCAGCATCATCGGTGCGCTGGATACCGGTAGCAGTTTTGAGGGCATGGGTGCGAGCCGTGAAGCATTGTACTCGCTATTGGCCGAACCCGCATTTTTTATTTTGATGGGGTCTTTTGCACTCTACACGGGGCATACTTCCTTTTATGATATTTTTACCTCGTTGCATTTTGGTTCCTATATTTCATACGCCTTGGGCGTGTTGGCTACTTTTGTCCTGATTATGATTGCTATGGTAGAGAACAGCCGGATGCCCATTGACGACCCCAAAACACACTTGGAGCTGACCATGGTGCACGAAGTGATGATTCTCGACAACAGCGGTTTTGACTTGGGGTTGATTTTGTACGGCACCCAACTTAAATTTGCTATGTATGGGGCACTGATTGCTAATTTTTTTATCGGATCTTCCTTGTATTATTTTTCGATTCCACTGTTCTTATTCGTGCAGCTCGCTTTTGCGGTTTTGGTCGGAATATTAGAATCTTTTTCGGCTCGGTTCAGGATGGGCAACAACCCACAGTTTATTTTCACGCTTACCTCTATTTCCATTTTGATATTTTTCGGGGTATTGCTCATCATGGGAAAATTTATTTGACCACTTTTATTCTAGATAACGACAAAAAATAATTCATCCAAAATATAAATCAAATGACAAATGTACTGCTAATCGTCTTTTCCATGTCCCTGCTTTATTTGAGCATTGCCAACCGGCTTTCGAGTTATGTGAAAATTCTTGCCCTGCAAGGATTCTTGTTATTTGGGGTAAGTTTTATTGAGTTGGATGAAATCGACCCCATAAACCTTGTCTTCATTTTGTTGGAAACCATTGTTTTCAAAGCGATAGCCGTCCCCATGTTTCTAAGCTATGTCATCAAACACAATGGAATCACGCGGGAAGCAGAGCCTTATGTCCCCAACTTTATTTCGTTAATCGTTGTTACCACCATCATCATAGCCACCTTTTTGCTGTCGAACACCATTCAGGATGAGCAACTGAACAAGGTTTATTTTGTAGCAGCCTTGTCGTCTCTGTTCACCGGTTTATACATCATCAGTACCCGCAAGAAAATATTGACCCATGCCATGGGGTTTTTGGTTATCGAAAACGGTGTATTCATCTTGTCGCTCGCGGTGGGGAACGAAATGCCGTTATTGATCAACACGGGCATACTGCTCGATTTGTTTATCACGGTTTTGTTGTTGGGAATATTCATCAACAAAATAGGCGATGTATTGAAAGACGGAGACGTAAACCAATTGAGAAACCTAAAAGATTGAAACACTTTCCAAATGCCCAATTTTAATTTGAAATCTATCCATTTGAATAAAACTTCCATCAAAATATGACCATACCTTATCTTATCGGAGCATTTATCCTCTGTGTGTTGTTGTTTTTCAACCGGAACAAACGGATGAGTTATTTTTTAACTTCATTGTTTTTGGCTTTTCAATGGATATTCACCATCCATGAGTACATACACTTGAATACGGTGGAATATGGTTATTTTCTTCCGGATGCTGTAGGCATCTTGTTGCTGATTACCATCAGTATCATCGCAGTGCCTGCTATTTACCACAGTCACGTATTCCTTTCAAAGAATCAAGACAACCCCAGAAACAGCGCACTGTATCTATCGTCCATGGTGGTGCTTATTTTCGCTTTGAGTTTGGCATACTTGTCCAACCACATTGCCGTCACTTGGGTCTTTGTAGAAATGACCACCCTTTCGGCATCTGCACTCATCTATCATCGAAGAAATGTACGCACTTTAGAGGGCACTTGGAAATATATTTTTGTCTGTTCCATTAGCATTACCTTTGTATTTATCGGCATTTTATTTTTGAGTATTGCCGTGCAGGAAGTCGGCGATACCAACCTTACTTTCACCTCTTTGATGAAAAGAGCCGCCGAATTGGACGTATTCTGGTTGCGCTTGGCCTTTATTTTTATTTTTACGGGTTACACGGCAAAAATTGGTTTGGTGCCCATGTACACGGCCGGCATCGATGCGAAAGACAAAGCGCCGTCCCCGGCAGGAGCCCTTTTGTCCAGCGTATTGATGAATGTAGGGTTTATCGGTATCTTTCGCTTTTATGAGATTGTCGCTCAAACGAAGCTGCACGCATGGACAAACAACATCATCATGGTTTCAGCCGTGCTATCCATCTTTATAGCCACGGTGTATATGATTAAAGTAAAAAACATCAAGCGGATGTTTGCCTACTCCAGCATTGAGCACATGGGCATCGTGATGCTCGGCTTGGCCGCAGGGGGCATTGGCTATTATGCCGCCATTCTCCACATCGTGCTACACGCATTTGTAAAATCGAGTTTGTTTTTTCAGATGGGGCAAATCTATCGTATCTACAAGAGTAAAAGCGTCTATGATGTAGGAAATTATTTTAAGTACAACCTGACAGGGGCGTTGGTGGTCATGCTCGGATTTATCTCTGCCACCGCGATGCCTCCCTCCGGATTGTTTGTAAGCGAATTTTTGATTTTTCGGTCGTTGTTTGAAGCACATTATTTTCTGATTCTAATTTTTGTCTTGTTGCTGCTTACCATTATTATTTGGGCTTTTGGCAAAAACATATTCAAACTGCTTTTTACTCCGGCGGTCGATTTTAATGAGGATGATTTGGAACGCATAAAACCCTTCGAATCCTACTCGCAGTTTGCCTTGCTCGGATTGGTCGTTTACCTCGGGCTCAACCCGCCTCTGCAAATGGTGGAATTGATCCAAGAAGCTGTTAAAAACTTACCTTAAAAAACTTGAAATGTACCTAAAAACAAGCAAACGTTTCGCTATTCTTACAATCGGTACCGATTGCCCGTCCGGCTGGTGGGCACTCAATCGAGTTCAAAACAATAAAAAAATTTCCCGATGAAAAGTATTTCCATCAAAAATAATGAGCACATAGCGCTTGATTCCATTCCCATATTGGATTATCAAACATTTTCGGATGTAAACACGGCTCTTTTGCAGAAGGAAAATCATCACTGCGTAAACTACTACGGCTTCCTGTATTTGGGAAAAGTGAAGTTAATATGCTGTATTGCAGATGATTTAAATAACAACATTTTGGTTTCATCAACCTTAGCCGATGCAAAACAAACGCTGCCGTCTTTGAGCCGGCAATGTTTGGCTTTCGAAAAATTTGAACGGGAGTTACACGAAAATTTCGGTATCCAATTTGAGGGACATCCTTGGCTAAAACCCGTCCGTTACGCATTTAATAAAAACGACAAAAACAGCAGCATCCGCAATTACCCCTTTTTTAAGATAGAAAGCGAAGAATTGCACGAGGTAGGCGTAGGTCCTATCCACGCCGGCATCATCGAGCCCGGACATTTTCGGTTTATCTGCAATGGCGAGCAGATTTTACACCTCGAAATTCAATTGGGCTTTCAGCACCGTGGCATCGAATCGCTGTTTTTGCAAAAAGAAAAACTCATACAGCGGCATACTTTGGCCGAAAATATTGCGGGTGATTCAGCAGTTGGGCATACCACGGCTTTTGCCAATTTGTGGGAAACCCTTTGCCGGCATGAGGCCGATGCGGCTTTGCATTTTAACAGGACCCTCGCTTTGGAGTTAGAAAGAATAGCCATCCACACAGGCGATTTGAGCGGAATGTGTACCGATGTGGCCTACCAATTGGGCAGTGCGGTCTTTGGGAGGCTTCGGACACCAATCATCAATTTTTTTCAGCAATGGTGTGGCAATCGAATCGCAAAAAGCCTGATCAGGGCGGGTTATAATCCATTCCCTTTTACACCGGAGCTTGCCGAAAAACTCTTGCAAGTGTTGGCCTCTTTTGAAACCGATTTTGAAGAAATTTGTCATGAGACATTTTGCGCACCAACGGTTTTGGGACGATTTGAAAAAACAGGCATTGTCACCCATGAACAGGCTACGAGCATCGGATTGGTGGGCATGGCCGCCCGGATGACGAACATCAACCGGGACATCCGCGCTTCACATCCCTACAATTTTTACCCAAGCTTATCGCATACCCCAATACTCAAACACCACGGTGATGTGTATTCCCGGGCACAAATCAAAAGGGAAGAGGTCAAACAATCCATTCGATATATTCGCACCCTGCTAATGGACATGCCAATTGAAAATTTGGATCGAAAACCCTTGCCAAACCCGCTCCCCAATACTTTTGCCATTTCGCTGGTAGAAGGATGGCGGGGCGAAATTTGCCATTGCGCCATCACAGACGACAAAGGCAGACTGATGCACTATAAAATAAAAGACCCCTCATTCCACAATTGGTTGGCGCTGGGTTTGGCGGTACGCAACAATGAGATATCCGATTTCCCAATCAGCAACAAAAGTTTCAATCTGTCTTATGCCGGGCACGATTTATAAAATTAACTTCATAAATTATGATAAATAATCTGAAAATACTCCTTCATCAGAGAAAGCAATACCTTCCCGATGTTACCACAGTTGAAGTCCCCGGGATTTTCAGGGGGCTGCCCGTCATCAGCCAAGAAATGATAGCGGAAGAAAAACTCGAGGACTGTTGTCCGACTGGAGCCCTCTCTACCCTTCCGGTGCAAATAGATTTGGGCAAATGTACTTTTTGCGGCGAATGTGCTTTGCGATACCCAAGCAAAATTAAATTTACCAAAGAATACAAAATAGCCACCAACAGCCGTGAGAGATTGATAGTGAAAGAAGGATTGAAAAAGCCCATACACTTAGATCCGGCTTTGATCAGAAAAGAAATCGGCAAATATTTTAGCGGCTCTTTAAAACTTCGTCAGGTATCGGCAGGTGGTGATGGCAGCTGTGAGTTGGAATTAGGTGCCTGCGGGAATGTAAATTTTGATATGGGTCGTTTCGGGATTGAGTTTGTTGCCTCTCCCCGCCATGCCGATGGGCTTGTGATCACGGGACCTATCACCCAAAACATGGCAGAGCCTTTACAGATTTGTTATGATGCTATACCCGACCCCAAAATCATCATCTTGGCCGGAACCGATGCCATCAGCGGAGGAATCTTTGCCGATAGCCCCGCAGTGGACAGAAGTTTTTTGGACACCCATACAATAGATTTGTATGTTCCCGGCAACCCGATACATCCCTTGACGTTCATTAACGGCGTTTTGGATTTAATCCGAAACCGAAAAGAGAAAAAATAGAATTTGAGTTATTCTTTGTAAAAAACCTGGGTTTCTTGCGGGTCAAAACTTTTGGGTCTGACTTGTTCGTTTTCACCAACTTCAAAATTCAATTTGAGGGTTTTGCCTTTCATTTCGGTTATTCCGTAGAGAGTAAAACCTATGAGCACCCCCTTTTTGAAATCGTAGAGGTCAAAATGATTGGGTTGCGTGGTTTCGTCATACCTGTATTTAATTTGATAAGTGTCCACTCCTTTATGCGAATCAATCAGCCACAAAGCCTCGTTGTTTGCTTTGAGGATTAAGGTTTGGTTGTAATCGCTTTTCCATGTGCCGATGATGCCTTCTTCTTTGGAACATCCAATGAATACGGAAACGGTGAATAGAAAAACCGAGGTGGTAAAAATTGTTTGTTTCATGATTATGCCGTGTTTTTGAAAAAATATTTTTTAGTTGTTCAAAGTCCCATCTTAGCCATCAATTCATCCAAGGATGTCATTTTTTCAAAGGCTGCATGGTCAATAAAAACATTCCAATTTTCATTGGATTCTAACGCCAATGCAAATGGATAGTCATTATTTTTTTTAGCAATTTCGGGATAGCGTTTTTGAAACTCATCAATATGTAAAAACTCAAGCGGAACGGGAAATGACGTTCGAAAAGCTTTCCATTTTTCATTTTCCGACCATACTCCATAGGTAAGCGCACAAAGTTTGCAAGCATAGGTGGCTGGGCTCAACAATTTGTGTGCGGTATCCATCAGCCCGTGCAAACGTCCCGATTGAGCATTGTAAACAAAGACGAATTTGTCGGGTTGTTGATTTTTCATCGAAAAAGTGAATTCCTTTGAAATTTATAAATAGAATTAATTCGGCTCCGTCGCTTTGATTTGCTTGATATAAGCATCGAGTTCTTTGCCGTATTTACTCTTTTTTACCTCGGATGTAAGCGAATTGTTGATGGTGTCGAGCAATTTCACATGCGCATCGTAAATTTCGGTAAGTGCCAAATAAGGCGCAATTTCAGATTCTTTGTGTGTAACCGCAAAATTGGCTACATACAAATAGCGTCTTCTTAGAAGGCTATTCATCTGTTCGGTTATCAAATCGGCTTTGGCTTGATCTCCGTCTTTTTGCGCTTCAAAAAGTGCTTTGATGTAGTCGAGCCTTTTCTCGTTGAATTTGGTGTTCATTGACCAGAATTCATTGAGTTGATCTTGAATTTCCGAACCTTTTATTTTTGCATCTGCTACAAATTTTCGCAGTGTTGTGGTAATCTTTACGGTATCTTTTTCGCCAAAGAAAGGGATGGTCGTGTTTTCCGTTGTGCCATCGCGCTTGTCGAGGTGTAGATAGAACACTTCATTGGATTCCAAATCGCTATGCAGCAAAAACTGTGCATCGCCATCGATAGTAACTGAATCTACACTTACCAAGAGTGTATCTTCAATTTTTTGGAGATAAAGCATTCCTTTTTTTAAGCCCTTTACTTCACCCGTAACGGTCATGTCGTATGTTTTTGTTTTCGAACAAGCGGCCAAAAGCAAAAAAGAAAAGAATATAATTGAAAATCGCATATCGGGTTGTATTTGGATGGCAAATATCCGCAATTAATTCTGATTTAAAAAAGAGAAAATGAAGTCGGAAGTAAACCAATTGTACAATTTGAAAATGTACCAATTTGAAATTTGAGTCAAAAGTCACTTGCCTATCGGCTGGTAAGTTTTTTATACCTTGTACTTGAAATTTGAAAATATTCAGACCCGAAAACTCACGTTTTGTGTTCCTTTTTCTTAGCTGCCGGAAACAAGATATTGTTTAGAATCAATCGGTATCCGGGTGAATTTGGATGCAATTCGAGTTCGGTTTTCGGATCACCTACCCGATGTTGATAATCTTCGGGGTCATGGCCACCGTAGAAGGTAAAAAAACCTTTTCCGCGTATGCCGTGAATGTATTTCGCCTCGCGATTCGATTCATTTTTCCCCAATACCAACACGTCACTTTTGATGGTTTCCGGATCAAAGGAAGTAGTCTGTCCCATAAAACCTTTTACCAACAATGTATGATTTTGGGTGAGCATGGTGGGCACCGGATCCCATTTGGCCGAAAAATCCATCAACGAGAAATAATCCATTTCTTTCGGGATTTGCCTTTTGTTGGTCATATCGATGGAAGAAAACTCATAAGTATTCGGGTCTCTTTCCAAAATAAAATTTTTAAAGGCAAAGGTTTTTGAAAAATCAACTTTAGATTGGTAGTTGGGTACCGACGGATCGCCGTCAAACATAGGTTCGCAGATATCCACTCCATCGGCAGAAAGTGCAATATCAAAACTGTCTGTCGCGCTGCACATGGCAAACATAAATCCGCCACCGATGACAAAATCTCTGATTTTTTTGCTTACGGCGAGTTTTTCTTGCGATACTTTTTGGTAACCAAGCCGGATTGCCAATTCTTCAGCTTCTTTTTTTTCTTTTAAATACCAAGCTGCGCCTCTAAAACTGCCATAAAATTTACCGTACTGCCCGGTAAAATCTTCGTGGTGCAGATGCAACCAATCGTAAGCGATGAGTTCATCGTTGAGCACTTGTTCGTCATAAATGGTTTTGTATGGAATTTCGGCGTAGGTAAGTACCATGGTCACAGCATCGTCCCACGGCAAATTTCCTTCGGGTGAATAAACTGCAATTTTTGGGGCTTTTTCAAGTACCACAGACTCCATATTTTGCGAAGGGCTGCTGATGAGTTCGAGTAAGGAAGTGGTATTTTCGTCTGTCAGTATTTCAAAACTCACGTCTCTGAGTTGACATTCTTTGCGTACCCAATCAGAATCCGGCAACAGAAAAGAACCACCGCGGTAGTTGAGCAACCAACTGACCTTGGTCGATTTTGTCAATGCCAAGAAAGTGATTCCATAAGCTTTCAGGTGGTTTTTTTGGGTGTCTGCATCCATGGGAATCAGCACAAATGTTGCATGCACCAAAAGACATCCGACCCAGAAAAAAAGCAGGAATAAAATAGTTTTATGCGTGTTTATAGAAGTTTTCATCCGTTAGCAATCAATGTTTCGGAATTTAAAAGTAAGTATTCTCCGGGAAATAAAGAGGATGGTTTAGAAAAAATTAACCTGTGGAAAATTCAATATTAAAAAAAAACCTTAGTTGTAAAAAATGCTATACTTTAACGGACAAGTTCCTGACCATTCTTTTTAAAATAGCCCATTGTTTGAGCGCATCGCGCGCTTCCACGGCGGGATACCCCAACATGGTTTTTCCGGCAGGGACATCGGCAGTTACACCGGAGCAAGCACCAATAGTTGATCCATCGCCAATGGTCGTATGATCTTTTATGGATGCGCTTCCACCTATAATCACACCGTTTCCTAAGGTGACCGAACCGGCCAGACCGCTGTTGCCTGCCATGATGCAAAACTTACCGAGTTTGCTGTTGTGTCCAATCTGAACTAAATTGTCGATTTTACAGCCATCACCCAAAACGGTTGAACTAAATTTACCTCGGTCAACACAGGAGTTGGCACCAATCTCAACATTGTTGCCGATGACTACATTTCCGATTTGTGGAATTTTGACCAAACCCCGTTCCGGATCGGGACGAAATCCAAAACCGTCTGCTCCAATGGTTGCATTCGGGTGGAAAATACAATTCATCCCCACATGACATCGTTCCCGAATGACCGTTCCCGGCCACAAAACCGTGTTATCGCCAATGCTGCACTCATCGAGTATGGTGACATTCGGATAGATGGTGATATTTTTACCGAGCAAAACATTTACACCGATGTAACTTCCGGCACCGATTCGCGTACCACTACCAATGACGGCCGTTTCGTCAATCACGGCAGTTGGATGAATGTCAACCTCAAAAATAGGAGTGGGAGGTGCAAAAAGGCTTAACACTTGCGACATCGCCAAATCGGCGTTCTTAACTTTTATAAAAGCCCGGTTCTCTCCAGGCTCGATTGAAATGTCTTCATTAACCACCGCTACACAAGCTTTGGAGCTCTGCCAGAATTTTTCATATTTTTTGTTGCCGATAAATGAAATTTCCGTTTCTGTGGCAGTTTCTAATTGTTCGGGTGTGGTAATGTTTTGAGAAGTATGACCAACAATAACGCCTTGCAGGACATCATTTATTTCTTGAATGGAGAACGTTTTCATAGTTAGTTCAGATGACTAGTATAATCAACTTTTAAAGTTAATTTGTATAAAATACATGTTTTAACTTTTGCATGCAAAGGTATTTTATTTATTTAATAAACAAGAAATTATCCCGTTTATTTGTTTTTGTGTGGAAATTTAGGCATTACGTTTTTTTGAATCGATAACTAAAAAATGTGGAATCAATTCAGTTAGTTAAAAAGCCATTCTTGCCCGATAAATATTAAATCAAATGTTTTAATCGTTGCAATCATAAGCCTTTTGAAATATCTCGCATAGAACACACTATCATTTCTATGACGAATTTCATTGTTTATATTTTGTGATAAGGCAAAAAATAACTTTCTAAAGAACAGGGTATTAAGAGGAAAACAATCTTTTTTTATTTAATCAAACCCAAATATATTAAATGCGGCTACATAAAACAATTAAATCTTGGCAACTATAAAATCATTCTCCTATTTAATTAGATATTTTGTTCTTTATCAGTCTTGTTATTTTTAACGCTTTTAGAATTACTATTTAAATACTATTTATCAATATTTTAAATAATTATTTTTAAATAATATTTGTACATCTTTAAATTAATTATTCTCTTTTATTTTGTATTATAGATAAAAAAGTTTGATGTTAAAAACTTAAAGCAATGTTGAGTTTTAATATAGGTCATTTTAACACTACAACGTTTTAAATTCAATATATTTGTAATATTTTATTAATTAAATCTTAAATTCTATGAGAAAAATTACTCTGATGTTTTTGTTAATAGGCAGCACAGTGCTGTCTCAAACAACTGTAAACTTTGATTCCTCCTTGCCTTGGGAAGGTTTTATGAATGTTTTCGAAACACCTGCAAATGGAGGCGGGTTTATTTTTGCCTCAAGCTGGGGTGTTGCTGACTTGGTAGTACAAGTAAATACCGTCAATAACACGGCTACTCTGAAGCCTAATCGCATCAACGATTCAGATCCATTTTGGCAAACAGGCAATCTGCTCGGCAACAAAGTGATGAATGCTTCCTTTTTTGTAAACAACAGCACCGACTTAGTAAATATACCATTTACTTTTACTGGAGAAGTCCTTACCAACAATTTAGATGCTGAGTATTTAGAGAAAGCCTTTATACGAATTTTTGACGGCAGTTTTAACTTGCTTAGAGAAATCACCGCAGACCTCACTCCGGGGGTTTTTAGTCTTTTTTATGACAATTCTGAGGGCGCAGCCGGCGTAAATGTGCAATATGGTTTTAATGTAGTAGGCAGGAATGTGAATCCTCAAGCGGCTTTTGATGCCGGATACGATGCTTTAGGAAGTGTAGTATTTACCCAAGCAACGCTATCCTTAAATGATTTTGAAAAGAATACTTTTGCATTGTATCCCAACCCCGTTCAAAATATTCTGAACATAGAAAACAGCCAAAGCAATATACAAGAAGTACAATTGTATGATTTGACAGGTAGATTGTTGACAAGTATCCGTCCAGATCGCAATTTTGCTAACGTAGATTTCTCCAATCTGAGCAATGGCATCTATTTGCTCAGAATCGCTTCTGATGAAAAGACAATTACCAAGAAGATTATCAAGAACTAAAGTGTTTTTTGAAGTGTAAATAATACGTAGATTTACTTTAACAAACCCGAAAGGATTTTAAAATCCTTTCGGGTTTAGTATTTTATCTATTATCTTTGCAAAAAAAATTGATTAACCTATTAGATTAATAGAATGTCTTTAAAAACACTACCGTACCTACCGTACAAAGTAAAAAACATTGCACTTGCAGAATGGGGCAGGAAAGAAATTGAATTGGCCGAAGCTGAAATGCCTGGCTTGATGTCATTGCGCGAAGAGTTCAAAAACGAACAACCGCTCAAAGGTGCCCGCATCGCAGGTTGTTTGCACATGACCATTCAAACGGCTGTTCTTATCGAGACCTTGCAAGCCTTAGGAGCGGAAGTAACTTGGAGTTCTTGCAACATTTTTTCTACACAAGACGAAGCCGCCGCTGCCATTGCTGCTACCGGAACGTCTGTTTATGCTTGGAAAGGCATGAACGAAGAGGAATTTGATTGGTGTATCGAGCAAACCTTGTTTTTCGGCGAAGATAGAAAACCCCTCAACATGATTTTGGATGACGGCGGCGATTTGACCAACATGGTGTTAGACAGATATCCCGAACTCATCAGTGGCATCAGAGGCTTGTCTGAAGAAACCACCACGGGCGTACACCGTTTGTACGAACGAGTAAAAAACGGAACTTTGCTCATGCCGGCAATCAACGTGAACGACTCTGTGACCAAATCTAAATTTGACAACAAATACGGATGCAGGGAAAGCGCGGTAGATGCCATTCGCAGAGCAACCGACATCATGTTGGCAGGAAAACGCGTAGTTGTTTGTGGCTATGGAGATGTGGGAAAAGGGACTGTGGCTTCATTCAAAGGTGCTGGAAGCATCGTGACGGTGACTGAAATTGACCCGATTTGTGCTTTGCAAGCCGCCATGGACGGTTTTGAAGTGAAAAAATTGTCCACCGTCGTTGGCAACGCAGACATCATCATCACCACTACCGGTAACAAAGGTATCGTGACTGCCGAAGCCTTCAAAAAAATGAAAGACAAAACCATCGTTTGCAACATCGGGCATTTTGACAACGAAATCGATGTGGCTTGGCTTAATAAAAACTATGGTCAAACCAAAGTGAATATCAAACCGCAAGTGGACAAATATACGATTGACGGAAAAGATATCATTTTGTTGGCAGAAGGTAGGCTGGTCAATTTGGGTTGTGCAACGGGTCATCCGAGTTTTGTGATGAGCAACTCTTTTACCAACCAGACTTTGGCGCAAATCGAACTTTGGAAACATGCTGACAAATATGACAATGACGTGTATATGTTGCCCAAACACCTCGATGAGAAAGTAGCCAGATTGCATCTCAAAAAATTGGGGGTTGAGTTAGAAAACCTAACGGCTGAACAGGCTGATTACATCGGCGTTCCGCAAAACGGCCCTTTCAAACCGGAATATTATAGGTATTAATTTCAAAATACCCTTCGAAAGCCACTCTCAAAAGTGGCTTTTTTTATGCGTTCTAAACGCCAAGGGCTTAGCGTAAAACATGACATTTATCATACTTTTTTTGTTATAAGTAAACGAAATTTACGGTGTTGACTATTAAACAGTGTAACCATGAAATCAACAGCTCCAGTTTCGAAGATTATGACAAAAGAGCTAGTGACCCTTCAGCTTACTGACGACTTATATCTTGCTGAAAAACTATTTAAAACACATAAGATAAGGCACCTCCCGGTCTTAGATGGCAAGCATTTGGCAGGTATTTTAAGCTATACGGATTTGTTGCGCATCAGTTACGCCGATTTGACAGCAGAGGAGGACACCATCGAAACCGTGGTATATGATATGTTCACGGTCAGCCAAGTAATGATGAACAGACCCGTGGTGGTAAGCTCTGAAACTTCAATTCACGATGTAGCAAAGATTTTGTCTGAAAGAGAATTTCACGCACTTCCGGTTATTGATAACAACCGCTTGGTAGGCATCGTCACAACAACCGATTTGATTAAATATTTTCTGAAAAATTGCCCTGAGTTCAAGAACGCTAAGTGTTAGGCTACCCGACTTTTCAAAACATGCGCGACAATCATTTTGGCATGTTCCCGTGAGTTTTCGATAAACCATTTGTGGGTTTCCATCCCGCCGCAAATCACGCCCGCCAGATACATTCCTTTCACGTTGGTTTCCATGGTTTCTTCGTTGTATAAAGGCCTGAGAGTTTGGTCATCAGCCAATCGAATGTTGATTTTTTTCAAAAAAGAGAAATCGGGTTCGTAACCGGTCAGTGCCAAAACATAGTCGTTTGGCAACTCGATGTTGCCTTCGGGTGAGGAAATAATCAGTTTGTCTTTCAGAATTTCGGCTACCGAACTGTTAAAATAAGTCTTGATGCTTCCTTCAGCAATACGGTTTTCTATGTCGGGCTTGACCCAATATTTCACTCTTTTGTTGATGGCTTCACCCCGGATAATCATTGTTACTTCTGCCCCTTTTCGGTAACATTCCAAAGCCGCATCCACAGAAGAATTGCTCGCGCCGATGACTGCTACCTTTTGATGCGCATAATAGTGTGGATCTTTATAGTAATGGCTTACTTTGGGCAAATCTTCCCCTTTTACCTTCATTTTGTTGGGCAAATCGTAAAAACCGGTAGAGATGATGATATGCTTAGCGTGATAAACGGTCTTTTCGGAAATAATTTCAAACAAATCGTTTTCTTTTTTGATATCTGTCACTTTTTCAAATAAATTGACCTGAAGTTTATGGGAAGAAACAATCCGCCTATAATATTCCAAGGCTTCGTCCCTATTAGGTTTTACTTCTTTGCTGATAAACGGAATCTCATCTATTTCGAGCAAGTCAGATGAAGAGAAAAACCGCATGTTCACGGGATAATTATAAATCGAATTGACTAGGCAGCCTTTTTCTATAATCAAATAATCAAGGCCGTTTTTTTTGGCTTCCAATCCGCAGGCGATACCTATCGGCCCACAACCGACTATCAGTAAATCAAGAGGTTTCATGTTTTGATGAATCATTTTTTATTTCAAGCCCAAAAGTACCATTTAATTGACTAATGCGAATGAAGGGTTAAATAATTAGTTAGGTTAAAATTGAAATTCCTGTAAATTTTAAACCCATCGACCGAATTTTCTTCCGATGAATTGACAGGCATCGTAATGTATTTTTTTGACAAACAATAAGTCTATCTCTTATTCTAATCCCGGAGGTGTTAAACGTTCATAGACGATGTGTTAGATTATGCGGGGAGACCCCTGCGGGGTCGCAGATGCCTCGCGAATATTAAAACTATGAACGTTTGATGTCTCCGGCATCAGGCAAATAGACCGTTTAAATTATTCAAGATAAAGCGATTAAATCCTATAGCAATCCCGATAACTATCTGGATGACACTAAGATTCAATTTTCTTTCGCAGGCGTATCCTGTCCGAATTCATATTTTTGAATGGACTAGAAATTTGCTATATGTAGTTTTAACAACACCACTTAGCACGATTTTTAAAGTTTCCAAATTTTTGAAGTACCTTGCAATGCATTCATTTTATTCGAAATTTTCTTTTATGCCCGACAAAAAAGCAACCATCCTCAAAGCTTTTAAAACCATTATTTGGCCCAGACGCAATTTGGTTTTCATTGGTTTGATTCTCATCGTGATAAGCAATGCGGCCAGTTTTGTGGGTCCGATTTCACTGAAATATTTCATGGACGATGTGATTCCCAACAAGGATCTAAACATGCTCAAGATTTTGGTTTTAGCGGTAACATTTGCCGTCTTGGTACAGGCCTTAACTTCTTTCCTGCTAACCAAAATCCTGAGTGTACAGGCGCAATATCTCATCTCCGAACTGCGGGCACAAGTACAGAAAAAAGTGCTTTCCCTGCCAATTCGATTTTTCGACAACTCAAAATCCGGCGCTTTGGTTTCCCGCATCATGACCGATGTGGAAGGCGTTCGGAATTTAATTGGAACCGGCTTGGTGCAATTGGTGGGTGGTTCTATAACAGCGGTCGTCTCCTTAGTACTTTTGCTTCGCATAAGCCCGTCTATGACCTTCTTTACAATCGTTCCCTTGGCTATTTTCGCCTTAGTAGCCCTAAAAGCCTTTAAGATTATCCGTCCCATTTTTAGGAATCGAGGCAAGATAAATGCGGAAGTTACCGGGCGGCTTACCGAAACCTTGGGCGGTATCCGGGTCATCAAAGGATTTAATGCGGAAGCACAAGAACACAAAGTCTTTGAAAACGGCGTGGAAAAACTGTTCCAAAACGTAAAAAAGAGCCTTACTGCCACCGCGTTTATGACCAGCTCCTCCACTTTTTTGTTAGGTGTGGCCACCACCGGCATCATGGGTATTGGCGGCTATAAAATCATGATGGACCAACTCACCATCGGCGAATTTTTGTCCTTCACTTTTTTGTTGGGATTGATGATTGCGCCCATCGTGCAGATGAGCAACATTGGGAGCCAGCTTACCGAAGCCTTGGCCGGGTTGGATCGTACCGAGGAATTGATGAACATGACCCCGGAAGTGAATGAAGCTGAACGCACCCTAGTGCTGGATGGTATTGAAGGGTACATCGCTTTTAACGATGTTTCTTTTGCGTATGAAGAAAACAAGGAAGTGTTGCATGCGATTAGTTTTGCGGTAAAACCGGGCTCGGTATTGGCTTTGGTGGGCAGTTCGGGTTCGGGAAAATCGACCATAGCCGGGTTGGCAGCCACCTTTTTAACGCCACAATCGGGTAGCATTACGATTGATGGAAAAGACCTCTCCAAAGTAAACCTTCCGAGCTATCGCAAATACCTCGGCGTGGTCTTGCAGGACGAATTTTTGTTCGAAGGCACAATCCGGGAAAACATCCTGTTTCCCAGACCCAATGCCACCGAAGAAGAATTGCAAAACGCGGTAAAAGCTGCATACGTGAATGAATTCACCGACCGTTTTGAAAACGGATTGGATACCCTGATTGGTGAACGCGGCATCAAACTTTCTGGCGGGCAACGCCAGCGCATAGCCATTGCCAGAGCGATTTTGGCCAACCCAAAAGTACTGATTTTGGACGAGGCCACCTCCAACCTCGATACCGAAAGCGAAGCCTTAATTCAAAAGAGCTTGGCCACCCTTACCGAAGGCCGAACCACTTTTGTCATCGCCCACCGGTTGAGCACCATTAGAAAAGCCAACCAAATTTTGGTGATTGAAAACGGCCGCATCGCCGAGCAAGGCACACATGAGGAACTGTTTGCAAAAGAGGGTCGGTATTATAATTTATTTATGTATCAGGCTCGGATTTAGTTTTGTTTCGGTGGTTTGTGATGGGGATTTAGTGCCTGATTTGGCCGGGTATATTTTGGGAAAGTTGATTATATTTGGGGTGTTTACCACTGTAGGTATCCTTCAATAATTGTTTGCTCATTTAGGCATAAGGCTGCCGTTGGGAAAAATTTTCTTTAGTGGCAATCTTGTCACAAAGGTCAATCACTCTTTTAGAAAGTTTAGCATCGGTGAGAAAGGTAGTCTTGTCCTCTTGCACGGTAGTTTCAGACAAAACAAATTTGGATGTCTATACCTTAGGGTTTTGTATCTGAATGCCTGCGGTCGTCAATGGAGTTAATGCCGCTAAGCTATCTTTTATACAAACTTCGGATTAAGGCTTCGGCCGGTTTGTTTTGTACGGTGTATTGGCTGTCTGTTTTACCGCCCGATTCGCTGTGCTTGTGAAACCATTTCCAGAGAAAACCACCTTCAAACCAAGCTTCTCCCCAAAAAGTTTTGTTGATGGCTTCCAAGCCGTTTTGTTGCCCTTCAAAATTTACATTGGCCATCGCGGTTGAAGAATTCCACGGCTCTTTTGCTGTATAATCAACACTTCTGTAACCGTATTCCGTAAACAATACTTTCTTCCCTGTGGATTGTGATAGCTGAATAATTTTCTCTTTATAAGGTTTCCAAGCCTCGATTAAACCTGCCACTGAGGGTGTTTTCTCTTCAGACAATGGAAAATAAGCATCTATCCCGATGAAATCGAGTTTCTTCCAATGGGGAAAATTATCATACGTATCCCAGTTTTCGGCATACGTCAGTTTCCCTTTGTAAACTGCCCGGACTTTCTTGATTAATTCGGCCCAATAATCCGGCCTTACTTTGGCAAAAGAAGCCAATTCGGTACCGATAGAAAACAGTTCAATTTTTTGCTCTTCCGCTACTTTGGCATATGTGAGGATAAAATCGGTATAATTTTTTTCGAAAGCTTGCCAGTCGGCATCCGTTTTCATCATGATTTGGCCGGTAAATTCTCCTCTTCGAATCCAAATCTGGGGTTTCAACATGATTTTAATCCCGTTCTTTTTGAAGGTATTGCACATTTCCATAATTCCATCCACGCGCTCACCCCTCCACTGTCTATCGATGTTAAACCGAACTTCAGGATTGTCTAATGATGCCATAAAAGCAAAAGGGCTCAAAGCTGTCCAATTGGCATTTATTGACCGAATCGGTTGGATGTGCGAATCCGTAATGCTTTCGTGAGAACTCACAAAACTCACTCCGTCAATTTTTTCAGATGGTTGCGCCAAAGCGAGGGAACTCGAAAGCCCAATCACACAGATGTAAAACCAATTTTTCATCATTTTATGCTTATTGTGGCTTAAATTTAGATCCTTTCCAAAACTAATTATCAATCAGATAGCGTTTTAGATAATTCTTGTAAAACAAAGGTATGGTTTCAATTCCTTTTAAAAAGTTAAAAATTCCGAAATGTTCGTTGGGTGAGTGGATTGCATCCGAATCCAAGCCAAAGCCCATCAATACTGATTTGGAATCCAACTCTTTTTCAAACAAGGCAACTATCGGGATGCTACCGCCCGAATATTGTGGCAGTGGGGCAACACCAAAGGCTTCCTGATAGGCCTCAAAAGCTGCACGATAACCAATGTGGTCAATCGGCATCAGGTATGCTTGGCCGCCATGGTGAATTTTGACCTCAACTTTGACTCCTTTCGGCGCTATGGATTTGAAATGACAAATAAACAAATCGGATATTTTATTCCAATCTTGTTTAGATACTAGGCGCATCGATATTTTTGCAAAAGCTTTGGATGGGATAACGGTTTTGGCACCTTCACCCATATATCCACCCCAAATGCCGTTTACATCGAGTGTCGGACGGATGGAGTTGCGCTCAAGAGTGCTGTACCCTTTTTCTCCATATACAGCTTCGATTTGCAAAGCACCTTGATATTCTTCCAAAGAAAATGGTGTTTTGGCGATTTCGTTTCGCTCTTTTTCAGACAATTCGACCACGTCATCATAAAATCCGGGGATGACCACGCGCCTGTTTTCATCGTGGAGGGAGGCAATCATACTAGCCAAAATATTGATGGGATTTGCTACCGCTCCCCCGTAGAGCCCGGAGTGTAAATCGCGATTAGGACCGGTCACTTCCACTTCCACATACGACAATCCACGTAGGCCGGTTGTGATAGACGGTTGCTTATTGCTGATCATGCCGGTATCGGATATAAGTATGATATTGTTGGCCAACTTGGCTTTATTTTGCTTGACAAAAACCTCCAAATTGACCGATCCTACCTCCTCTTCGCCTTCTATCATAAACTTGACGTTGCAGGGCAAGCCGCCATTTTTTAACATTGTCTCCAACGATTTGATGTGCATGAACATCTGCCCTTTATCATCGCAAGCACCACGGGCAAAAATTGCGCCCTGTGGATGAATAGCCGTAGTTCGGATGGTGGGTTCGAAAGGAGGTGTTTCCCACAATTCGAGCGGAGTAGCAGGTTGCACGTCGTAATGCCCATAAACCAAGATGGTGGGAAGTGCCGGATTAATCAATTTATCGGCATAGACAATCGGGTGGCCTGAGGTTTGGTGAACTTCAACCGAGTCGCAACCAGCAGCTTTGAGCAACTCACTGACTTTATTGGCGGCTTTTTGCACATCTGATTTGTAATAGCTATCCGCGCTGATGGATGGAATGCGGATTAATTCGAATAATTCTGTTAAAAATCGGTTTTTGTTTTCTTGTATATAAGTGTTGTAAGACATGAATAAATGGGTTTGGTCAAAAATACTCAATATTTTTTTTGGAAAATGTGAATCTTATTAAAAATCTTGACTAAATTTGCCGTTCGTTTACGCTGTTATCGTACAGTTCGAACTGCGGGTGTGGTGAAATTGGTAGACACGCCAGACTTAGGATCTGGTGCCTCACGGTGTGTAGGTTCGAGTCCTATCACCCGCACAACGAGGAGCCTCTGAGAAATCAGAGGTTTTGTTTTTTCAAATAATACGAAAAGAACCTAGGACGAGAAGTTTACCCTGAGCGGAGTTGAAGGGAGTCCTATCACCCGCACAACGAGAAGCCTCTGAGATATCAGAGGTTTTGTTTTTTCAAATAATACGAAAAGAACCCAGGACGAGAAGTTTACCCTGAGCGGAGTCGAAGGGAGTCCTATCACCCGCACAACGAGAAACCTCTTAGAAATCAAGAGCTTTTTTGTTTTTAAATAATTTTAAATGCACGGAAGTCAACAGTTTTCATTCCTAAAATATTATAGGAATATTAAAAATTTAGAATCTATAAAGTCATTGTTTTAATGGTATTAACATCGATGGCTGCAAGAAAATCGAGTTCCCGAAAGGAATTAATCAAGCACACTTTTTGATAATTTCTTACATCCGAAACACCAATCTCGACTTCTGAAATTTTTCCGTCATCAATCAGTTTAGTTCTTTTTGTTCCTTTCAAAAGAGGTGTGTTGGGAGTAAACCAGTTTTCACCATCCCAAAAAGCCAAGTTGGCAAAAGTGCAATCGGTTATCGAGCCGTTTTTAGAAATTATTATTTCATCTACATCGCTGTTCTGTTGCAATAAATTTTTAAAAATATGCCTGTCAGCCCATTTGTAAGCATAATTGACATCTGGGACTTCCACAATTTTCAAGGATTGTACAGGTTTAAATTGATAGGCTGAAAAGCCGATTTCTTCTATGTCTCGTTCATAAATCAATCGGCATCGATAAATCCCAGCCAAACAATCTTTGGGAATTTGGATGTGTTTTGATAAATCCAAAGAAGCCTTGATGCCAAATAATTCGGTTCTAGACAGATTGAATCGCGCCGAATGATACTCGATATTGATTGGTTTTCCGTTTCTTACCTGTATGGTTTCCAGCAGTTTCATGTTGCTTTATGTGTCTAAAAGGGTAAATAAACTTTGTCTATCATCTCTTGGTATTCGGTTTGCGCATCTGACAAGGCCGTGATGCCGCCACCACTTTTAAACACCAAACCCGATTCGGTTTTTTCGATAAACCGGATCATCACCGCGCTGTCTAAATTTTCTCCATCAAAAATACCGAAAATGCCTGTATAATAACCTCTTTCATGAGTTTCAGATTCGCTGATGATTTGTAGTGTTTGTAGTTTTGGAGCACCCGTCACCGAACCAGCCGGAAGCATACTGAACAGCAAATTCCCGATTTGATCTTGATAATCTACCGGCAAATTTCCGCAAATTTCCGAACTAACTTGAAGCAAACCGCCTTTGTTTGTCTGAATCCGATCGATGTATCTAAACCTATTTACGGTGACGTTTTTAGAAAAAACACTCAAATCGTTTCGAATCAAATCAACAATAGTAGCATGCTCAGCCAACTCTTTTCGACTATTTAAAATCAAATTTTCCGCATCGTTTACACGCTCCGGAATGGTCCCTTTCATCGGGTGCGAATAAATAATCCTTTTTTTTATTTTGACAAAGGACTCGGGTGAAAAAACCACAAACTTATCCTGAACATACAGATTATAGTTCGATTGGCTGCGACAAAAAATGTCAAGTAGAGAAAGATTGGTTTTGATTGGGGTCGATTGGGTCAGGTTGACCAAAAAACTATTTCCTTTTTGTAAATGTTTTTTAACCCGATTGAAAGCCTTGCGGTAAGTTTCAAAATCTACGGGATGTTTTTCAAATGCAATCGGTTTATAAGCAACTTCAGTTTGTGATGACAAATTTCCAATTCCATCTATTTGATAGAAAATACCAGCATTTTCCAACTCATCCAAAGGTAAGACTATTGGTTGCTTCATCTCATAATCAATCACAAAAACGAACGGGACGCGCATTGATCCAAGCAGGTTCATTTTTGCACAAGCTTGCTCAGCCGCGTTTGAAATCAAGAAGGAGTGTTTTTTTGGAAAGGGCATTTTTAAGAGAGAATCTGTTAAGCTGTTATATGCGAACGCAAATATAATCTTTGCTTTTCTGAAACTGATTGCGCGTATAAGAAGTAGCGAATCAAAAGCAATGAATTTTGATATATTGCTGAACTCGCCATCTTTTATTAACGTTGTAATGCGGTCGGTGTTCTTTTATTCATGTCTGTCTATCTGTCAAAATTGACATTTGCTCTATTTCAGTTTAATTCTTTTCGTTTCTGTGTCATATTCGTAGTTCACAATATTTTCATTCAAAATCAATTCGATTGTTTCTTCGATTACGTCAAAAGGAACAACAAACCA
>PFUR01000053.1 GCA_002790195.1 Flavobacteriales bacterium CG_4_9_14_3_um_filter_40_17
CGTAATAAATCTTTAAATTTGAATAGCAATTCATGTAATTTTTATCGAAACAACCTCAAAACTTAAGCTTCTATTTTCGCCTGTAAGTATTTTTTGGGTGTGATTCCAAATTTTTTACGGAAAGCCTCGATAAAATGGCTGGAAGAAGTATAACCAATCTTCGCGCCAACTTCGGCTACATTGTATTCTTGGGAGTCCAAGAGTTTTTGTGCGTAATCGAGTTTGTAATCTAACAAAAAATTAAAAACCGTATCGCCGTACAGTTGTTTAAAGCCCACTTTGAGTTTTTTGAGGCTCAGCCCAACAGCATCAGACAATTCTTCAAGCCCGGGAGGGTTGGCCATATTGGCAATAATCAGATCTTTGGCTTTCCTGATTTTGTCCACATTGTCCTCGTCAACCAAAAACGGACAGCGTTCGGTATTGGTTTCTTCTGTTTTGTTTAAATAAAGGCTCAACAACTCGTATGCTTTTGCCTTAAAATAAAGCGGGCGAATGTTTTCGTTTAAGTTAGCCGTAAAGAGCTGACTCAAAACAATGCTGAGCCCGGGTGCTATCGGATGTTCACTATAATATTTTTTATGCTTGTTCTCTTCGCTCAAAAAAGGAATATAGTCGGCTTCGTTGGTAAACAAGGAGTGAAATTTTTTGATAGAAATCAAAACCGAAACCATGCGCGTACCCGATTCTACTTCCACATGAATGGGCAACTCTTGATTGGGATTGTAGAGCAACAAGGCTTTTTCGGAAGGTAAAGAAATGGTGTAATTGCCATTGTTAAACAAGAATTTAACACACTCACTTAAACAAAAATGAAACTGTATAAAATTTGATGAAACATCTTTCTTCCACTGAGTGGGTGAATCAAAATCATTGTCGGTGAGCAATAGGTTGAATTCGTCCTCTATGGAAATTACACGGAGTGTACCTTCAGCGATACTTTTTTCATAAAAAACATCGTTTTTTAGCATATGTTTATTTATTCTTAATATAAATTAGATTGTTATTATAGACGTAACACAAGACAATATTACAATATATTACTGATTTACAACTGTTAAAAATTCATAAAATAACACCGCAGATTGATTCGGACTTTGAGCGATACTTTGAAAATATTATCGGTTGTAATTTTGAAGTGTTAAAGTTGACGAAAGATTTTATGAAAACAGCACAACTCTCAAAGGTAAAATATTTTTACATCATAGGCATCAGTTACAAAAAAGCAGATGCGGCCATCAGGGGAAAATTCAGCCTCAATCAAGAAGCCAAAGATAATTTATTAAAGCAAGCCAAAGCTGAAGACTTTGAAGGTTTGATGACAATTTCTACCTGCAACCGAACCGAGTTGTACGGTTTTGCTGAACATCCCTACCAATTAATTAAATTACTTTGCGAATTCACCAACGGAAGCGTTGAAGACTTTCAGGCAGTTGGTTATATTTTCAAAAACCACGATGCTATTTCCCATTTTTTCAATGTAGCCACCGGATTGGACAGCCAAATTTTAGGTGATTTTGAAATCATCGGACAAATTAAAAAAGCCTTTATTGAAGCACGTGTAGCGGGGTTATCCAATCCATATTTGGAAAGAATGACCAACGTGGCCATACAAGCCAGCAAACGTATCAAATCAGAAACCGGCATCAGTTCAGGTGCCACCTCCGTTGCCTTTGCGTCCGTAAAGTATTTGTTGACCAACGTGGACGATATTTCGGATAAAAACATTTTGCTCTACGGAACCGGAAAAATCGGGCGAAATACCTGTGAAAACTTGGTCAAACACACACAGAACAAAAGCATTACACTCATCAACAGAACCGCGGACAAAGCACAACACTTAGCAGGAAAATTCAACCTTATTGTCAAGGAAATTGATGCCTTAAAAAATGAAATAGATAGTACCGACATACTGATTGTAGCGACCGGCTCCGATCAGCCAACCATCGATGCTACCCATGTTTCAGATGATAAAAAGTTGTTAATCTTAGATCTCTCCATACCTAAAAATGTTTCAGCTCAAGTATATGAATTGCCCAATGTTCAGGTAATCCATTTGGACGAATTGTCGCGCATGACTGATGAAACCATCGAAATGAGAGAATCTTTTGTGCCTGATGCACGTGCCATCATAGCCGACGTGCAAGGTGATTTCGAAGAATGGCTCGAAAACCGCAAATTTGCCCCGACCATCAAGGCTCTCAAAAAGAAATTAGAAATCATCAAAAACGAAGAAATAGACAATCAAAGCAAAAAAATATCCGGTTTTGATGAAGCGCAAGCAGAAGTCATTTCAAGCCGTATCATACAAAAAATTACTACTCTTTTTGCCAATCACTTAAAAAGCAATCCCCAACAATTTGATGACAATATCGAACTAATCAAAGACATATTTGATCTGTCCGAAACCAATAAGCATGAAAAGAGTCATTAGAATTGGCACCCGGGAAAGTCAACTTGCACTATGGCAGGCTTTGACTGTTCAGGGCGAACTCCAAAAAATAGGTTATCAAACCGAAATAATTCCTATTACTTCCGAAGGCGACGTGGTTTTGGATGTACCCTTATACGAAATGGGCATCACAGGAATATTCACCAAAACACTTGATATCGCCTTACTTACCAGTAAAATAGACATTGCGGTACACTCGCTCAAAGATGTGCCAACCCGCATTCCGAAAGGATTGGCGCAAGCAGCAGTACTCAAACGGGCAGACTGCGCAGATATCTTGGTGTATAAAAATCAATTAGACTTTTCCAAATCGAATGCTTACAATCCGGTGTGCATAGCTACCGGTAGTTTAAGAAGAAAAGCACAGTGGCTGCACCGATTTCCTAAACACCATGTCGTAAACCTAAGGGGCAATGTGAACACCCGTCTTAGAAAGTTGGAAGAAAACGAATGGGACGGTGCTGTTTTTGCCAAGGCAGGTTTGGAGAGGCTTAAGCTGATACCTGAAAAACATTTGGTATTAGATTGGATGATTCCCGCTCCCGCACAGGGTGCCGTGATGATTATGGCGAAAGCTACCGATGCGTTTTCGCTCGAAGCTTTGTCGCAGATAAACGATGCAAACACAGAAATCTGTACGAGAATAGAACGTATGTTTTTGCAAACTTTGGAAGGCGGTTGTACGGCACCAATCGGGGCATTTGCAGAAATCAAAAACGATCAAATTCATTTTATGGGAGCCGTTTTTAGTGTTGATGGCTCGGAAAAAATAGAGGCGGTAAGAAAAGTATCCCTGCTGAAAAGCCAAAATATAGGTGTTGAAGCCGCAGAAGAAATTCTTCAAAACGGTGGTAAAGAGCTCATGGAGAAAATAAAACGCGTACTTCAAAAAAATCAGTAATTTTGCTTCTTATTTTGTTTTCACCTTGGTATGAAAAACCTTCAAAGATTTAGAGCGATCTATGGTTTTATCGATTTCTTTATCTTAAGTTTTCTGATTTTTGATTATGGATTCGTTTTAAAACAGGATTTTAGGCCTGTCAAAATGTATATGATGCTGTTTTTAACGGCATTGTTGCTGGGATTCAACATCTTTAAATATTTTCTTTTCAGAGGGAAAAAAGAATTTCGGTTAACTATTTTGGTCAACATGCTTTTGTTGATAGGAATCGTAGTTTCCTCCATCGCTGTTATCATAGCCAACCCCAAGCTTCCTTTTTCTGAAATTTTTAAAATTATCAAACCCATTCTCCATGCCGGATTGTTTTTTTACTTTATCATCCGGCTGATGGTTTTTGTAAGGCATCTATACAGGCTCTACACCAACCCGACTATTTTGTTTGTAGGAAGTTTTATAGCCATTGCCCTGGTGGGCTCTTTTCTTCTGATGCTACCCAACGCCACGGTTTCCGGGATTTCCTTTGTAGATGCTTTGTTTACCGCCACCAGCGCCGTCTGTGTGACAGGCTTAATAGTCTTGGACACGGCTCATGATTTTACACTCATCGGGCAGACCATCATTCTGATTTTAATTCAGTTGGGCGGAATTGGAATTCTGACTTTCACGTCTTTTTTTTCTTATTTTTTCAAAGGAAGTACTTCTTTCAGGGAAGAACTTTATGTGAAAGATTTCACCCTTTCGGATAAACTTCAAGATGCCCTTAAAACGGCTATGCAGATTGTTTCTTTTACCCTGAGCTTAGAATTTGTAGGTGCACTCTATATCTATTTTACCGTACAAGAAATACCCGAGTCAGATCGGTTTTTCTTTTCCATTTTTCATTCGGTTTCAGCTTTTTGCAATGCCGGTTTTTCCACCTTGCCTTCTGGGCTTTTCGACACCATCACCCGGTTCAATTATGCTTTTCAGTGGGGAATCATGATACTGGTTGTGTTAGGCGGCCTTGGCTACAGTATTGTTTTTAATTTCTTTACCTATTGGCGGGAATTTCTGATAAACATTTTTATAAAACACACGTTCAATAAACCCATCCGGGTTATCACACTCAACACGAAGATTGTTTTCTACACAACCCTCATACTGCTGTCGGTCTCGACGGTTTTTTTCCTACTTGCCGAAAATTCTTTTACTCAGGCCGAACACACAAGTGTGTTCGGTAAATTCACAACTGCAGTATTTGATGCCGTCACTCCCAGGACGGCAGGTTTCAATACAGTTGATTTTTCGAAAATGGCGATGCCATCATTGCTCATCGTGCTCTTGCTCATGTGGATCGGAGCCTCGCCCGGATCGACCGGAGGCGGGATTAAGACAACCACTTTTACTATAGCGTCCCTGAATATATTCTCTATCGCGCAAGGGAGGAATCACATAGAGTTGGGAACCCGTGAAGTATCAAGTGGTACCGTCAACCGGGCATTTGCCATCATTGCAGTTTCATTAATTTCCATTGGCACTTGTATTTTACTTTTACTTTTCCTTGAGCCCGATGCCCGGTTGATTGATGTGATTTTTGAAAGCTTTTCGGCTTATAGTACAGTCGGGTTGAGTTTAGGTCTAACGCCAACCTTGGGTGAACCAAGCAAGTATGTCCTCATCGTCACCATGCTGTTTGGAAGAATCGGGACGCTCAATCTCTTGTTTGGCTTGATGAGGCGTTTGCAAACAAAATTCTATAAATATCCACAAGAAAATATTTTTATCAATTAATAAACGCTCCCATGAAAGTAATCATTTTCGGACTTGGAAATTTCGGCACTTCATTGGCTCTCAACCTCACCGAAACCGGCAATGAAGTAATAGGTGTAGATTATAAAATGGACAAGATTAATCTCATCAAAGATAAAATTGCTCACGCCATTTGTTTTGACTCAACCAACGAGCTGGGCTATAGCTCACTACCTATAAAGGATGCCAATTTGCTCGTTGTAGCCATCGGAGAAAACGAAGGGGCTTCTATCGTCACGACAGCCATCATCCGAAGGCTCACCAAAGCACCTATCATCGGACGGTCGCTCTCTCCCATACACGATACCATCTTGCAGGCGATGGGAATCGAAAAAATTGTCCATCCCGAACAAGAAGCTGCCGAACGTTTGACCAACAAAATCAATTTCAAAAAAATTATTGAAAACTTTGAAATCGATCAAAACTATTCCATCTCAGAAATAAAAGCAATCAAAGAATTTCACGGCAAAACCATCGAAGAACTCAAATTCAGGGAAATCTACAAGCTCAACATCATTACAGTGATGCGTAGAAAGGAAAAAACCAATTTGTTTGGAAATAAAATTGTTTCCAGCGAAGTAATCGGCTTGCCTACCAGTACGACTGTCATCAATCCAGACGATGTGTTGGTCGTTTTTGGGTTGAATAAAGATATTTCTAACCTGTTAGATAATTATTGATGCGCGCTTCCAAATACAAATTGCTTGCTACCAAAAAATTATCTGTACCGGTCAGAGAAAAATTGCTTGCGGCCGGTTTTTGTTTAGATGAAGTTGAATTTATCAAAGCAGAACAACTTCCTATACGGGTAGAAAAAAACCTCGAAAATATTATACTCACCAGTAGCAATGCACTCAAAAGTTTGTTGCAACAAGTGCCGGTAAATCGGCTAAAAAAAAGTTTTTTCTATGTGGTAGGAAACCATCTGCAGCAAGAGCTTTTGGCTTTAGAGCTTAGAGTCGAGGTAACAAAACCCTATGGGGAGCAATTGGGCGAAGCAATCATAAAAAATCATTTTACCAAGTCATTCATTTATTTTTCGGGGAATCTCCGCCGAGAGGTGCTTCCAAAAATGTTGAAGTTGCATGGAATTAATTTTGAAGAGGAAATGGCGTATCGGACTGTCTTAAATCCGTTTAAAACCAAATGTAAATTTGATGCCATTCTTTTCTTCAGCCCTTCGGGTGTTTCGAGTTTTTTGACAAACAACACCCTTGCCGAAGAGACATGTTTTTGTATCGGGAAAACAACCGCCGCTGCTTTAGCAGGAAAAACCCAAAACATTTTAGTAGCAGAAACCCCCAATATAGAAAGTTTGACAGACCTTTGCATTCATCACTTTTAACTATAAAACTACGCGAATATCATGATAAAAAACGATCTTCTCCTCCGAGCTTTGAACAACGAAACTGTCAACCGGCCACCCGTGTGGATGATGCGCCAAGCCGGAAGATTTCTACCCGAATTTCGCAACTTGCGCGACAAATACGATTTTTTTACCCGTTGCCGCACACCCGAATTAGCTGCCGAAATCACCCTTATGCCGATAAGAGCCATTCACACGGATGCGGCCATCTTGTTCTCGGACATACTCGTCGTGCCACAGGCCATGAATATTGAAGTGCAGATGAAGGAAGACGTGGGCCCGTGGTTGCCCAATCCGGTGCGTTCGGCGAAAGCTGTGGAGCAAGTCATCGTGCCGGATATTCAAGAGACCTTAGGCTACGTGATGGATGCCATCAAACTCTCCAAAGAAATGCTCAATGACGAAGTGCCGCTCATTGGTTTTGCCGGTTCGCCCTGGACTATATTTTGCTACGCCGTGGAAGGAAAAGGTTCTAAAAGTTATGATGTTGCCAAAAGTTTTTGTTTCACCCAACCCGAAGCCGCTCATGCTTTGTTGCAAAAAATTACGGACACCACCATTTTGTATTTAAAAGAGAAAGTAAAAGCGGGTGTAGATGCCGTTCAGATTTTTGACAGTTGGGGCGGGATGTTGTCGCCGGAAGATTACACCACTTTTTCTTGGAACTACATCAAGCAGATTGTCGATGCACTGGCCGATGAAACCAAGGTGATTGTGTTTGCCAAAGGTTGTTGGTTTGCAATCAACGACATGGCACAAAGTAAAGTATCTGCCTTGGGCGTTGATTGGACTTGTTCGCCCCGAAACGCGCGATATCTCTCAGGCGGAAAAATAACTTTGCAGGGTAACATGGATCCGGCGCGTTTGCTGTCTCCGATTCCAGATATTCAAAAAATGGTGAAGCAAATGATTGATGCCTTTGGTAAAGACAACTACATCGTCAACCTCGGACACGGGATTTTGCCAAGCGTTCCGGTTGACCACGCCAAGGCTTTTGTGGAGGCGGTGAAGATGTATGGTAGTTAAGCGTATTATATTACTGCATTATCGTAGCGATGGTTTTGCACAAAAGTTTTCCCTTTAAAATGGAGTGTTGGCATGGTTAAAATTCGTTTTTAAGTATAGTGCTTATTTGTTTTTCCAATTCATTCAAATCCTGTGTCGCATAATAAATTCTTTCCATTCTTATTCCGTGATACACATGAATTATGAAATTTCTGAATGACCGTGGCACATGCCATGGATAATTGTATTTGGATAAAATAGCACTATCTATATACCTAATCGCTTCGCCGATAATTAAAAACTGGTATTGAACGGCACTTTAGATTTTTTGATCCTCCAAAAAAGTAGCCTCATCCACGCCGGCAACAAATTGCCTGATCAATTGTATGGCTTTAAGTATGTGTTCAACTCTTTCTTTGGGTGTTGGCTTATCCATAAATTTTTATCAGGTCATTAGTAGCTGTTTTCATGGCAAAGTCCTTCAAACACTCTTTCTCCACAAGATCTACTTTCCTTTTTATTTTTTGCTCTATGATATGGGCAATATCCAGCAAATCAAACATGGAATACTTTTTTCTCTGCCATCTGTAAAGCTTGCATAGCTATTTGTTCGTCCGCTACCTCATACACCAACTTGTCGGACAGCCAGGAAACAAGCAAATCAGTTTCTTTAATCTTAAAAAACTCGGCAAGTTTTACCACCTGTTCTCGGTTTGCATTACGTTGTCCTCTTTCAATTTTGCTTAAAATTGCTTGGTCAATGTCAAGGAATGCGGCAACTGCCCGCAGGGGCAATCCCTTCTCTTCCCTTAGTTTTCTTATCGTTTCACCTAAGCTGTCCATATTTCGACTTTTAGCTCAATACAAGTTTTGAACAATTCTATTTTGAATGATTTTGTCAAAAACACAAAGTTCTTTTGGGAAATCTTCTGAAAAAGTATTCAAAGTTTTCAACAATAAACACGTATCCAAAACAATTTTGATTGTGGAGAAAATGTTTATAAAAAAGAAGTTGGGAAGTAAAAAATATTACTTCGAAAATCCCGCCAAGACCAACACAAACTCTCCTTTGGGTGGTTTTTGCAGAAAATAGTCGTGCAATTCGACTAAAGTTCCTCGTCGGGTTTCCTCGAATTTTTTGCTGATTTCCCGCGAAACGGAAATCTGTCTTTCAGCCCCGAAATGATTGACAAAGTCGGAAAGTGTTTTAAGAAGTTTATGAGGCGATTCGTAAAAAACCATCGTTCGCGTTTCGTTTTTGAGTGCTTCCAAACGGCTTTGCCGTCCTTTTTTGACAGGTAAAAACCCTTCGAACACGAATCGGTCGCAAGGCAAACCGGATTGTACCAAAGCCGGTACGAATGCAGTAGCACCCGGCAAACATTCGGTTTCGACACCTGTTTTGAGGCAGGCGCGTACCAACAAAAATCCCGGATCGGAAATGCCCGGCGTTCCGGCATCTGAAATCAGGGCAACCGACAAGCCGGCTTTTATCTTTTCTACCAACCTGTCTACCAACTGATGTTCGTTGTGCATGTGATAGCTTTGCAACTGCGTTTGAATGTCAAAATGATTCAATAAAACTTTGGAGGTACGTGTGTCTTCCGCCAAAACCAAATCCACTTCTTTCAAGATGCGGATGGCCCGAAGCGTGATGTCTTCCAAATTGCCGACAGGCGTGGGGACAAGATAAAGTTTTGCCATCTACGGTCTAACTTTTTTCCCGGTAAAATAGGAGGTTAGTAATAGGATAAGGGCAAAAAATGCACCGAAATGACTGCCGTCTGATATCAAGAAATGGGCAAAAAATGCCAACACAAAATTGAAGAAAAACGCAGCATAAACCCACTCTTTCAGCAAACGCAAGTGATTGAAAAACAAAATTACGGTAACCCCCATAATTTTAGCTGCTCCCAAAGGATATATAATGTAAACAGGATAACCCAAAGCCACGAAAAAATCTATTGAGGCATCGTGGTTAAAAAAATAATTACCGGAGGTGTAAAGCAGAATGAAGCATAAAATAGCAGTTGAACTCCAATAAACAATTTTGGGTGTTTTCATGGATTAAAAAATCAGTTAAATTTGGCTTCTATTAGCGCAATCAATCGAGCCTCATACAATTCTTTTCCTTCCCAATTGTTGTAGTCCGGTTTTACAATTTGATTGATAAATTCTTTTGCTTCAGATTCCGTTTCAAGGGTGTTAAGCTGAGAAATAACGCGGTTGTAATTGTCCGTTTCGCCATCAAAAAGATTTTTGATAAAAGCAATTTTATCATTTAAGCCAATTTGCAAACCCGTTTTATAAACGTCATTGACCGATTTGGGTTTGGTTTCAACCTGCATTTTATCTGATTGCCCAATCTCCTCAAAAGTAGGAAGGTTTCTGTAATCTTTGGCGATTTCATCAAAGTCAAATGAGAGAAAATCTTCAGTCTTTGAAGGCTGTACTTCTTCAAACAAATCATCTATTTGCCGGCCTTGGGAAGGCATCTGCGCTACCATGTCTTTGATGGTTTCCATCAGCGGCTCTATCAAATCTTCCTGATGCGGATTTTGATCCGGCATCAATTCATCCATTTGCTCGTTTGTATCGATTTGTTCATCCACCTTTCCTTTGGTTGTTTGGAATAATTCTTCCATATAAACCGTCGTTTCTTCCCTCGTTAAAGTGGATGTTGACCCATTAAAATGGTTTTCAACAAATCGAAACAAGGCCAATTGTTCATAAAGTTTCCGAGAAGTCTGATACATTTGTTCCAGATTACCTCGGCCACTCAATTGTAGTACCTGATGCGCCAAACTGACCAATTCGGCCTCTAATTTCTTTTTCATTGTACTGAATTTAATCGCTTCAAAGTTAATTTTTTATAGGATGATTAAAAAGAATCAACGAGGAAATTACCTCTAAAAGCAAGAATAATAATTTTTAAAATTTAATGTAAAAATAAGCCTTTATTTTTTGATATTTTTGTTCCGTTGGAAGATGCTTTTTTGTTTAGTGTTAAATTTTACCCTAAAATTACAAAATGTTTCTCGAAAATACGGTCAATCATAAAGAACAGTTCGGTTGGATAGAGGTTATCTGTGGCTCGATGTTTTCAGGGAAAACTGAAGAACTCATCCGTAGGCTGAAGCGTGCGCAGATTGCCAAACAAAAAGTGGAGATTTTCAAACCCACGATTGACAATCGTTATGATGAACACATGGTAGTGTCGCATGACGATAACCAGATAAGGTCAACACCGGTTCCGGCTGCAGCCAACATCCCGCTTTTGGCAACCGATGTGGATGTTGTCGGCATAGACGAAGCCCAGTTTTTTGACGATGAAATCGTGCAGGTTTGCAACGATTTAGCCAATCGCGGTGTCCGTGTGATTGTTGCCGGGCTCGACATGGATTTTAAAGGCAACCCCTTCGGTCCGATGCCCGACCTGATGGCAACTGCCGAATATGTTACCAAAGTTCACGCAGTTTGTACCCGTACGGGAAATTTGGCAAACTACAGCTACCGGCTTGCTGAAAATGAAGATTTGGTTTTGCTTGGCGAGAAACAATCTTATGAACCCTTGAGTCGAGCGGCTTTTTTCAACGCCATGAAAGCACAAAAAATGCGCAACGAAATCACCAAAAAAATCAGTTCAGAAGAACCCAACCATGTCAAAAACGAGAGAAACCGTACTCGAAATTGATTTGCAATGCTTGCAACACAATTTTGACTACATAAAATCAAAAATTAGGCCGGAAACCAAGTTTATGGCAGTTGTCAAAGCCAATGCATATGGCAGCGATGCCGTGACGGTTGCTAAATTTCTCGAATCAAAAGGAGCCGATTACTTTGCAGTCGCTTATGCTTCGGAAGGCAAAGAGCTCAGGCAAGCGGGAGTCAAAACCCCCATTTTGGTGCTGCATCCACAGCGTGTCAATTTTGACATGCTTATCGATAACTGCTTAGAGCCGGCCTTGTATTCAGGCTTCGTGTTGAAAGACTTTGAGGAAGTGGCAAGACAAAAAAATCAAAAAGGTTACCCGGTTCATCTCAAGTTCAACACCGGGCTCAACCGATTGGGTTTCAATCCAGCAGATTTGGAAGCGGTTATGTCCCTTTTTTCTGGAACAGTTTCCGTTAAGATAAAATCTGTTTTTTCTCATTTGGCGGCAAGTGAAGATTGGAACGAAGAAATTTTTACCCGAAAACAAATTGAAAATTTCATCGCAGTTACTAAGCAATTGACAGCAGCACTGCCTTACAAACCGATGTTTCACCTGCTCAATACTTCGGGCATACTGAATTATCCCGAAGCGCAGTTCGACCTAGTCCGATCCGGGATTGGGTTGTATGGCTTTGGAAATACAGCAGCAGAAGATGCTAAGTTGTGCCCTATTTCAACTTTGAAAACGATTGTTTCTCAGTTGCATACCATTCCCGCAGGAGAATCAGTTGGGTACAACCGTGGGTACATCGCAGAAAAACAGCAAGTGACAGCCACTTTGCCTATCGGCCATGCAGACGGGATCAGTCGACGCTTGGGAAAAGGCGTTGGATATGTTACCATAGACGGGCAAAAAGCACCTTACGTAGGCAATGTATGCATGGATATGATTATGGT
>PFUR01000019.1:0-1084 GCA_002790195.1 Flavobacteriales bacterium CG_4_9_14_3_um_filter_40_17
ATTTAAGTTGTTCCCCAATCACATTACGAATGTACGCGGGCATGCCGACAAGCCTATCAAACGATTGTTGATGTCTTTCGGATTTGGAAAAAAAACCTGCTTAGAGGACGAACTTGTCATCGAGATTTCAAGACATATATACACGGCTGAATACATTCAATTGACACGAGATTTTTATGAGAAAATGTAAAATTGAATTGTAAATTAAATGCGCAAAACTATGTCATAATAGTTACGCCACGAGAATAGTTTATTAAAACGGTTAACTTTTTTGATATGGAAAATTTCGAGATACTTTTCGCATCATTTTTTCAATTAAATCATCCGTTGACATCGCAAAGTTATCGTCCATGGTTTTGAAAAATCTCCAAAGAAGCTCCCCATCCGATCCATTATTTATTAACAAAGTCAGGATTCCTGAGCCGGTTTTCCCGCCAAATCCACCAAAAAGAACGGCTGTAGTAATAGCCGCCCCATTAGACTTTGATTGATGGCTTTCATAAGTACCACTAATAATTGCATCGACATCCAAAATTTTTGCTATCTCATCTTTTGTTAATTCATCTAACCTATCAAAAACATTTGCCCTCTTCAATAAAACATTGGTTTTTTCAGTATCTTGAAAAGTAACAAAATAATCATCGTTTCTTCTAAGAAGAAAAGTATATAAACTTTGTTGTATTGAAGTTGCCATTGAGTTTTCCTGATCTTTATTTGCTTCAGTGCTAAAATTTTTTGGTTGTTTTTTATAAGTTATCGTGCAATTAAAAGGTAAGATAGCAATCGTTTTGTGCTGTCTTATTTCCGTATATAATTTTGGGCTTTCAAAAATTTGCTTTTGAGCAAAACAAAAAATGCTTAAAAGAAATACACAGGAGAATAATAATTTTTTCATAATAAATCGTTTAAAATTGTTAGTATAGTTGTTTCATAACAAAATTAACGAATAGATTTCTATTTTTTTTCAAATTTTGTTAAAATAATTTAATAAAAAAAAGCTTTTTTATAAAAAAGGTGCTAATCCAAATCTTGCTTCAAACAATTCTTTCCGAGTAGCACCGATTCATTCAGCCTGTGCCATTTC
>PFUR01000019.1:1120-40519 GCA_002790195.1 Flavobacteriales bacterium CG_4_9_14_3_um_filter_40_17
CCCAACTGGCAAACGGCATCACGTCGCTCCATTCGGCGGCTCACAACGGGCAAACGGCATTGGTAAAACTTTTGTTTGAAAGCAACGCAAATATCAATGCAAAAACCGACGCAGGACAAACACCTTTGGAAATGGCATTGGAGAAAAACTTCACAGAAACGGCGGGTTTGATAAAAAAGCTCGGCGGGGTATAAACAGTAAATTGGTGTTTAGGAAATTTCAATTTTTCGAAGTGAAATCTGCATAACCGTTCCTTTTCCCGGCTCAGAAAATTTGATTTGCAACTGTCCTTGGTGATATTCCTCTACAATTCGTTTGGCTAAAGAAAGCCCCAATCCCCAACCGCGCTTTTTGGTGGTGAAACCGGGTGAGAAGATTCTTTTTTGCAGGTTTTTTGGTATCCCGCTTCCCGTATCAGTAATTAATACACGCACCCATTTTTCGTCTTCTTCCATCGAAATACCAATCATTCCTTTGCCTTTCATGGCATCAATTCCGTTTTTGATGAGGTTTTCGACAGTCCAATAATATAGTTCACTGTTTAGGTTAATAAAAATCGGGTATTCGGGTAAGGATAGTTTGAACTGTATCATCTTCGAAAACCTGCCGGATAGATAATCGAAAGCGGCTTGCGTTTCAACAACCAAATCCTTTTTGACAAGCATCGGCAACGACCCGATTTTTGAAAACCGGTCGGTGATGATATTGAGGCGCTCAATGTCTTTTTTGATTTCGATTAAGATGTCATCGGAGACTTTTTCTTGCTTCAAAATTTCAATCCAGCCAACCAATGAAGACAAAGGAGTCCCGATTTGATGGGCAGTTTCTTTGGCCATTCCGGCCCAAAGTAAATTTTGCTCAGCGGTTTTGTCAGCACTGTAAAAAAGGTACATCACCAAGCCAAACAGCAGCGCGATAATGATAACTACCAATGGAAAGTACCGAATGGTTTTTAGCAAGGCAGAATCCCCGTAATAAAGATAGCCAAACAATTCGTTGTTGTGAATGACTTCGATGGGTTCATTTTCATTACCGAATTGAAGGATTAATTTTTTTAACGAAACCGAATTGACCGCACGATTGATATCAATGTTTCTATAATCCATCACGTTTTGTTTCGAATCCGTCAAGATCATCGGCGTGGTAGTGTTGCTACTCAAGACCTGAATGGTCAAGTTGCCAAGATCATCGTTCAAGTCTGTGCTTTTAAGCAATTCTTCCTCAGCTGAAGCCCAAACACTCATCTTGACCCTTTCTTCAACTTTGAATTTTTGCAAAAAAAGGTAGGTATTGACCAAAACCAAACCGACTACAGCAAAGGAAGTTAGCAATAAAAACCAACGAAAAGTAACTTTGGTGCTGAGCAATGATTTATTATTAAGTCTATTAGATTGCTAAATTAATGAATTTAAAATCTTTAAAAAAGCAAGCCCTTTGGATTGTAATCGCAAATAACAACCGGGTTTATTCTTGTATCTTAAACGCAACTTACTTTTTTTCATTGTGTTTTTATATATTTACAGTTAAAAATTGCGATGTTTTCAGTTACTCCAGACGAATTAAAGACTGTGCAAGTCCACGCCTATTTATTGGGTGCGGTGGCACCTAGGCCTATTGCCTTCGCGAGCACGGTTGATGTGGAAGGAACCCCCAACCTTTCGCCCTTTAGTTTTTTCAATGTTTTTAGTGCCAAACCGCCCATCCTGATTTTTTCACCGGCGCGAAGAGTTCGGGACAATTCGGAAAAACATACGCTTAAAAACATTAAAGCGGTTGGAGAAGTTGTTATCAACATCGTGAATTATGAAATTGTTCAACAAATGTCGTTGAGCAGTACAGAATATCCGGAAGGCGTGAATGAGTTTGTCAAATCGGGACTTACACCTGTCGCATCCGATTTGATTAGGCCTTTTCGCGTAGCCGAATCGCCGGCTCAGTTTGAATGTTTGGTCAAAGACGTAATTGCCGTGGGGAAGGAAGGTGGTGCGGGGAATTTGGTCATCTGCGAAGTGGTGAAAATACACCTTCAAGAAAAATATTTGGATGAAAACCGGCAAATCGATCACCGCAAAATAGATTTGGTAGCCCGTATGGGAGCCAATTGGTATTGCCGGGCTTCCGAAGGCATGTTCGAAATTCCTAAACCGCTTTCAACCCTCGGAATCGGCGTGGATCAAATCCCGGAAAATATCAGAAAAAGTAAAATACTTTCTGGAAACGATTTGGGTATGTTGGGGAATGTCGATACCTTGCCGACTCAAATTGAGAGTTCGGAATTTGTATCGAATTTGAAAGTAGAAATTGTATCAAATCCAGAAAGCAGACACCTTCTGGCAAAGGAATTTTTATCGCGAAACGAAGTTCAGAACGCTTGGAAAATTTTATTAGCAAACACATAACATCATGGAAATTATCGGAAAAATCAAGATGATTGGAGAGACCAAAGAAGTCGGTTCCAACGGGTTTAAAAAAAGAGAATTGGTCATCACGACAGAAGAACAATATCCGCAGCACATTCTTGTTGAGTTTGTGCAAGACAAATGCAGTTTGTTGGATAACTACAAAGTGAATCAAGCCGTAAAAGTCGCAATTAATCTACGTGGTAGAGAATGGACCAATCCGCAAGGCGAAGTCAAATATTTTAATTCCATCACGGGTTGGCGAATAGAAAACTTGCAGGCAGCGACCACTTCTGGAGAAAATTTGCCTCCATTGCCAAGCCAAGCATTTGAACCGGCAGCAGATGCGCAATCGGACGATCCGGACGATTTGCCATTTTAAAAAAAGTGTTTCGATTTTTATAATCGGCGATGTTCATATCAAGCTTCCCTTCTTGGAAATTTGCACGGATTCCGAAAACAAAAAGCCTCGCAAAATGCGGGGCTTTTTTAAACATGAGAACACTACAACAAACTTTAATTGAGAAAACTTGTCAAAAATAAACATAAAAATGATAATATAGATTATGTTTTGTTGCTTTAGTTGCGATTTTATAGATTTGTAACATATTCCTTTGAATATATTGAATTTTTCAAAAAACCTTTCACGGATTCAATACTTACCCCCCGAATTAGCCGGCGATGTTGTGGCAATTGGAGGAAACCTTTCATGGCAAACACTCCTTGAAGCTTATCGAAAAGGAATGTTTCCGTGGTATGAGAAAGGTGAACCCATTCTTTGGTGGAGTCCAATCAGCCGGATGGTGTTGTATTCTGAAAACCTTAAAATTTCTAAAAGTTTGCGAAAATTGTTGAAAGAAAATAACTTTAAACTCACTTCCAACCAAGCTTTTGAGCAGGTAATCCGGGCTTGTGCATCGATTCCCAGAAAAGAAGGAAACGGCAGTTGGATACATCCCGAAATGATAGAAGCCTATACCGCATTAAATCAAAATGGATTTGCAAAATCGGTCGAAGTTTGGCAAGAAAATGAATTGGTGGGCGGTTTGTACGGGATAGATTTGGGAGGCGTGTTTTGTGGAGAAAGTATGTTTTCCAAAGTATCGGGCGCATCCAAGGTTGGGTTTGTTTGGTGGGTCAATCAACTTCAACTGAAAGGATGCAAACTCATCGACTGTCAGGTTTACACCGATTATTTGGCAAGTTTTGGAGCCAGCGAAATTCCACGGAAATTATTTTTAGAAGAACTCAATAAATGGAAGACTGTTTGATAAAACCAGTAACTTTAACCGAAAATATTTTTCAAAAGAAAAAGAGTAACCGAAGTGAAGAAATTTTTAATTGCCGGTTTAGGAAACATTGGTGCAGAATATGCCCAAACCCGACACAACATCGGTTTTAAAGTGCTTGACTTTTTTGCCGAAAAAGAAAGCTTGACTTTTGAAAGCAGCCGATTGGCAGATCGTGTGGAGTATAAATTGAAAGGCAGAACATTTGTCTTGATCAAACCGACGACCTACATGAATCTCAGCGGCAAAGCTGTCCGGTATTGGTTGGATAAAGAAAACATCTCCATCGAAAATCTCTTGGTCATTACCGATGATCTCAACTTGCCTTTTGGGAGTATTCGCGTTCGCACCAAAGGAAGCGATGGCGGGCACAACGGTTTGAAAAACATCCAAGAACAATTGCAAACAACCCACTACAACCGGTTTCGATTTGGCATCAGCAATGAATATGAAAAGGGGCGGCAGATTGATTACGTGTTGGGGAAATGGTCGGAAGAAGAACTGAAAAATCTTCCGGAACGACTTCAAAAATCTATCGAACTTGTCAAATCCTTCGGGCTTTCGGGCATCCAACTTACCATGAATCTGTTTAACGGAAAATAAAACCCCTTCTCCGTTTCCAGTCATTTAAAAACGAGTGGAAGGGTCAGAAAAAATCCATACCTTTGTATTTAGAAACAATCTAAGTTGTGATAAATCTATCTATAATCTAAACAGTTAATAAAACCATAAACATGGAAACCATAATAGACACCAATGCGCTTGGAGAAAAAATAGTCACCATCCTCAAAACCATTTACGACCCCGAAATACCGGTGGATATCTATGAATTGGGATTGATCTACGACGTAATGGTCAGCACAGGTCATGAAGTAAAAATTTTAATGACCCTCACCACGCCCAATTGCCCGGTGGCAGAAACTTTGCCCAAAGAGGTCGAAGACAAAGTCAAAACCATTGAAGGAGTAAAAGACGTAGAAGTTGAAATCACGTTTGACCCGCCTTGGACGCAAGATTTGATGAGCGAAGAAGCCAAACTTGAACTGGGATTGCTGTAATTTTTTAAGATTATGCCGGAAGGAATTATCAACCGTGTTACCAATAGCAAGCTTCTCACCATCGATTTGGAAGATTATTATGTCGAGGGAAAACGATTCCTTTTGGATATTTCTAAATGGTTGGATGAAGGCTTGGTTTTGCGCGAAAAAAAGTTCAGGGAAACGGTCGGATCCAATGATTGGGTTGTTTTTAAAGACGGGCTTGTCGCGCTGCATTGCAGCACTGATGCCATCGTCCCGGTTTGGGCTTATATGCTGGTTTCATCCAAACTATCCGGGATTGCTGCCAAAACCACGCTCGGCACTTTGGAAGATTTGGAAAGAGAGCTCTTTATTGATCAAATCTCCCGGCTCAATCTATCTGATTATAAGGATAAAAATGTCATCATCAAGGGTTGTTCAAAAAAACCCGTGCCTGACTTTGCTTATGTTCTTATGACCCAAAAGCTCGAGCTCATTGCCAAAGCAGTTCTGTATGGCGAAGCTTGTTCGAGTGTGCCGATTTTCAAAAAAAAGTAAAATCAACGTTTTTTCAAACCTAAATTTTTATTTTTGACAGCAAGAAAAAATGTATGAAGAAAGCAGTTCTTTTTTGTTTTGTTTTTTGCTTATTTTCTCTCAGAGCAATTGGACAAGGCAAAGACACCGATAATTGGGAGAACTACTTACGGGTTTTGGTAACTCGTATGCAGCATGACTCCCTTCGCCACGAAAACCCCAAAAGATGGAATAGAGAAGGGAAATTCTCCTTGTTATTTAACCAATCCTCCTTCCAAAATTGGACTTCCGGAGGCGAAAATAATATCTCCGGAACAACTTCCCTCAACTTTAAAGCCAATTATACAAAAAACAATTGGGTTTGGAACAACCAAATCAATTCAGCTTACGGCCTCACAAAAGTCAATGGCCAAGACGTGAAAAAAACAGACGACCGATTTGAATACAACAGTGTAGCCGGGAAAAAAGCCCGGAAATACTGGTTCTATTCATTCTTCTTCAACTTTCGTACGCAATTTGACAAAAGCTATGAAAACATAACCGACTCGCTCGGGATAACACGAAAAGTAGAACAATCCCGTATTTTTTCACCCGCCTATTTCACCTTTGGTCCAGGAATGCTTTGGAAAAAAAACAATAATTTGCATGTCAATATTTCTCCGTCAACTTCAAAGGTAACTATCGTAAAATCGATATTCACAGAAACCCAAAGTGCTTTTAGTGTAGATCAAGGCAAAAAAACCAACTACGAATTGGGTTTTAACGGAGCAGCCTTTGCCAAAGTCAAGCTTATGGATAATATTTTTGCCGAAAATATTTTTAATATATATGTCAATTATCTCGAAAACACCCAAAATATCGATTTGAGTTATCAACTAAACATCACCATGCAGGTCAACAAAGTGTTTTCGACCAACCTCAACCTTCATACGGTTTATGATGATGATGCCATTGGGCGGACACAACTAAAACAGGTTTTTGGGCTAAGTGTCAACTACGATTTACCGCTGTAAAAAGAATCGAGGATTTATTTTGCCAACTTCTTTCTGAGAATATTTATCTTTACCTAAAATTTTTTCATGTTTCCAACCAGCCGTTACAGAAGATTAAGACAAAGCGAAGCCATTCGAAGTCTTGTCAGAGAAACCATCCTCAGCCCAAACGATTTTTTAGTTCCGCTTTTTGTGGTAGAAGGCAAAAACATTAAACAAGAAATTGCTTCCATGCCGGGCTACTTCCGCTTGAGTTTAGACAACTTAGATAAAGAAATCCATGAATTGTGGAAAATGGGATTGAAGTCTGTTTTGCTCTTCGTGAAAGTAGAAGATGCATTGAAAGACAACGAAGGCAAAGAAGCACTAAACCCGGACGGGCTTATGCAACGCGCCATCAAAACCGTCAAAAATGCCGTTCCGGATATGTTGGTCATGACCGATGTAGCCCTCGATCCATTTTCTATTTATGGTCATGACGGAATCGTTAAAAACGGAAAAATTACCAACGATGAAACAATTTCTGTTTTGGCAAAGATGAGTGTTTCGCATGCGCAGGCCGGAGCCGATTTTGTAGCACCAAGCGACATGATGGACGGGCGCATTCTCGGTATCCGTCAGGCTTTAGATGCACAAAAATTAATAGATACCGGTATTATGAGTTACAGTGCCAAATACGCTTCAGCTTTTTATGGGCCTTTCCGCGATGCACTCGATTCTGCACCAGGTTTTGGCGATAAAAAAACCTATCAAATGGATTTTTCAAATAGAACAGAAGCCGTCAAAGAAACCCAAGCCGATATCGATGAAGGAGCCGACATCGTCATGGTCAAGCCCGGCCTATGCTATTTAGACATTGTCCGAGATGTTAAAAATTCGGTCAATGTACCCGTTGCCGTTTATCAAGTCAGTGGCGAATATTCAATGCTCAAAGCCGCCGCCGAAAGAGGCTGGCTTGACCACGATGCAGTCATGTTAGAACAACTGATTGCCATCAAGCGTGCCGGAGCCGACATCATCGCTTCCTATTTTGCCAAAGAGGTTGCGCGCCTGTTTTGATTTATCTTGCATCTTTTCTAAAGCGTTTACAATTATTGAACTTGTCATTCGTTTTAGCATTTTGTTATTCAAACAGATGAGTAAATTTATACCATTTTTATTTTTTGTGGTTTTTACCGCCGCTCCCGCTCAAAACTTTTCCGACCGCTGGCTCGGGCATTTTTCTTATTTAAACATTTCTGACACCTCCGAAGGTGAAAACGAAATCTATGTAAGTGCAGAAAACGCTGTTTTTTCTTACAATTTATTGACCAACGAAATCAAAACCATCACGACCATCGATGGGTTGGAAGGGGAAATTATCTCCACCATGCATTTCAGCAAAGCATTCAACAAGCTTCTCATCGGCTACACAAACGGGCTGATTGAGATTTTTGACCCGGCAACCCGCGATGTCCTAAAAGTAGTCGATATTTTGAATAAACAAGTCATTCCGCCAAACCAAAAACGCGTCAATCATTTCAACGAATCCGGAAATATCATTTATGTGGCTTGCCAATTCGGAATTGTCGAGTATAACATCGAACGGTTGGAGTTTGGCGATACATTTTTTATCGGTGCGGGCGGTGGTTTGATCAATGTCACTCAAACCGCTGTTTTAGGCAATCAAATTTTTGCAGCTACTATCGGGCAAGGGATTAAATTTGCCGATTTGACTGACCCAAACCTGATAGATTCCACCAAGTGGATTACCCGGATTCCAGGCACTTGGAACGGCATCGTAGCTTTCAACAATACGATTTATGCCATTCGATCCAATCGCCAATTATGGCGATACAACGGGACAGCTTTTGTCAACGCGGGTTTTGTGCATACCTTAACCCTAAATGACCTGAAGGCCAACGACCAATTCATGACCATAACTACTACGCGAGATGTTTTTGTGCTAAATAACGGCGGAACGGTTCAATCGCAAATTTCCAATTTTGAGAATAACTCCCTGACTTTCAAAGCTGGGCAAGTCATTGGTAATTCTTTGTTTGTCGGATCTGCTGAAAAAGGGCTTTTAAAATTTGATTTACCCAATGTGACAGCACCTGAATTTATCATTCCGGACGGCCCGATTCGAAATGATTCTTTTGCCATCAGAGCCGCTCCGGAAGAACTTTGGGTGGTTTTTGGGCAATACACCACTTTTTTCAACCCCTTTCCTTTGGACAGCAGAGGTATCAGCCATTTACAAAAAGGCGAATGGCTCAACATACCATTTTCTGAACTCAGGAATGCACGCGATTTGTCGAGTATTAATATCAGCCCGATAGACGGAAAAGTTTATATAAGTTCATTCCACGACGGATTATTGGTTTTGGAAGACAATCAAGTCGTAGAGCTGTTTAACAACACCAATAGCGGTCTTGAAAGTTTATTACCAAACACCGTAGATATTCGCATACACGACACCAAATTTGACAACAACGGCGACTTGTGGGTAACGAATTCCCGCATCGAAAATGCCATCAAAGTGCTTCGCAGCAACGGGCAATGGCAATCGTTTAGCGTTCGCGACGTTATTTCTGAGCCTTTTCTTCAAACAGAACTGGCTTTTGCCAAAATGGTCATTGGCCGGGACGGTACCAAGTGGATAGGCTCTATTTCAAACGGACTCATTGGCTTCAACGAGAACAATGGCACACCTCAAATAAAAAAATTAACGGAAGAAGAAGGCAACTTACCCAACAATTCGGTGCAGGCCGTCGCTTTAGACAATCGAAACCAATTGTGGATAGGAACTCGCAAAGGTTTGCGGGTGCTTTTCAACACGGGCGGATTTTTCACAGATTCCAATGTCAAAGCCGAAGAGATTATCATTCTCGAAAACGGTGCTGCCCAAGAACTTTTGTTTGAACAATTCATCACCGACATCGAAGTGGATGGCTCCAACAATAAATGGATAGGAACCGTTGACTCTGGCGTTTTCTTGCTTTCCCCAGACGGACAAAGAACCCTTCAGCGATTTACGCAAGACAACTCTCCGCTCCCGTCCAATGTCATCAATGATATTTCCATAGACGAACAGACCGGAAGGGTTTATTTTGCCACGCAAAGAGGATTGATGTCGTTCTTGGGCGTTGCGACCTCACCAAAAGATGATTTGAATGAAGTGATTGTATTCCCCAATCCCGTAAAACCTGATTTTAATGGAAACCTGACCATCCGAAACCTGACCAGAAGAGCCAGAGTGAAAATCACCGATATTTCCGGAAATTTAGTTTTTGAAACCATCGCGCAGGGTGGCACTATCGAATGGAATTTAAGAGCATTCGGAAAATATAAAGTAGCATCGGGGGTTTATATGATTATCATCACCAACGATGACGGTTCGCAAACAAAAGTAACCAAAGTGATGATTATCCGCTGATGAGGGTTCAAACCAATGCATTTGTTTTATCTAACATTCGGTACGGCGATACTAGCCTGATTGTCAGGTGCTACACCGAATCTTCTGGACTCAAATCTTATCTTATAAAAGGCGCGCTCAGCCCGAAAAATAAAAAATTCAAGGCTTCTTTTTTCTTACCGCTCACCTATATAGAAATTGATGCCGTTCACAAAAACAAAGGAACGCTTGAATCTATTTCTGAAATCAAAATTGCTACCCCCTTTCACAGCATCCACAGTAAAATCGAAAAAAGCACCATTGCGGTTTTTTTATCGGAAATCCTTTCTATGTGTTTGAAAGAAGAGGAAGCCAATCCCGATTTGTTTCATTTTCTCGAAAATGCCTTCAACTTTTTTGAAAACCAAAACGAGTCTGTCAATTTTCATTTATACTTGTTGTTAAAACTTTGTCGTTATTTAGGTTTTGAACCAGATTTGTCCGGTGAAGGTGATTTTTTTGATTTGAAAGAGGGGATTTTAACGCACGTTCAATCCGATATTTGCATGAGTGAATTGGCTTCAGCGCTTCTAAAACAGTTATCGAAGACGGACTTAGAAAGCTTGTCAAAGATTAAAATTCCGACTTACCTTCGGCAGGATTTTTTAAATCTTTTACTCCTTTATTACGAGATTCATTTTGACGATTTCAAAAAACCGCGTTCATTGGCTGTTTTAAAGCAAATTTTTACGAGATAAATCTACTTGTTTCCTTTTCAATCCAATGAAAATCATTAATTTCGCAACTTCAAAAATGAAAGTGATTTCATGAATAAGAAATTTAAAGAATACAACGGTTTAAACCTGCCCCAAGTGGCAGATGAGATAAGCGATTATTGGAAATCGGAAGCTATTTTCGAAAAGAGCATCTCTTCAAGAGAGGGGAGCAAACCGTTCATCTTTTTTGAGGGGCCTCCGTCAGCAAACGGTTTACCCGGTATCCACCACGTGATGGCGCGAACGCTTAAAGATATTTTTTGCCGGTACAAAACCCAAAAAGGATTTCAAGTAAACCGCAAAGCCGGTTGGGATACGCATGGTTTGCCCATTGAGTTGGGTGTCGAAAAAGAATTGGGCATTACCAAAGAAGACATCGGTGCCAAAATCACGGTGGAGGAATACAACGCAGCTTGTAAAAAAGCGGTTATGCGCTACACTGATGTGTGGAACGACCTTACCGAAAAAATCGGTTATTGGGTGGATATGACAGACCCATACGTGACTTATGAACCCAAATACATGGAGTCGGTTTGGTGGCTGCTTGCCCAGCTTTATAACAAAAACCTGGTATACAAAGGGTACACCATCCAGCCGTATTCGCCCAAAGCCGGCACAGGGCTCAGTTCGCACGAGCTCAATCAACCAGGCTGCTACCGCGATGTGACCGACACTTCGGTGGTGGCACAATTTAAAAGTCCCCTAAACCCGGAAGAAGGAACTCAAAACTCAGTAGCGAGAGCTTTTAATTACAAACCGCTTGCGGGTGAAAAAGATGCGTTTATGCTCGCTTGGACAACCACGCCTTGGACGTTGCCATCCAACACGGCACTGACCGTGGGTGAGAAAATCGATTACGTATTAATCAAAACATTCAATCAATACACATTTGAACCCACCTTGGTGGTTTTAGCAAAAGCCTTGGTGGGCAAACAATTTGCCGGTAAGTTTTTCCTTTCTACCGGCGAAAATGATTTTACAAATTACACATCCAATCAAAAGAATATCCCGTACAAAATTTTGAGTGAATGCAAAGGCAAAAACTTGATCGGCATCCGGTACGAACAATTGTTGCCTTACGCATTGCCTTATCAACATCCCGAAAATGCTTTTCGAGTTATTTCGGGTGATTTTGTTACGACTGAAGATGGTACAGGCATCGTTCACACCGCACCTACTTTTGGTGCCGATGATGCGAAAGTTGCCAAAGAAGCCGTCCCGGAAGTCCCACCACTTTTGGTTTTGGATGAAGATGGTAATCCCGTTCCTTTGGTCGATTTACAAGGAAAATTCACCCGGCATTTGGGCGAATTTGCAGGCAAGTATGTCAAAAACGAATATTATGAAGAAGGGGAAGCGCCCGAAAAATCAGTCGATATAGAAATTGCCATCAAACTCAAAGAAGAAAACAAAGCCTTTAAGGTTGAAAAATACGTACACAGTTATCCACATTGTTGGCGGACAGACAAGCCCGTGCTGTATTATCCGCTCGATTCTTGGTTTATCAAAGTGACTGAAATGAAAGACCGGATGTATGAACTCAACCAAACCATCAACTGGAAGCCCAAATCTACCGGAGAAGGACGATTTGGAAACTGGTTAAAAAACGCCAACGACTGGAATTTGTCACGGTCGCGATTTTGGGGGATTCCACTTCCCATTTGGCGTACGGAAGACGGGAGAGAAGAAATATGCATTGGCTCCGTAAAACAATTAAAAGAAGAAATACAAAAATCAATCGATGAAGGACTGATGCTATTAGACCCGTTTGCGGACTTCGTCACGGGCGACATGCGTGAAGACAACTACGTGAAAATAGACCTTCACAAAAACATTGTTGACCAGATTATTTTGGTTTCGCCTTTGGGCAAACCGATGCATCGCGAATCCGACCTTATCGATGTTTGGTTTGATTCCGGCTCCATGCCCTATGCGCAATGGCATTACCCTTTTGAAAACAAAGATAAAATAGATACCGGCTCCACCTTCCCCGCCGACTACATCTGCGAAGGAGTCGATCAAACCCGCGGCTGGTTTTACACGCTCCACGCCATCGCTACTATGGTATTTGACAGCGTGGCTTATAAAAACGTTGTTTCAAATGGTTTGGTTTTAGACAAAAACGGGCAGAAAATGTCCAAGCGATTGGGCAACGCCGTCAATCCTTTTGAGGCACTCAAAGCACACGGCCCCGACGCCATTCGATGGTACATGATGGTCAATGCAAACCCGTGGGACAACCTCAAATTTGATATGGCGGGAGTTGAGGAGGTCAAACGAAAATTTTTTGGTACGCTCTACAACACTTATTCTTTCTTTAGCCTATATGCCAATTTAGATTGTTTTGACACAAAAGAAACACAAATATCTTTGGAAGAACGTCCTGAGATTGACCGTTGGATTTTGTCTGAGCTACACAGCCTAATCAAGGAAGTAGAAGAAGCGTACGAAGATTACGAACCTACCAAAGTTGCCCGAGCAATTTCCTATTTCGTGCAGGAAAACTTGAGTAATTGGTATGTTCGCCTCTGCCGCAGACGTTTTTGGAAAGGCGAATACGAAGCAGATAAAATCGCCGCTTATCAAACACTTTATACCTGTTTGCTCGAGGTTTCCAAACTTATGGCTCCTTTAGCCCCCTTCTTTTCCGAACAATTGTATCGCGATTTGACCGGGAATGAAAGTGTCCACTTGGATGTTTTTCCGAAATATCAACCGCATTTTGTTGATAAATCATTGGAAGCCAGAATGCAGAAAGCGCAAGTCATATCTTCATTGGTTTTATCGCTTCGTAAAAAAGAAAAAATCAAAGTACGCCAACCGCTTCAAACCGTGATGATTCCTGTGTTTAACGATAAAGACAGGGAAGAAATCAAGGCGGTATCACACCTGATTCAATCGGAAGTAAACGTTAAAAATATCGTCCTTTTGGAAGATGAGTCTGAAATATTAATCAAACAAATAAAACCTAATTTTAAAACCTTAGGTCCTCGTTTTGGAAAAGATATAGGGCTGATATCTAAGGTAATAAAAAATCTATCCAAACAAGAAATAGCGACTTTAGAACGCGATGGGACTTTAACATTAAATATTCAAGAAAAAGTAGTTAATTTGTCGCTCGATGATGTAGAAATTTTAGCTTCAGAAGTTGCAGGCTGGCTGGTAGCAACCGATAAAGGAATAACCGTTGCACTGGATAAGAATATCTCACCGGAGCTTAAAAATGAAGGGATTGCGCGCGAGTTGGTCAACAGGATTCAGAACTATCGGAAAGATTCTGGATTTGAAGTAACCGATAAAATACGGATTCAAATCCTCAGACATCCGCAGGTTCAAATGGCGGTTTCTCGAAATGAAACATACATTATGGACGAAACTTTAGCCAATGAATTAAAGTTGGTTGACAAATTAAAAAACGGAATAGACATTCAATTTGACGGAATAGAAACTAAATTATTCATTGAAAAAATTTGAGCATTATGGAAATAGAGACTAAAGTACGTTACACGGATGCAGAATTAGTAGAATTCAGGAAACTTATTGAAGAAAAAATAGTAAAGGCCCAACAAGACTTAGAGCTTATTAGAAGTGCCTATATGAACGATGGCAACAACGGAACCGATGACACTTCCCCCACTTTCAAAGCTTTTGAAGAGGGTTCTGAGACCATGTCAAAAGAAGCCAACACCCAATTGGCAATCCGTCAGGAAAAATTCATCCGGGATTTGAAGAATGCCATTATCCGCATCGAAAACAAGACTTATGGGATTTGCCGCATCACCGGAAAATTGATCAGCAAAGAACGCCTCAAACTCGTTCCACATGCCACCTTGAGCATCGAAGCGAAAAATTTACAGAAGTAAAATACCTTCTGAGATTTTACCGAAGCCGCTCTATTCGGAGCGGTTTTTTATTTTTGCACAAACATTTCAGATGAAATCGAGCTTTTTTCTTCTTTGGTTGACAGGATTTCTTACTTTGCAAGCGCAGACAAGAATCAATCATCTTGAAAGCTTGGAAGGAATCAAAATCATCCGGTTTTTTTTAGATGAAGTTACCAACGTGCAAATTCTGTCCACCCAAGAAAACATTTTGGTAGTCAAAATGTTACAAGATGGAGAATATGCTTCTTTTTTACAATTAAAAATTGTCCGGGAAAAGAGCGAGATGAGCGTGTACAATCAAAAAAACCTCACTTTCCCAAATTATGATGACAAATTAAGTGCACACAAAATAATCGCGCAGGAGGCTGTAATCGAACTACCTGAAGATATAATCGTTTATTTTGAAAGTAACACAAGTAATTTGAAGGCTTCCGGAAAATTTAAAAACCTAACGGCACAATTGTTAAATGGCGATGCGAACCTATTAGCTTTTGATGGCAACGCGAAAATTTATTGTGCCAACGGCAACATACACGCTATTGTAATTTCAGGGTTAATCCACGCGGAAGCACAAGCCGGGAACTTTATTTCTGAAAAAATACCCGAGGGGAAAAATTTAATTTATTTAAAAACATTATCCGGAAATATCGATGTCCGGAAAACGAAATAATATGTTTAATTTTGACGGCTTTATTATGAACTTCAAATAGCCGAATCTCAAATGTCCTTTAAAAAGTCTTTTCTTCTGATTGTATTGATTCTGTTAGCTGATCAAATCAGCAAAATATATATTAAAACACATTTTGAGATTGGGGATGGCATTCCTGTTTTTGGATGGTTTAAAATACTGTTTGTCGAGAACGAAGGGATGGCTTGGGGTGCTAAAATACCGGGAGCCTATGGCAAATTGTTTTTGACTGTTTTCCGATTGGTCGCGATTGTTGCAATCGGTTACTGGCTTCTTGATTTGATAAAAAAAAATGCCCCCAAGATTGCGGTTGTTGCTGTTTCGCTCATCTTTGCCGGCGCATTTGGCAACATCATCGACTCTGTTTTTTACGGTCTGATATTTTCGGACAGCTATCGTCAAGTAGCAACCTTTCTGCCCGCGGAAGGCGGTTATGAAACCCTTTTTCATGGAAAAGTAGTCGATATGTTGCACTTTCCGCTTTTTGAGGGATACCTACCCGAATGGATACCGTTTTTTGGTGGTAAATACTTCTCGTTTTTTGACCCGGTTTTTAACTTGGCAGACACAGCAATCAGTTTAGGCGTTGGGCTTTTACTGGTTTTTAACAAGAAAGCTTTCCCAAAAGAAGAGGATAACGCAAGTTTTGAAAAAACAAATGAACCTATTTCCTGATTCTTTACGCGCTCACTCGGAAGACATGGGTTTTTATGCTAGGCGCAAAGCCATAAACTACCCCGATAGATTCATCATTAAAAGTGATTAAAAGTGTAAGATATTTTATAAAAAAAAGACTAATTTTGAATTAAGAATTTATTTATTTAAAAAATTATTAGCCATGGCATTAGAAATAACAGATGCGAATTTTGAAGAAGTTGTGTTAAAATCAGACAAGCCGGTATTGGTTGATTTTTGGGCAGCTTGGTGCGGACCGTGTAGAATGGTTGGCCCGATCATTGAAGAAATCAGCAATGATTATAAAGACAAAGCCTTAGTCGGGAAGGTGGACGTGGATGCTCACCAACAATGGGCTGCCAAATACGGTGTTCGAAACATCCCGACAGTTTTGGTTTTCTCGAAAGGTGAGTTGATCAACCGCCAAGTGGGTGTTTCTCCCAAAGCCGTTTATACCGAAGCATTAGATGCGTTGGTATAGCTAATATCTAAAAATATTTGATTAGGTTTGATTTTTCAGTCAAACCTTTTCTATTTCTGCGATGCAACTAAAAGAAGCCATCCAACATACCTCCGGATTCGGAAACCTTCAGCTCTTGGCCAATCAGGTGGTGGAGGGTTTTATCAGTGGCATACACAAAAGCCCTTTCAGGGGGTTTTCGGCCGAATTTGCTGAGCACAAAAGTTTCAATCCGGGCGATTCGACCCGGTATATCGATTGGAAACACTACGCCAAGACCGATAGGCTGTACATCAAAACCTATGAAGAAGAAACCAATCTGCGTTGCCATCTGATCATCGACAATTCAGCTTCGATGCATTATCCGCTGTTAAAATCACAGACGCTCCAAAACTACAATAAAATCGGTTTTTCTGTTTTGGCTGCGGCTTCTTTGATGAATTTGCTTAAACGCCAGCGCGACGCTGTAGGCTTGAGTATTTATTCAGACAACTACACGTATTATTCTCCAGAGAAAGGAAGTGACAGGCATCACCGAATGCTGTTGCAACAAATGGAAGATTTGCTTGAAAATCAACAAGCATCCTCAACGGATACATTTACCTTTTTGCATCAAATTGCCGAAAAAATCAAACGTCGTTCGTTGGTTTTTCTGTTTACCGATATGTTTCAAGCTGCCACAAACCCCGGGCAGCTGTTTGATGCGTTGAAACATCTCAAGCACAACAAACACCAAGTAGTTTTGTTTCATGTAATTGACAAAACCACTGAGCAGGAATTCAGCTTTGAAAATACACCCAAGCGTTTTGTGGATGTAGAAACCGGACAAAAAATCGACTTGTTTGCTGACAACATCAAAGAAATTTACAAGCAAAAAATGCAGCAGTTTAATGAAGCACTCAAACTGCAATGTGCTAAATATCAAATAGGTTATGTTCAATCCGATATTCACAACTCGCTGGAATTGATACTTTCAACTTATCTGAACGCGCGCGCGCTTTTTGTTTGAATGAATAAAAGGTTGAATTAAAGAAAAAATGTTTGCAGATACCAAATTGCGGTGTATATTTGCAACCGCTTACAGAATTTGGTTCGGTAGTTCAGTTGGTTAGAATACCTGCCTGTCACGCAGGGGGTCGCGGGTTCGAGTCCCGTCCGGACCGCAAGGCCGTCTCTAAAGAGGCGGTTTTTCTTTTTTTATAGGTTTTTCAAATGGTTCAAGTTCGTTTGGCCATCTTATCGACATCTTCTTTATTGATCTAATCTCAGCCTATAGCCTTCCATTTTTCAGTACTACAGCTATCCTAAATTAACTTAAAGAATGAAAAGCTACGAAATCGAAGACTTTGGATTATTCAAAATATTTGTTTGATTTTAAATTTTCAGCTGTACTATCAAAGCCCTGTATTTTGATTTATTGGGATTGATAACAGAAATGAAAAATTTAAATTTACATTCAGTTTGTACGGTACAAAATCAAAAAATAAGTTATCAAAATCTTCATTAGCATAGGCTCTAAGAACTTCATAATATTATTTAGATTTGGTCAATAATAACCTGATTTCTAATATTTTATAATGGATACAAAATTCCTCTCGGAATTTCACTCAAACTGACGCATTTTGGATTAAAAAAATCCAGGTTAAAAGTTAGTTACCTAAGTCAATTGTTTTAGTTCTGAAATTGCAAAAAATGGTCTATATTGATTGCCCGTTTTTCAAATGCCTGATAAACAAACAAAAAGACCAATAATTTGAAGAATTAAAGGTCTTTTTGAAAAGTCTAAACCAAAGGAATAGATTAGAGTCTTGCGTGCTGGTCTTCTTTAATCATTGACAAGTTGTAGCCTGAAAATTTGCGGATGTAAGACTGTATGGAAGCACCATTGGCATCAGAAAATCTGACTTGTCCGTTGCTTCTTAAATAATTTTTCACATTTCCCGCTCCCGCCAAGTGGGCTGCAGCCAAAATACCGGACTCAGTTACCAAATCGCCGTTGATGATTTTTCCATCGTATTTTGCAATATCCCGTCTGAGAATCCATTTGTTTCTCGCGATGTATTTTTCAAATACTATTTCTTGAAGCACCGGCGTTTTAAGGAACGTTACCGTATCGTGTACACCCAACATTTTCAAGGTCGACGAGCCAAACTGGTATTTACCCATATAGCCAAACGAATTGACTGCATGATACCTTCCTCCGGATTCTTTAAAAGCCAACCGTTCCTTAAACGCATTAAATGATCTTCCGTAGAAAGGAATTTTCAAGACAAATTCTTGATTGGCAGAGGCATAATGTTGTGGAAAATCAGCTTCTACAGGATCAGTAACTATAAAACTGGGATGTATTTTAATGGATTTTTTGTCAGAAAAACCGAAACTGATAAGAGCTAAAACGGCTACAAAATAAGAATACTTGATAACTCGTTTTTTCATAAGATTTAATTTCCTTTAAGCCTTACCTTAGTCGAAACAAAGTGCTTAAAATTAACGTTGCAAATATAAACCTTTTTTATACAGTATCAATCTAAGCAAGTTAATCTTATCTTAATGAAAATGTGGGTTTTGTAAATTAAATCGCTTTCAAACGCTTGTTTTTATTGACGTTAAATTGATTTATAAAACTTTAAAAAATGCCTTTACATGGTAATATAAAACATATATTTGATAAAATTGGACACCGAAAATCGATGTTTTTTTAACGCATAATACGTTGTTTGTTAACCCACTGTTGGTATTTAATTCGGTTTTTGTTGTGTTGTTGAAGTGTTTTTGCAAATTTATGATAGCCAAAATTTTCAACATCTGCTACAAAATAGAAATAGTCATGTGTCTCCGGATTCAAAACAGCATCTAAAGCAACTATATCGGGCATAGTAATTGGACCCGGCGGCAATCCTTTGTATTTGTAGGTATTGTAGGGCGATTCAATTTCCAAATCTTTCAACAAAACCCGTTTAATTACGATATCGAAGTTTTTGCTTGTTTTTTTCAATGCAAAAATGACGGTCGGGTCAGCCTGCAATGGCCAACCTTTTTTCAACCGATTTAAGTAAACTCCCGCTACGCGAGGCATCTCATCGTGCTTGTTGGTTTCTTTTTGAACAATCGACGCCAAAATACTAACTTGAATGGGTGATAGGTTTAATTTATCTGCTTTAGCCAGTCTTTCTGTATTCCAAAACCGTTGGTTTTCTTTCCCCATTCTCTCAATAAATTGACTAGACGAAGTATTCCAGAAAAATTCGTAAGTGTTGGGAATAAAATAACTTATTACGGTTTGATCATCAAGGCGCTTTTCACTCAAAAAGTCCTCATTTAACATGCTGTTTACAAGTGAAATACTGTCGGCTTCGATTTGTTTGGAAATGCGTCCGGCTAAATTGTAGATTGTTTCTTGATTGTTAAAAGAAACATGGATGGGTACATTGGCAGTCCGCAAAGTATTGATGATGGCGTTGTTATTCATTCCTTTTTTAAGAATGTATTTACCTGATTTCAAGTTATATACATATTCTTTTCGCTTTGCCAACACGTCGAAATTTTCGATGTTTTTCAACAAAGGCTCCAAGTCTTTTCTAAGTTCCGAATATGTTTCGCCTGTTTTGATAAAAAGGGTTGCTTCCGGATTGTTGAAATTGGTATTGGGCATCATGACAATCTGATATATCCGAAATGAAAAATATCCGGCGATCAAAAGGCCGATAAATGCAGTTGCAATAAATATTTTTTTGAAATACACTTTTAGGATGCAAAAATAAATTGAAGCATTATTTCGTTTTCATAGAATCCTGCATCATAAATCCAATCGATTTTTGTGCCGGTTTTTTGAAAGCCTGATTTTTCAAATAGTTTCAAACTCGCGGAATTATGCTCACCAATATTCGCATAAAGTTGGTGTAGATCCAAGCTATTTTTAGCGTATTCTTTAACCAGGCTTAAAACAGCATTGCCAATTCCTTTATTTCGATGAGCTTCGTTTAGAACAATACCTAAACCAGCTCTTTTGTGTTTGGGCTCAAAGTCAAAAAAATCAAGCAAGCCTATTGCCTCTCCATCCCGAAGACAAATCACCAAGCGCAATTGCTTGGCTGTGTATATGTCTTCTCCCGCATTTTTGATATATTCTGTCAAAAGGTATTTTGAATAAGGTATTTGGGTATTGCTGATTTTCCAAAGCGATTCGTCGTTTTCTATTTTCAATAGAAAATTCAAGTCATCAGGTTCCAATGCGCGAAGTTGGCAATATGCATTCCTCAGACTCAACATGGATAGATTCCTTTAAAAACCAAGCAAGCCGGACCAATCAAAAAGATGTTTTCATATCCTTTTGCCGTTTTTTTGAAAACCACTTTGAGTTCTCCTCCGGGGGTAAGTAAACACACCTCTTCGGATGATTTTTTCAAATGATGCATAGCCAGTGCAACGGCAGTTACGCCTGTTCCACATGACAAAGTTTCATTTTCCACGCCACGCTCGTAAGTTCGTACTGAAAAAATGTCTGAACCGGCTTGTTCTACAAAATTGACATTGGTTCCCTTCTCAAAATAAGGCGCACCCCGCCTGATGGAACTCCCGGCTCGGACAACATCAAAAGATTTCAAATCCTTTACCAAAGTAACATGATGTGGCGAACCTGTGTCTAAAAAAACATGGTTTGTATAACTTTCAAGTATCGTTACATCTTGCATCTTCAGGCTGACCAAATCGTCCGAAATAGTTGCTTCATGCATTCCGTCAATCGCTTCAAATACACATTTTTGGGTTATAATTCCAAGCTGCTTGGCAAAGGCAACTAAGCACCTCCCGCCGTTTCCACACATGCTGCTTTCTCTTCCGTCGGAGTTATAATAAACCATTTTGAAATCATACACAGGATGATTTTCCAACAAAATCAAGCCATCAGCTCCAATGCCAAATTTTCTGTCGCAGAGCTTGGCAATCAGTTTGGTATCGTTTTTGTCAAAACTGAGTTTTCTGTTGTCGAGTATGACAAAATCGTTACCTGTTCCTTGGTATTTAAAAAATTCGATTTGCATAAAGATTATTAAAACGACAAAGTTAAATAAAACCAACGAAATACGCTTGGCGTTAAACTGACGTTAAACTGATAAAAGGGAATCATTTTTGCAATTAATTTTATTCAATAATTTAAAATAATATATGATGAAAAAGTTTCTTAGTCTTGTATTAGTTTCAGTTATCGGCGGAGCTGTCACTTTAGCTTCATACAAATTCTTTTTTGATAAAAGCCCGGAAAATCAAAATTCCATAGTTACCGGCTTGAGTCCGCAAATTGTGCAGACAAAGTATGTTTCAAATAACATGACAGGATTACCCACAGATGTGGTTGAATTTACAGACGCAGCGGAAAAAACAATCCACACGGTGGTTCATGTCAAAAACACGGCAGTTGACAACAATCCCGTCAATCCACTGCTCGAATTTTTATATGGTTTTGGAGGTAATCAGAACAGAGAGATTGTCGGATCCGGTTCGGGTGTCATCATTTCTCCGGACGGGTACATAATCACCAACAACCACGTGGTTGAAAACGCGACAAAAATCAGCATTACCCTTAATGACAATCGTGAATTTGATGCCAAGCTTATCGGTACAGATCCCAAAACCGATATTGCACTCATCAAAATAGAAGCTGGTAAAGACTTGACTTTCATTACTTTTGGCGATTCTGACAACACCAAAGTAGGAGAATGGGTGTTGGCAGTCGGGAACCCATACAATTTAAATTCAACCGTAACAGCAGGTATCATCAGTGCCAAAGCGCGCGATTTGGGAAATGACCCTAGAAAATCTATCCAATCATTTATCCAAACCGATGCGGCTGTCAATCCAGGAAACAGCGGTGGTGCGTTGGTCAATATTCGTGGCGAATTAATCGGGATTAACACAGCTATTACGTCCCAAACCGGCTCTTATGTCGGGTATTCTTTTGCCGTTCCGAGCAATATTGCACGAAAAGTGATTGAAGATTTGATGGAATTCGGAGGGGTTCAGCGCGGTATTTTAGGTGTGACGGGTAGAGAAGTAAACAACGAACTCGTCAAAGAATTGGGGCTCAACGAAACGGAGGGTTTTTTTATTGATGATGTAGAACCCAACTCAGGCGCTTCTAAGGCAGGACTCAAAAAAGGAGATGTCATTATCAAACTTGATAACATCAAAATTTCAAAATTTGCTGATTTGTCAGGCTATCTCAACGCCAAAAGACCCTATGATGAAGTGAATGTATCTGTTGACCGATCTGGGGAAATAAAAGACTTTAAGGTCAAATTGACCAAGAACGAGTTGATTCGATATAACTTGTACGGTATTGAACTTAAAAACATGAGTGCAGAAGAAGCTAAAAAGAGAAACCTCAAACAAGGTGTTGTCGTTAGCCGTGTCAATCGGGCAGATCTCATTAAATACGGAGGAGTAGAAGAAGGTTATGTAATTACGTCTATCAATGGTGTGAAGGTAAATACGGTAGAAGACGTTTCCAAAATCATCGAGGCAAAATCTGACGACCAACCTATCTTACTCGACATGTTAAACAAATCGGGAGGTATCGAAAAAATCAGGTTCTTCGGCAGATAGCCAACAAAAACTGACAGAAAATTTTTGTGAAAGCCTTGTAATTGATTTACTTTACAAGGCTTTTTTATACACAAAAATGAACCTTACCCAACTTCAAGAACTCGGTCAACAACTCGAAGGAAGCCTTCACTCAGACAACTTAACCCGAACTATCTATGCAACCGATGCATCGGTCTATCGGAAAGTACCGTTGGCAGTTGCTTACCCTAAAAACACCGCAGACATTCAAAAGATTATTTGCTTTGCTTCAACACACAAATTATCGATTGTTCCGCGGGCTGCCGGAACCTCGCTCGCCGGGCAAGTGGTTGGTGAAGGAATCGTTGTCGATGTCTCAAAACATCTTAACAAAATCATTGAAATAGATCCGGAAACCAAGACGGCCGTCATTGAGCCCGGTGTGGTACGTGACGAACTCAACAATCATCTCAAAGCATACGGTCTTTTTTTTGCCCCCAATACCTCCACTTCCAACCGCTGTATGATAGGCGGTATGGTCGGCAACAACTCGTCGGGCACAACTTCCATCCGTTACGGAGTCACTCGTGATAAGATTTTGGAAATGAACTGTTTGCTAGCGGATGGCAGTGAAGTGGTATTTGAAAATTTGAATCAATCGGAATTTGAACAAAAAACAAAACTAAACAATTTCGAAGGAAAGCTTTACCGAACAATTTTTGAAGAACTGTCTTCGGAAATCATCCAAAACCAAATCAAAAAACACTTTCCCAAACCCGATATCCACAGGCGAAATAACGGTTACGCGGTTGATGCTTTACTCGAAAATTCGGTCTTCGGGCATACGGATGTTCCATTTAATTTTTCAAAACTATTAACCGGAAGTGAGGGGACACTCGCGTTTACCACTAAAATAAAATTGCAATTAGATGATTTGCCTCCTCCAAACAACATCATGGTGGTTTCGCATTTCGACAGTATCGACAAAAGCATCAATGCTGTTTTGGTGGCCATGAAACACCGGCTCTATTCCTGCGAAATGTTGGACAAGGTAATCTTGGACTGCACGAAAAATAACTCCATTCAGCGTAAAAACCGATTTTTTATCAGCGGAGATCCGAAAGCTATTATGATGTTTGAACTGGCGGGCCACTCATCCGAAGATGTCGAAGAACAAGCTCAAAACCTGTTGTTGGATTTGAAGCAAAGTGGTTTTTCGTATGCCGATGTCATCTTAAAGGGAAATGAAATCAACCAAGCAATCGAACTGCGCAAAGCCGGATTGGGGTTGTTGGGAAACATGATTGGCGATCGCAAAGCTGTTGCTTGTATTGAAGACACCGCAGTCTCGCTCGAAGATTTACCTGCCTACATCAAAGAATTTTCAGGATTGATGGAGCGTTTTGGACAGGAGGCTGTTTATTATGCACATGCCGGTGCCGGCGAACTCCATTTGAGGCCAATCTTAGATTTGAAAAAATCTGACGATGTTCGTCTTTTCAGGGAAATCACTCAAGCCGTTGCCAATTTGGTTCAAAAACACAAGGGTTCGATGAGTGGCGAACACGGCGATGGCATTGTCCGTTCCGAATTCATCCCGCAAATGGTGGGGGATGCCAATTATGCACTTTTTAAAAGAATCAAAAAAACTTTTGACCCGCTGGGAATATTAAACCCCGGAAAAATTGTGGACGCTTGGCCCATGGACGCATCGTTGCGGTATGAAAAGGATGAGAAAGTACCGGAAGTAGAAACCATACTCGATTTTTCAGATTCGTTGGGGATTTTACGGGCTGCAGAAAAATGCAATGGAGCCGGAGACTGCCGGAAGTTGCCCGAAAGCGGTGGCACCATGTGCCCGAGTTATCGCGCGACTCGCATGGAAAAAGACACCACGCGTGCCCGCGCCAACACCTTGCGCGAAATACTGACTCACAACACCCAAACCAATCGATTCGACAGCAGACAACTCAAAGAAGTGTTTGATTTATGCCTGAGTTGCAAAGGATGTGTGGGCGAATGTCCTTCGAATGTCGATGCAGCAACCTTAAAGGCTGAATTTTTGTACCAGTACCAAAAAACCAACGGTGTGCCCATCCGTTCTAAAATATTTGCTTATAACAATACCTTCAATCGGCTTGGAAGCAGATTTGTCCCGATAGCCAATTTTTTCTTTTCAAACAAGTTGGCAGCTTCTGTCGTCAAGTCGTTTTCGGGAGTTGCACAGCAACGTTCAATCCCCTTGCTGTCTAGAATGAGTTTGAAGAAATGGATAAAAAAATTTAAGGGTAATCAGGGTATAACACAAAATAAGTCCGTTTACTTTTTTATCGATGAATTCACCAACTACCTTGACACATCGGTAGGTATTGATGCTGTCGAATTGCTTCGGGGGCTGGGATATGAAGTCCAATTTGTCAAACACGCGGAAAGCGGACGGGCATTTATTTCCAAAGGATTGTTGGTTCAAGCTAAAAAATTTGCAGACGAAAATATTTCAGTATTCAAAAACCTCATAACCGAAAACACACCATTGATAGGTATTGAACCTTCTGCTATCTTGTCTTTCCGGGATGAATACCTGCGGTTGGCTACCGATAAAACCGCTGCCAAAAATATTTCGGCACACACGTATCTGATGGAAGAATTTCTTCAAAAAGAAATGCAAGACGGAAACATACCGCGAACAAAATTCCACGTAGATAAAAAACGCATCAAAATACACGGGCATTGTCATCAGAAAGCCTTGTCGGGATCTGAGCCTACCTTTTTTGTCCTAAATTACCCGGAAAACTATACGGTAACCATCATTCCATCAGGATGTTGTGGGATGGCTGGATCGTTCGGTTATGAAAAAGAACACTATGAACTCAGCATGCAGATTGGTGAACAAACTTTGTTTCCGGCGATTCGGAAAGCCGATTCGGAAACACTCATCGCCGCGGCGGGAACTAGTTGCCGCCACCAAATCAAAGATGGTACGGGTAAAGAAGCAATGCATCCGGTTACGATTTTGAGGAGGGCACTGATACAATAAAAATAAAATATTGTTAAAAAACACAATTCATTTATAAGTTTGATTTTAACACTTCGACTTATACCGAGTCGTTTAAAGCGTGTGAATGCAATTAAAGCGAACTCATCAAACCAATTTTGAACCGATCAAACTTACATGTATAAACATATCCTTATTTTACTTGCCATAGCGGCCTGTTATAATATGCAAGCGCAAGTTTTCAAAGAAAACCATCGGGTCAAAATAGGTGTGATGTACGGTTGGGCAGACCAATCGCCTTACAAAGAAGCTGACTATTCTTGGGAAAGCAACCAAATCAAACTTCAATTCAGTTACTTGTTGAAAAAGGGACGTGTTTTTGATTATGAATTTCTTTCGGAACCACAGGTAAACATTACAAAATTTCGTCTATTTAACAGGACTCTCAACCTAACTGAGGAAGAAAGGAAAGCAAATAAGGTAGTCGATCAAGAACATTTGCTTGAATATGGAATCACCAATGGGATATTGTTCAGGCATCATCTGACAAAATATTTAAGCACTTACGGAATCATCAGTTTTGGTGCACTTTACCTCGGCGATTCAACCGCGCGATTGCCAAAAGGAATCAATTTTGCCAGCCAAGCCTCGTTGGGCATCAGTCTCCAAACCTTCAAAAAAACATCTTTCGATATTCGTGCCGGAATTCGTCACCTCTCTAATGCCGGGCTAAAAAGTCCAAATAGCGGTGTAAACACTTTTCATGTTGAAACGGGTTTTATGATTAGCCTATAATTTTTTGGCAATTGTTTCGTTTTCAGTTTAACAAAAAGTTAGTTTAAAAACGTTTTATCGTTAATTATTTACAGTTAAACGAATTAATTATGTTGTAAAACAATTTTGTTTATTTTTGCAAAAACAATACTAGACCACTACCAATATGCCATTAACAACTACAATGTTGTTTTTATTATCAGGAGACATAAATCCACCCCCACCGATGCCTCCACCACCGCCTCCCGGTCTTCCGATAGATCAAGGTTTGTTGGTTTTGGTAATTGTTGCTGTGTTATTGGGTGTCTTGGCTAAAGCCGGGATTTTTAAGAATGTTGCTTCAAAAGTTTAGCCACATATTTTCCTATTACATCAAATTCTAAGTTAACCCAATCTCCCCTTTTCAACATACTAAAATTGGTGTGTTCAAATGTATAAGGGATAACTGCGACTTCAAAGGTTTTTCCCTCTGAGTTGACAACTGTCAGGCTCACGCCGTTGACGGTAATTGATCCTTTTTCGATGGTGATGTTATGGAGATTTGCATCATATTCAAAGCCAAAAACCCAACTTCCTCGTTGTTCTTCCGCTTTTACACAAACGGCGGTTTGGTCAACATGCCCTTGCACGATGTGACCGTCCAATCGATCGCCAAGTTTCATGCCTCTTTCTAAATTAATTTGATGCCCTGCCTCGATATTTTTAAGATTCGATTTGTTTAAAGTTTCTTCTATGGCAACTACAGTGTGGGTGTTTTTTGCTTTGTCTAAAGAAGTTACGGTCAAGCAAACCCCATTGTGTGCTAAACTTTGATCCACTTTTAATTTGCTTGAAATGGAACTTTCAACGCTAATAACCAAGTTGTCTTGCTCCTTTTTTAAGGAATGAACGGTTCCTAAACACTCGATAATACCGGTAAACATTGTCAGGATTATTAATTACATTTGTAGCTTCAAAGATAAGAATACTAAAGCGTTTGCAGACCATGAGTAACGAAAAAATCAAAGTAGGGATTTCTGTGGGAGACCTCAACGGAATTGGCACAGAGGTCATTCTCAAAACGTTCGAAGAATCTATGATGCTCGATTTGTGTACGCCGGTGATTTTTGCATCGACCAAAACACTTACTTTTATAAAAAGGCAATTTGATTTTGATCAACTTTTATATGGCATCAACCATCCAAAAGATGCCTTAGAAGGCAAAATAAATGTTGTCAATCTTTGGAAAGAAACCCCCGAAATCAATTTTGGCAAACCGGATTTTGAAATTGGAAAATTGGCATTTCAATCGCTCAGGGAAGCAACCAAAGCACTCAAAGAAGGAAGCATCGATGTTTTGGTCACCGCTCCTATAAACAAACACACCATTCACTCCGAAGAATTTAATTTTCCGGGTCATACCGATTATCTCGCCAAAGAATTGGAAGGCGAAAGCCTGATGCTCATGGTGAGTGGCAATCTACGGGTAGGGTTGCTCACAGATCACATCCCGGTGAGTGAAGTTGCAAGCCATCTAAACGAAGCCCTCATCAAGAAAAAAATACATTTGCTCATACAGTCTCTTCAACAAGATTTTGGCATCAGCAAACCCAAAATTGCCTTGCTTGGCATCAATCCGCATTGTGGCGACAACGGTGTCATCGGCCAGGAAGACGATGCCATTCTCATACCCGTTATCCAACAATTTAAAGATGACAAAGCCTTGGTTTATGGGCCTTACGCTGCCGACAGTTTCTTCGGTTCCGCCAATTATAAAAACTTTGACGGCATTTTGGCTGCCTATCACGACCAAGGTCTGATTCCTTTTAAAACCTTGGCATTTGGTGGTGGAGTCAATTTCACAGCGGGCTTGTCACACATCCGGACTTCTCCCGACCACGGCACCGGATTTGATATAGCCGGGAAAAATCTCGCCGATCCGGGATCTTTTCGCCAAGCAGTTTATACAGCTATTGACATTTTTCGCAATCGTAGAAGCTATCTAACGGATTCTCAAAACCCACTCAAGAAACTCTCTAAGAATACATCCGAAAGATACAATCCATAAAAGGATTGCCATTGTCAGGAATTGAAATGCTATTAATAGGTTGGTCAATTAGTTCTTGTCAAATTTTTAAAAATCCTTGTTAGGTTGAGCGCAGTCGAAACCGTTTTTTGAACTAAAGGATGCTCCCATTAATAAATGTCTTTGCCGTCTTCTTCCTTCTCAATTTCAGGAATTTGCTCTAAAAAATTTCCTTCTGCATCGAAGTGCCTTAGAAAGTCGTCATCGCCTTCATTGAAAAATTCTTCTTCCCAATGATATTTTACGGGAACTTTGAGTTGTTTCCTGTAAACAATACTCAATAACAATCCGCCCAGAAATCCGCCCAAATGGCCTTCCCACGAAACGCCTTCCCGGATGGGAAAGACATACCAAATCATACTTCCGTAGAAAAAAACAACCGCCAGTGAGAGCGCCATCAACCGGTAGTATTTTGCGAAAATTCCGCTGAAAAACAAAAAGCCGAAAAGTACGTAAACCATACCGCTGGCGCCGATGTGATAAGATGCCCTACCGAAAACCCATGTAAACAATCCACTTAGTAAAAGCCCGTAAAACAATACCCTAAAGCTTACGGAGCGATAAAAATAAAATAGAGCAATGAGCATGATGAGCAACGGAAGGCTGTTTTGATACAAATGCGAGAGCGTGGCATGTGCCCAAGGCGACAAAAATATACCCGGCAAACCCGAAAGTTTTCTCGGGTAAACTCCCAACAGCGAAGTGTCGATTCCAAAACGTACATCGAGCCAATAAATCACCCACAGGCTCAACACCAGAAACAGCGGATAAGCTACGGTGCCGGTAGAAAATCGAAAGGTTGGTGCAGGCATTGGTTGTGCTTATTGTTCAAATGAAAACAAATTTGAGCATAATCCGAGGATTAAAAAAGAAAATCTCGGTTTAGATTCCTAAAAAACATTTAATTTTAACAAAATTATCGACATGAAAAAATTCATATTTTCTTTTATCTTACTGACATCCATCACATTTAGTCAGGCTCAAAACGATTATTTTTTCCCCAAAGGCACAAGTTTTGACCCAAAAATCCCCTCTCCGGAACAATTTTTAGGTTACCCGATTGGCGAATGGCACACGCGCCACGACCGCATTGTTTCCTATTTTGAAAAACTCGCCGAGCTGTCGCCGAGGGCAGAAGTTGAAATCATCGGCAATTCGGCGGAACACCGGGTGCAGGTATATTTGTTTGTGTCATCCCCCGAAAACCTTGCCAACAAAGAAACGATCCGCCAAAAACACCTGTCTGTTTCAGACCCCGCTGCATCACTCGATGAAAACCAACCGCTCATTGTGCAGTTGGGCTATGGCGTACACGGCAATGAAGCTTCGAGCGCGGAAGCCGCCATGCTTACAGCCTACTATCTGGTGGCTGCACAAGGAGCGGAAGTTGAAGAATATCTCAAAAACGCCATTACTTTCATCGAACCGGTTTTAAACCCGGACGGACGCGACCGGCACACCAATTGGGTCAATGCGCGCCGTGGGATTCCACCCGTAGCCGACCCGTCAGATTCCGAACATCAGGAAATGTGGCCCGGCGGACGTACCAACCACTACTGGTTTGACCTCAACCGCGACTGGCTTCCGTTGGCGCAAGTGGAAAGTCAAAACCGGGTGGCGTTCTACCACAAATGGCTGCCGAATGTGGTTACCGATTACCACGAAATGGGAACTGATGCTACCTACTTTTTTGAACCAACCAAAAGGTACGGCTCCGAAAATCCGGTTGTGCCGAGATACAATTACGATGTGATCAACCCTGCCTTTGCCAAATATTTCCAGCAATCGCTCGATGAAATCGGGTCGCTCTACTGGTCTCGGGAAGTTTTTGACAATTCGTATCCGGGTTATGGCTCTACTTATCCGGACATTCACGGCGGCCTGGGACTCGTGTTTGAACAAGCCCGCTCAGAAGGCCGCATCCAAAACACCACGACCAAACCTTTGGAATTCAAATTTGCCATCCGCAATCATCTCCGTACGAGCTTGGCAACCCTCAAAGCATCGATTGACAACAAAAAAATGCTAATCGACTTTCAAAAAAAGTTTTTTACAGATGCCTATAACGAAGGTAAAAAAGCAAATGAGTACCATGTTTTCGGCGACGAAAATGACCCAACCCGCACCCGAAAGTTTGTCGGACTTCTGTTGAAACACGATATCAAAACCTATGAACTCAATCAAGACGTAACTTCGGGCAACCTCAATTTTAAAAAAGGGTATGCCTATGCCGTCCCGACCGGCCAACCGCAGTATTTGATGGTGCGTTCAATTTTTGAAAACGTTACCAAATTTCACGACAGCGTTTTTTATGACACTTCAGCCTGGTCGATGGTTTTGGGGTATAACTTGCCGCATGCTGTGCTCAAAAAAATCAAAAATTTGGAAGGTGCTTTGGCAACGGCGGAAAACATCCAACCGGTTTTGCCTGTTGTCAAAAAAGCATCCTACGCCTATTTGATTGATTGGTCAGATTACAATGCCCCAAAAGTTTTGAATTATTTGTTGTCCCACAATGTTTTTGTTAAAACTTCCTTCAAACCGTTTAAATCACTCACAGGCCAAGGTGAAAAAACATTCGGCTACGGCAGTTTGCTCATTTCGGTAGCCGACCAAAATGTCGATGCCGATAAATTGTATCAAATAATAAGCGATGCTTCCAAAAACACCGAAGTTCCCATTTTTGCGGTATCCACCGGGATAAATATTAGCGGTGTCGATTTGGGAAGCCGAAACTTTCAAACGGTCAAATTTCCCAAAGTTTTGATGCCCATTGGGCAGGGGATTAGCAGTTATGAAGCCGGCGAAATTTGGCATTTTTTGGACACCAAGGTCAACATGCCCATCACCAAAACGGATGTTTCCGATTTCAGAAATATCAATCTTTATGACTTCGATGTCATCGTGTTGGTTTCAGGCAATCATTCAGAATTCAACAAAGACAAGCTCAAAGAGTGGGTCAACGCTGGCGGGACGCTTATCCTGCAACGGACAGCAATCAACTGGGCTATCAGAAACGATTTGACTACTGCAACACTTAAAAAGCCGGAAATAAAACCCGACAGCTTGGCACGCGGGAATTATGCGGATGCGTCCGATTTTTACGGCTCAAAACAAACTGGCGGCTCGTATTACAAAACCGCTATTGACATTACGCATCCCATCGGATTTGGTTATACCCGGCCTGAATTAGTGGTCTATCGCAACCACAACATCTTTCTAAACCCCGGCAAAAACAGATTTGGAAAAGTTGCAATTTACGATTCTAACCCACTTATCAGTGGGTATGTCCATCCCGAAAATCTCAAACAAATTAGCAACTCAGCTTCTATTTTGACGCACAGCCAAGTAAGAGGCCGCGTTATTTTATTTGCCGATGACATGAGTTTCAGAGGATTTATGTTCGGCACCAACAAAGCATTCGTGAATGCGTTGTTTTTTGGTTCGCTGATAGAGCAGGATTGATGTATATGAAATGAGCGGAGTCGGTGGCAACAGATTGAAGCGGAATTGTGGTGTGCAAATTAGAATGTATGAAGATATTGACAACATTAATTAAAATTGCTGTCGCCGGAGCCAATCGAAGGAAGGCCGAAATTAATGTATTTCTTTTATAATTTGGATATAGGTGGGGAAGTGATCGCTGTATCCACCGGTGTATCCACCGTCTGCATAGCTTCGGAACGGGTAGCCTTTGTAGCGTCCGTCTTTAGCAATCAGATAAGCGGCATTGAACACAGCGGCTTTATAAAATTTGAAATCGGAAAAATCTTTTCCTACCAAAGGTGCCGACATATAAATTTGATCAAAAAGATTCCAACTGTCCCGGTAGCCTAAAGACCCGATGCCTTTTTTGTAAAGGTTTTCCATTGGATTGAAGAGGTCGGTTCCGGAAACATCTTCTTTTTTAGCCTTGGTTTTGAGCACTTCTTTCATACTCGCGTTGGTGGGATCATCGTTTAGGTCCCCCATACTGATAATTTTCGCTTTTGGGTTGATTTTTTGTAAAGAATCTATTACTTTTTTATTGAGTCTGGCAGCGGCTATCCTGTTGGGCCTGCTTCGGCTTTCACCACCACTTCTCGAAGGCCAATGGTTGACAATGAAGTGAAATTCTTCACCGTCCAATGATCCGCTTACCAACAATTGGTCACGTGTGTAATCTCGTCTTGTCGGTTCATCAAAATGATACATGATGAGTTCTTGTTTTGAAAAACTTTCAGGCACAAAATATTGTTTTTGGTATAAAAATGCGACATCAATCCCTCTTTCATCGGGCGAGTCAAAATGAATGATGCCATAATGATAGGGTGAAAGTTGCGGGTCATTTACCAAATCTTCTAATACGGTTAGGTTTTCAATTTCAGCCAATCCAATCACAACAGGTGCGTTCTTGGTAAATTCTTTTCCGATGTCGCTGATGACCCTTGCCGTTTTTGCTACTTTATCCCTGTAAGTTTTTTGTGTCCACTTATCTTTTCCATTCGGTGTGCGATCATCATCGTAAGTTTTTGGGTCGTTGATGGTATCAAACAAATTTTCAACATTATAAAAGGCAATGGTATGGGCTTTAAAAAGTTTTTGTGAAAATACTTGTTGGGTTGAAAAAACAGACAACCAAAGTATTAGAAAATACAGTGTTTTTTTCATATGTTAACTTAAATTAGACATTCGGTTAAGTGAGGGTTAATGTTTGGTTTTTTATACTGCAAAAATATGGATTATAATTTATAAAGTTTACTTTTGTAACATTAACATAAGTTTATGTTAAGATGCAATTATAACAGTATCATATGGAAAAAAAAATTTTACTCTTATTTTTTTTATCACTTTCTGCTTTAGTTTTTTCTCAAAACCTTAATTCGGTTAGGGGTATAGTGATAGATGCCACAACAACCAAACCGCTTTCCAATGTATTAGTAAGTATTGAAAACACCAATATTTCGGTTGTGACCGATGTAAATGGTGCTTTTGTGTTGCAAAATATTCCGGAAGGGAAGCAGGTTTTGGTAATTATTTATGACCGTTACCTAACCCAAAGTATTCCTTTGGAAATGACGTCCGTCTCACAAATAGACTTGCAATCCATTTCGATGGTTTACAATGCTTCACAAGAGATAGTGACGAATCTGATCTCTCTGACAGAAGATGATTTGAACGAGGACAATTCCGGCTCTGAAAATACAGCCGGACTGTTGCAATCCTCTCGTGACGCATTTTTGCAGGCTGCAGCTTTTAATTTTGGCCAAGCCAGGTTCAGGGTTCGTGGCTATGACTCCGAAAATGGAACAGTCTTAATAAACGGATTGCCGGTCAATAAACTTTTGGACGGCAGGCCTCAATTTAACAATTGGGGTGGGCTCAATGATGTTACCCGCAACCAAGAACTCGCCAACATGCTGACTCCTTCCGATTTTACATTCGGAGGTGTTTTGGGAACAACCAACATCAACACGCGGGCATCCCAACTTCGGAAAGGCGCGAGATTTACAGGCTCTGCAACCAATCGGAATTACACCGGACGACTGATGGCTACCTACAACTCCGGACAGACGACAAGTGGCTGGGCATACAGTGTCTCTATCGGCAGGCGTTGGGCAGACGAAGGCCACTTTGACGGCACTTTCTACGATTCCAATTCTTTTTTTCTCGGTGTAGAGAAAAAATTAAATGATCAGCACAGTCTCAATTTTTCGGCTATCTATACGCCCAACAGACGTGGCAGAAATTCGCCAAATACCCAAGAAGTCAAAGACTTGACCGATTATAAATACAACTCCTATTGGGGTTATCAAAATGGAGATAAACGCAATTCGCGTGTGAGAGAGGTGGAAGAACCGATTTTTATGCTCAACCATTATTGGATTATCTCCGAGAAAACAAAACTAAATACCAATGTGTCTTACCAATTTGGTAAAATAGGCAATAGCCGGCTCGAATTTTCCAACGCAAACACTTCCGACCCGGTCAACTTTAGGAAACTTCCTTCTTTTTATTTGAATATAAACAACGATTCATTTACCGGGATCACCAATCCCGACTTTGATAATGCTGAACGAAATAGAATCCGGTTTTTAGAAAACAAACAAATCGATTGGGCTTCACTTTATGAACAAAACCAAAGCACGGGAAACGGTGAGAGCGTTCATATTCTTTTTGAAGACCGGATTGATGACCAACTTTTTACGGCCAATTCGATTCTCAACACCCAACTGTCGGATCAAATAAAATTGAATGCAGGCGTAACGTACAGACACCTGAATTCTGATAACTTTGCTCATGTCTTAGACCTATTGGGTGGACAGTTTTTTAGAGACGTTGACGATTTTTCGACAGGTGATGCCAGACAAAGCGACCTTAACAACCCGGATAGGGCTGTCGGTGTCGGCGACCGATTTGCCTACAACTATGAGATAGAATCCAACGACATTAAAGGTTTTGCACAACTTCAAATGTCAACAGGCAAATTCGACTATTTTCTTGCTACCAAACTCGATTATACAGACTACCAGCGAAACGGGCTTTACAGAAATGGACGAAACCCTGAAACTTCTTTTGGTAAAAGCGAAAAATTGGATTTCACAACTTATGGCGTGAAAGGTGGCCTCACTTATAAAATAACCGGCCGCCACGCTGTTTCCTTAAATGCAGGTTACCTAACCAAGCCACCGAGCATCCGAAACAGTTTTTCCAATACTAGGGTAAATAACGATGTCGTAAACGGTCTAGATGAGGAGAAAGTGTTTTCTTTTGACGGAAATTATATCATCCGGACACCCATCGTGAAAGCGAGATTATCCGGCTATTATACCAAATTCCGAGATGCCACGGAAATCTCGTTTTTCTTTGCAGATTTTGGCGGAACGGGTAATGACTTCTTTTCGGAAGTGGTCACCGGAATCGATAAAGAAAATTTTGGTGGTGAGTTTGGCATCGAAGTGCAAGCAACCCCAACCATCGAGATAAATGCCGCTGCTGCTGTTGGACAATATACCTTTAGCGATGATGCCAACGTAGTTTTGAACACCGAAGATGCAATCATCGGCACACGAGATTTGGGGAATGCCTTTATCAAAGATTTCAAAGTTTCCGGCACACCTCAAACGGCATTGTCATTGGGTTTTGAATATCGTAACCCTAAATTTTGGTGGGTCGGTGCCAACGCCAATTTTATAGCTGACAACTATGTTGACATTGCAACCGTACCGCGTACCGAACAGTTTTTTATCAATCCAGACGATCCGGACGGATTTCCATTCCCGGAAGCAACAACCGAAGCCGGACGTAAACTCCTCAAACAAGAAAGATTGGATGATTTTTATTTGGTCAACGTGGTGGCAGGGAAATCCTGGCGTATTAAAAGTTACTTTGTCGGGCTCACTGCAAGTGTTGATAACCTGTTTGACGAAAAATTTAAAACGGGTGGCTTTGAACAATCTAGGGCGGCCAACTTCCGCGAACTCAATGCCGACAATTTGAATGGTACACCCTCATTCGGACCTCGATATTTTTATGGGTTTGCAAGAACCTTTTTTATCAATCTATATGTTTCCTTTTAATTTGTAATTTATTAAGAAATGAAAAATAACACCCTTCTTTTAGCTGTTTTTACACTCCTTTTTGGAGCATTGCTGTCTTCCTGTGTCAATGATGACGATTTTGGCACACCTCCACTCAACTGCAATGAACCAAACCTCATTTCCAATAAATCGGTTCAAGAAGTGGTTGATGCAGCTACGGCAACCGCTACACAATTTACCAACGATGACATCATCGAAGCTTACGCGGTTTCGAGTGATGAAGGCGGAAATTTTTTCAAAACAATTTCCTTCCAAACCTTAGACGGCAGTGCTTCGTTCAGTTTGGCTCTCGATGCAACCAACACCTATCTGAACTACGGACCCGGGCGCAAAGTGTTTTTTAAACTAAAAAACCTTTTTAGCCAAGTAAACTCCAATTCAGTCAACATCGGCGCACTATTTGGCAGTAATGTCGGGCGTATAGCCGAGCCGCAAATAGCCGATTTCTTAGCCCGTTCTTGTGAAATAATCGATGAAGGACAGTTGGTACAACACATCACAATAGACCAAATTTCCAATCAATACCTGAATAAACTTATCGAGCTTACGGATGTCCAATTTAAAGACAACGAACTCGGCGACAACTACTACGACCCAAATAAAGACCTTGGAGGAGCTACCAATCGTAAAATAACCGATGAGTTTGGTTTTGAAGTCATTTTCAGAACCAGCAGTTTTGCTGATTTTGCAGGCAGTAAAGTCCCTGAAGGAAACGGAAGTATTCGAGGTGTTTTGACCAAGTTTGGCAACGATTTCCAATTTTTGGCACGCACAGAAGAGGATATTAAGTTGACCAATCCAAGAGGTAATTTTAGCCGAATTGGGGTAGGTGCTTTGCGAAAATTTACTCAAGATGTAGCAATAAATGACACCAGGTTTGTTGAAGGTGTTGTCACACTTTCGAGAAACAACGAAGGAAATATCACAGCTCGAAATGCCGTCATTCAAGATGAAACAGGTGGTATCGTTCTTCGTTTTGATATTGACGGGCACACTTTGGTAGAAGGCGATCGCGTCAGGGTTTTTGTTCAAGGATTGAAGGTTGACACTTTCTCAGGTCAAGTTCAATTGAGAGATGTCAACTTTGACGGGCAAGTGAATGGGCAAACCCAATTGGAAATTGTGTCCCAAAACCAGCCTCTCCCGACACCAAAGATTGTTACTATTGCACAAGTTTTATCCAATGCTTTTGAATCTCAATTGGTTCAAATCAACAATGTGCAGTTTGCTCAAGACAATTTGACATCAAATTATGCGGGTAGCCGAACCCTCACAGATTGTACAGACAACTTAAGAGTGTTCACACAATCATCAGCGACTTTCGGAGGCACGCAAGTCGCTCAGGGCAACGGCAGTATTGTCGCGATTGCCAATATTGTCAACTCACCTGAGTTGGTTTTGAGAAATACAAACGGCGCGGCAGGGCTGACCGGAACGAGATGTACAGAACCTACCAATATTTTCTTTGAAGATTTTGAGTCTATTGCTGTGACCGGAAATAACAGGCCGGTGGCATTGGCTGGATGGAATTCGATTATCACCGGTGGGGGAACCGAAAACTGGGAAGCGCGCTTGTTTAGCGGCAACAAATACGCCCAAGCCTCTGCTTTTGGAACAGGGCAAACTGTCACAACTTGGCTTATCACCCCGGCCATCAATTTAGCAACCTCGAGTCAAGAAACACTTTCTTTTGGTTATACACAAAACTTCTATAACGGCGATGCGCTTATAGTCAAATATTCCACAGATTATGACGGAACGGGAAACCCGGATAATTTCACTTGGACGGATATTACGGCTCAATTGAGTATTACCGAACGATTGACTTCGGGTTTTATGCCGGCATTTATCAAAACAAATGAGGTTTCGCTCAGCAGTATCACAGGCAATGTTTACATCGCGTTTGTCTATACGGGAGCCGATCCGGGCGTAACCACTAACATTCAAATAGATAATGTGGCCATCAAAGGATTGCCGAATTAAGCAAACTAAATTGAATAGCAATAAAGCCTGCCAATACGGTGGGCTTTTTTTGTTAAAAATCAGGTAACTTTGTAAAATCAAATCTGAGGGGAAGCATGTTAGAAAAAGTGGCGTTAGACTACGAAAAGGTCGTGTTAGTTGGGTTGATAACGGTTCAACAAGCTGAAGAAAAATCCAAAGAATATTTGGATGAATTGGCGTTTTTGGCCTATACGGCCGGTGGCGATGTGGTCAAGCGTTTTGTTCAGAAATTAGATACTCCAAACCCGAAAACGTTTATTGGAACCGGGAAAATGGATGAGGTTTTGGATTATATCAAGGAACACAAAATTGGGACCATTATCTTTGATGACGAACTTTCTCCGGCTCAACAAAAAAACATCAGTAAAATACTCGAATGCAAAGTGTTGGACAGGACTAATCTCATCCTCGATATTTTTGCCCAACGCGCCCAGACTTCCTATGCCCGCACCCAAGTAGAGCTTGCGCAGTGCCAATACCTGTTGCCCCGTCTATCGGGCATGTGGACACACCTTGAGCGGCAAAAAGGCGGTATCGGGATGCGTGGCCCGGGAGAAACCGAAATCGAAACCGACCGCAGGATAGTCCGCGACCGGATTTCGTTGCTGAAAAAGAAACTTGAGACCATTGACCGGCAGATGTCCGTACAGCGTGGCAACCGCGGCGCGTTAGTCCGGGTAGCGCTTGTCGGGTACACGAATGTAGGCAAATCGACCCTGATGAATGTAATCAGTAAGGCAGAGGTATTTGCCGAAAACAAGCTTTTTGCCACCCTCGACACGACGGTGCGAAAAGTGGTGATAAAAAACCTTCCGTTTCTACTTTCGGATACCGTTGGGTTTATCCGGAAATTGCCGACCCAATTGGTCGAGTCGTTTAAAAGCACTTTGGATGAAGTGCGCGAAGCCGACCTGCTCATTCATGTCGTCGATATCTCGCACGAAAGTTTTGAAGACCACATCAAATCCGTGCAACTCATTTTGGCAGAAATAGACTGTTCCAAAAAGCCTGTCATCATGGTTTTTAACAAGATTGATGCCTACCGCCACCAAACTATCGATGCGGATGATTTGGTCACGGAGAAAACCGAGAAACATTTTACTTTGGAAGATTGGAAACAAACTTGGATGGCCAAAACGGGAGAAAATGCCTTGTTTATTTCCGCTTTAAACAAAGATAATATGGAAGATTTTAAAGACCGTGTTTACCAAGCTGTGAAGTCAATCCATATCGAACGATTTCCCTACAATCATTTTTTGTTTGAGTTGGAATAGTGAACTATAGAAAATGTGAGTTTTCGGTAGATTCCATTTGATTCGGAAGTAATT
>PFUR01000019.1:40545-43067 GCA_002790195.1 Flavobacteriales bacterium CG_4_9_14_3_um_filter_40_17
AAAAAACAAAGCAGCCAGTATAATTGCAACAAGCGTGAAGACAAGTTCCTTTCGGGCATTTTGTTTATGCTGCAACCGTATTTTATTTTTTATGCCAGCCAACTCTTTCGAGCTTACTTCTTTAAACTCAAGTTCTAATTTCGCTGAATGCTGTAAGTAAAGATTCTTAAGTTTTCTGTAATTTGCCTTTCTCAACAAAGCCCGATTTTGCTTCAAACTTTGGTTTGCATGCGACATGCTGCCTTCTCCGCCCATGATATTTGAATTTTTTGGTTTATGACGTTTTGTCAATTCGCAATCAACAAGCCTTTCGACACAGATGTTCATTCGTAATACAAAAGGGCACAAGTTTCATACGCGCTGTAAACATACGCGATTAGTTCAAAATGTCTATATAACCATCTTTAATTTCAAGTCTCCACATATACCAACTATCAACAGCTTTCTTTTTTATCATGCCGGGTTTCCAATTTGTAATAGTCTTGAAGAAGTCTATTAATTCGTGGTCTAGATTCTGATCCCCCGATTTTATAACAATATGGAAACCACCTCCAACTTCTCCATTACAATTTACAGCAAATTGTATTGTGGATTTTGATTCAAATGAGGGTTTGTTTTTAGCAAATAAAACGGCTCGATTTAATTTAATTTCAATTGAATCAATCAATTCTATCGGGCGTGCTTTTTTCTCAATTAAAAAATAAATATTGTTTTGTTTGCAAACATTATCAGGATTTACATCTTCCGCAGTCATAATCATTTGTCCAAAAGAGTGTAAACCGATAAAGCAGATAATTGTCGATAAAATAAGTCTTTTCATCTTTTATGTGTTAGTCTTTTTAATGCATGAAAAATTTTCAAACAAATATCACTCCTCACTTGAAGAAGGCACCGGCGGCGGTCCGTCCGGAAGGATGGCTTTGTAGATATAATCGCCTTTTCTTTCCTTAAACTCTTTCTTCATCGCGTCAATCAGGTTTTGATTTTCAAACATATCTATCATGGTAAACGACATGGCTTTGGCCGCATACGGGATGCTCTTGTGCCCAATCGACATGCCCCCGCAAGCAACTACCGCCCACGAATGCCAAGGCGTACCTTTGGCCGCCGTAGTCACGCTCATGGTGATATGCGGGGAAATCCAACTCACATCACCCACGTCTGTCGAGCCGCCGGGCGGGTCTTTTTCCGTCACGCGAAGCGGTTTTACTGTGCCGTCTATGCCTACTTGAGGTTTGTTGGTGGCTTCTTGTATGGCTTTTGCAAAAGCAGTTTCCTGTTCGGTGTAGGTGATATCGCCCAACATTTCCAAATTTTTCTGCAAAGCCTCGGCTCCTGTCCGGTTGATGAGTATTTCATGCATACCCGAAACCAATTTTATTTCATAGGTTGCGCCCGTCATCATGGCAGCACCTTCAGCGATTTTTAAAACTTTTTGATAAACTTCGTACATGCCTTCCCGTTTGCTGTCGCGCACCCGCGTCCAGATTCTTGCATGTTCGGGAACAACATTGACCACATCACCTGCATCTTCAATCAGATAATGAATTCTGACAGATGGTTTCACGTGTTCCCGCAGATAGTTGATTCCGGTGGTGTAAAGTTCCATGGCATCTACAGCGCTCACCCCGTTCCAAGGATCTGCCGCGGCATGCGATGTTTTTCCGGTAAAACTCACTTTAAAATCAATCAAAGCTTGGGTACTTTGCACGGCAGCTTCTATTTTGTCTGCGGGATGCCAGTCGATGCTCGCGTCCAAATCGTCAAATAGACCGGCTCGCGCCATGTATATTTTCCCGCCGATGGTTTCTTCGGCCGGAGTCCCGTAAAAACGTATCGTACCTTTTATTATTCCCTGATCCATCAATTCTTTTACGGAGAGTGCCGCGCCCAAACTTGCCACGCCAAACAGGTTGTGGCCGCAACCGTGTCCGGGATTGCCTGCAGTCACAGGGTCTTTGCCGATTTGAGCTTTTTGAGACAATCCGGGGAGTGCGTCAAATTCGCCCAAAATACCGATGATGGGTTTGCCGCTTCCGTATTCGGCAATAAAAGCAGTCGGCATTTCTGCCACACCGCGCGTCACCCTAAATCCTTGCGATTCCGCATAATCGGCCAAAGTTTTGGACGATTGGCTTTCGGTAAGTGCCGTTTCGGCATACGACCATATTTTGTCACTTAGTTCGATTAATTCGGCTTCGTGTTTATCAACCGAAGCAGCCAAAGCTTGCTTGTTTTTGCTGATTTTTGCTTGTGCTACCCCGAAAAGCGGAATCAAAATCAACAAGGTTTTCAGTAGGTTTCTCAGAAATTTCATAAGTTTAGGATTGGAATTCTTTATAAAAGTATTAAAAAAAATAATCAATCCATCAAAGAATTATGTGTATGGTTTAGAACACAGATACACGGTTGCAACGGATTTTTTATAGATTTGATGATTAGTTAATTGGTTGATTTGGAAATTTACCCATCTTCAGATTAATAAATTTTCAAATTGTTACATTATCACATTTCCACATTGA
>PFUR01000019.1:43079-62164 GCA_002790195.1 Flavobacteriales bacterium CG_4_9_14_3_um_filter_40_17
CCGAAAAAAGCTCAAAAAGTATTTACGCAAATTAGCATCGCGGATGCCGGTGCGCGAGGTGTTTCCATTGCCAAAGCGCCCGACGGTAAGGTCATCATGGTTGACAACGCCGTTCCCGGAGATGTGTGTGACATCCGCATTTACAAATCAAAAAGAGGATACCACCAAGGGAAAGCCATTCTCTTTCATACCCTTTCAGCGCGAAGAACACAGCCCAAATGCGAACATTTCGGCGTATGTGGCGGTTGCAAATGGCAACACATGGATTATGAAAGCCAGTTGTACTTCAAACAAAAAGAAGTTTACAACAACCTACGCCGCATAGGAAAAGTAGAATTGCCGGAAGAAACACCCGCTTTAGCCTCGGCTAATCCGTATTTTTATCGCAACAAAATGGAGTTCTCATTTTCTGACAGCCGATGGTTGACCGAGGCAGAGATTGCAACCGATGAAGCGTTCACTCAAAACAATGCCTTAGGGTTTCACATACCCGGGCGTTGGGACAAAATTCTTGATTTGAAGAATTGTTACCTTCAACCCGAACCTTCGAACAGCATTCGCAACGCCGTGAAAGACTTCGCAATTGATAAGAATTTGGCTTTTTTCAATGCCCGAAATCAAAGCGGATTTTTGCGTACCCTGATGATTCGAACCGCATCAACCGGCGAGGTCATGGTCTTGGTTCAGTTTTTTCACGAAGACAAAACCAATCGGGAGTTGTTGCTCAATTTTATTTTGGATAAATTTCCGCAAGTGACTTCCTTACAATACGTCATCAACACCAAGCCAAACGATACACTCTACAATCTGGAAATTATTTGCTATCACGGAAAACCCGTGATAGAGGAAGAAATGGAAGGGCTTCGGTTTCCCATCCATGCCAAATCATTTTACCAAACCAATTCTGCACAAGCTTACGAGTTGTATAAAATCGTGCGTGAGTTTGCCGGGCTCACGGGAAAAGAACTCGTATATGATCTTTATACAGGCATTGGAACCATCGCGCAGTTTGTCGCCAAAAACGCCAAAAGAGTTGTCGGCATCGAATCTGTTCCGGAAGCCATTGCCGATGCCAAACGTTGTGCAGAAACCAATAAAATAGCCAATGTGTCGTTTTATGTTGGTGATATGAAAACCCTTTTGTGTGCAGATTTTGTCAGCCAAAACGGATTGCCGGATGTTGTAATAACCGATCCGCCCCGCGACGGCATGCACAAAGACGTGGTTGAGCAATTGTTGCAAATGGCACCCGAAAAAATCGTGTACGTTAGTTGCAATTCGGCCTCACAAGCCCGCGATTTGAATCTGTTGAAAGAAAATTATCGAGTGGCCAAAGTGAGGCCTGTAGATATGTTCCCGCAGACTTTTCACATAGAAAATGTTGTACTTTTGGAAAAAATTTAAAATGAAGGCATTCATTCACATCCTCCTTTTTTCGGTTTTTTTGTCCGCCGTTTCCGGATGCGAGCGCGACGACTTATGCGCGGAAGCCATTCCGAAAACGCCGGGTTTGGTTATGCGATTTTTTAGTTCGGCCAATACGGATTCCTTGCTCCCCGTGACCAATATGCGCGTCAAATTTGTAGGCATCAACGACAGCCTGACTATTGGAAGTTCTTTCACATTCAGCTTAGATTCTATCGCAATCCCGCTAAAAACAGGTGTGGGCGAATTGCTTACCCAAATTGTGTTGATAAACAACGCCACAAATACGCAGCTCAGGAATGCCGATACCCTCGATGTTCATTATCTTGCTGATAAAGAATTTATATCAAGAGCTTGTGGATTTAAAAATAATTTTGTTTTACAAAACATCACTCTGCGCGCCGATACAAACAATTGGATTAGTGCCGCGCAAATAATCAACGATACCATACAGGATGAAAGAAAAGCTGCTGTCCGGATTTTTCATTAGCCTCTTGATGTTTTTTGTTTTGCCGCAAGCGGTTTCTGCTCAAAACAAAAAAATCAACCCGCGTGATACCATGACCGTAACCGACCGTTACGGTTTGAAATTGGGTGTGGATTTATTTAAGCCCATCCGCTCGATGTTAGATGAAGATTTCAAAGGATTGGAAGTTGTTGCCGATTACCGCCTCACCAAAAAACATTGGCTGGCAGCGGAAGTGGGTTATGACGAAAAAACTACCGATGATGACAACCAGAATTTTACCACAGAAGGTGCTTATCTCAAGGCTGGATTTGACTACAACATGCACAAAAACTGGATTGGAATGGAAAATTCGATTAATCTTGGGTTGCGAGGCGCATACAGCACTTTTTCACAAACACTCAATACTTTTGACATCCAATCAAACAATCCCTTTTTGGGTGAAAATACAATCGTTGACGGCACCAAATACAGCAGCCTGACCGCTTCATGGATAGAAGTTGTTTTCGGGATTAAGATGCAGGTTGTTCACAATGTGTATGTTAATGCAAACGTACAATTCAAGCGATTGTTCAACGATACCCAACCCGAAGGATTTAAAAACCTATATATTCCCGGATTCAACAAAGTCAACGACTTCAATGATTTTGGCTTCGGTTTTTCCTACTCCATTTCCTACTTCATTCCAATTTATAAAAAAGACAGGGAAAAACCGACTGTGAAAAAATAATACCTGATTTTACTTGTTAAACAAACGCTCATCAAATGCAAAGGGTTGGATTTGAACAATTTTTATTTTGATTCCATCAGGATGTGTAGGGTTAATCAAAAAATTGTATTCATCCTGCACCACCGCCGAAGGGACTTTTAAAATCAAAAATTGCCCTTTGACTTGGAAAGCATCGCCTATCTTTCGGGTAGATTCGTTGTGTGGAAAAGACTTCCACTTATCGGGCAAATCTTCTTTGTTTAAAATCTGAATGGAATCATCCGGAATTTGAATCGTCACCAAATCATAATCATTGGGCACAATCCCCAAAGGAGTCCACACCGCGATTTCAGCCATGCACAAAGCCCTTGAATCACAGGTGTAAACAAGTGGCGTGCCTTTGTTGTTCCACCTTCCGCCTGCGACTTCCGCTCCGTGACCGCTCAAATCTCGCGCATATTTCGACTTGCAAACCCGGAAAACAATCATGCCAAAACGCCATGTTCGATTCGGATAAGCTCATCTTTGAGGAGACTGATGCCAAAGGAGCTGTCTAAAAGGGTTTTGGGCTTAATCTTGCCCAAAGAAATATTGTCGGCTTCAAGCCAAGCATTGAATTTTTTTTCATGGCCAAAAACCTGATTACCCATTTTCATCAAAAGTGCTATCTGCATGATGCGCTCGGACTGAGCCGGATCGAAAGTTTTTTTTTCTTTTTGGTAGCGCTGCAAAGTACGCTCGGAAACATGAAGAAAACCCGACCACTCCGGAAGTGAGAAAGGTAACCGCCCGACAAAAGCAGAAAAACTGTTGTAATTTATACCTTCGCGAACAGCCTGAATGATTTGCATGATGTTGCTGTCAGCCGTTTGATAAGAGACACTTGGCTCGCTGAAACTCAAGATGTTTTCTGTTTTCATGGGTTTCATTTTATACCACAAATATACAAAATATTTTTTGGATTACGACATTTGGCATATTTTTTTAGAAATATGTCGCTAGATTTCTTTATGCCCTTTTATGAAAATCCATTTCATCAGTACTTTTGGATTTTTGGCATCGGATGTGGCTATAAATTTTGGAGAAAAAACCAAAGCCAAAATACCCGACAAAAAGGCTAAGTTAAACTCTTCCCAACGGACAAAAAAGTCCAGTCCAAACCTGAAAATAAGAAAGAAAACTGCAGAGGAGATGAAATTTAGAAAGAGCGATTTATTTTTGGCACTCATGATTTATCCGTTTGTTGAAACTTTTGTCTTTTGCTGCCGGCATACATCGGGAAATAGAGCAAGCGCGACTCCAAACCTCCGTTAAAAACTTTAATCTTTCGAGATGGCCGAAGCCCGATGTGTTTCAATCCTTCCGGCTCGGAAGTAATCAGCCAAGCACGGGTATCCGGATACGATTGTTTGAGCGTGTCGCCGATGCTTTTGTATAAAACAGGAATATTTGCCTGAATGCGTTCACCGTAAGGCGGATTAAAAACCATGTGCAACGATTCGTCAACCGGTTTTTTGGTTTCAAAGAAATCAGCCGTTTTCAGCGTGATGAACTCTTCCAATCCCGCATTTTTTACATTATAAATTGCCTTGTTTATGGCCGATTCAGCCTTGTCATAGCCAAATATTTTGAAAGAAAAATCGCGGGTTTTTTTCAACAAAGATTCCCTGATTTTTTCAAAAAGCGATTCGTCAAAATTATCCCATTTTTCAAAAGCAAATTCTTTCCGGTGAATGTTGGCAGGAATGTTAGCGGCAATCATTGCTGCTTCTATCGGAATCGTTCCGCTACCACACATTGGATCGAGAAAATCGGATTGCCCTTCCCAACCCGACAACAACAAAATACCCGCTGCCAAGACCTCATTGATAGGTGCAATATTCGTTGCCGAGCGATAGCCCCTTTGGTGCAAAGAGCTACCCGAACTATCTAACGAAACGGAGCAACTATGCTCATTGATGTGAACGTGAACCTGCAAATCCGGATGTTGAGTATCCACATTCGGGCGTTTTCCGGTGGTTTCCCTAAATTGATCGACGATAGCATCTTTGGCTTTGAGAGCGATGAATTGGGAGTGCGTGAAAACAGTCGAATTGACCGTGGTTGCCTGAACGGCAAAAGTATTTTCGTTTGAGATGTGTTTTTTCCAATCAACTGCATAAATACCCCGATAAAAAGCCTGTTCGTTGGTTGCGTTGAATGAATGAATGGGAATCAAAACCTTTAAAGCTGTCCGCAAAGTAAGATTTGCCTTGTACAAAAATCCCAAATCGCCCGAGAAAGAAACACTTCGCACACCTTCTTTGACATCTTGCGCGCCTAAGTTTTTGAGTTCTGTCGCCAAAACCTCTTCAAACCCGAATAAGGTTTTTGCTAACATTTCGAAATGATTTTCCATGGCTTACGTCTGTATTTTCAGCAAAAATACATTAATTTAGCCCGTCAAAGAAGTAACATGCAGAAAGAGACAAACACTTGGTTTAAATCCTGGTTCGACACACTCTATTACCACATTCTATACAAAGATCGTGACTACACGGAAGCTGCGCAGTTTATGGACAAGCTGACCGCGTACTTAAACCTGCCTGTAGGAGCTGAAATACTCGATTTGGCTTGTGGGAAAGGAAGGCATTCTATTTACTTGAATTCACTTGGATTTGATGTAACCGGCATTGATCTTTCGGAAAACAGCATTGAAGAAGCATCTAAATTTAGCAATGAAAGGTTGCATTTCGAAGTGCACAACATGTGTGTCCCGCTTGGCAAAAAGTTCGATGCCGTATTTAATTTATTCACCAGTTTCGGCTATTTTGAAGATGAAGCAGACAATTTGAAAACACTCAAAGCCATCAAAGCCAACTTGAAAGAGACAGGTTTTGGTGTCATCGATTTTTTAAATGTGGATTTTGTATCAAACAATTTGATACCAGATGAAATTAAAACCGTTGACAACATAGACTTTCACATTCATCGCAGTCAACAAAACGGCTATATCATCAAAGAAATCGCGTTTGAAGACGGGGCGGAAAAATATTTCTTTACAGAAAAAGTAAAAGCTTTGCGTTTGAAAGATTTTGAATTGCTTTTTAAAGAAGCTGAAATTGATTTATTGGAAATTTACGGGAATTACAAGCTCCAAAAATTTGAAACCAACCACAGTCCACGACTGATTATGTTGTTTAAATGATGCTATACATTTGGCCATTTCTAACGGTTGTTGCCGGATTTTGGGCAGCAAAAATCATCCTTCCGAAAAGCTCAGGACACTTTAGGCTATTGCTTGCTTTTAGCGGTTCGTTTTTGCTCGCGTTGACAATTTTCAATCTCTTACCGGATGTTTTTAAGGACTATAAACCGATGTATGGTTGGTTTGTCTTGTTCGGTATTTTTATACAGATTGTGTTGGAATTTTTCTCCAAAGGAGCCGAACACGGCCACGTGCATCTGCATTTGGAAAAAAACGCATTCCCTTGGTTGTTGTTTGCGAGTTTGAGCCTGCACTCGCTGATGGAAGGCATCCCGGTAAGCCAACACCACGGTATGATTTGGGGTATCGTGATTCACAAGTTTCCCGTAGCCATCATTTTATCGTTATTTTTCCTAAAATCTTCTCTTCACCGTTCCACGATTTTTATTTTTATCACCGCTTTTGCATTGATGACCCCGCTAGGTATGTTGCTTTCCGATTTTTGGTTGACCAACACTTTCCTGCAAAAATATTTTTCTGCCTTGGTCATCGGGATTTTCTTGCATATTTCTACCACCATCTTGTTTGAAACCACCGAAGGGCACAAGTTTAACTTAGCTAAATTGATTGTGGTTTTATGTGGATTTTTGTTGGCTTATTTTATCTAACTTTTTCAACATCCACACCGGACACGAGCAATGCCCCGTGTTTCCCATGGGCTCATCTATGTATTCAAACCCGAATTTTTTATACAGTTTTTGTGCATCCTGCATGAATGGCATGGTTTCCAGATAGCATTGCTCAAAAGCAAACTCTTTTGCTTTATCCAAACAAAGCCCAATCATCTTGGCTCCCAAGCCCAAACCACGTGCCTTTGGTAAAAAGTACATTTTTTGTAGTTCGCAAATGTTTTCCTTCGTCGCATCCAGTTGTTTGATGCCGGCGCCACCGATAATTTCCCCGTTTTTTTCAACCACAAAATAAACCGAGCGTGGCGTTTGGTAAACCTGATACAACCGGTCTAAAAAAACATCTTCGTAAGCCGTTCCTTTTTTCGAATAACCAATCGGGTCAAAAAGCTCCTCAAAGACGGACCGAATGGCACGGGCAATTCCAGGGTTGTCTTTTTCTGTTATTTCTCTGATGGTAAATGCCGATTGACTCATATTCCTTGTATTTTTGTGATGTGAAGATAAAAGAAAAATACATAAATCGATGCATCGAAATTGCCGGAAACGGATTGGGTACGACCTATCCGAATCCGATGGTGGGTGCCGTTATCGTCCATGACAATTTGATTATCGGCGAAGGCTGGCACCGCAAAGCAGGCGAACCGCATGCCGAAGTATTGGCAATCAATGCGGTGATTAATCAGGAATTGCTTTCAAAATCAACAATATATGTGAGTTTAGAACCGTGTAGCCATTTTGGGAAAACGCCGCCCTGCGCCGATCTGATTATCGAAAAAGGCATCAAAAAAGTGGTCATCGGCTCGGTTGACCCGAATGAAAAAGTAGCCGGTCGCGGGATAAAAAAATTGATAGAAGCTGGATGTCAAGTCAGCGTTGGTGTACTTGAAAACGAATGTACACAACTCAACAAACGGTTTTTTACTTTTCATCTCAAAAAGCGGCCTTATATCATCCTGAAATGGGCTGAAAGCGTAGATGCATTTATCGCGCCTTTGCATAAAAACGAAAATCGTCCGGCTTGGATCAGCAATCCACAATCTCGTCAGTTGGTACACAAATGGCGGACTGAAGAACAAGCCGTTTTGGTAGGAACGCAAACCGTATTGTCGGACAATCCGAAGTTGAATGTAAGAGACTGGACAGGAAACTCGCCGGTTCGGATAGTAATTGACCGGAATTTGCGCACCCCGAAAAATCTTTCGGTTTGGGACGGAAGTCAACAAACTATTTTTATGGTCGATAAAACCTCGGTATTGCCCTGCTTTTCTTCAAACATTCATTTTGAGTCCATCGATTTTTTGGAAAATGTGCCTACGCAAATTGCAGTAATACTTTACAAATATCAATTGCAATCGGTTATCATCGAAGGTGGCAGAAAAACCCTGCAATCATTTATTGATGCCGGGCTTTGGGATGAAGCAAGGGTTTTTACCGGGAATATAAAGTTGGGAGAGGGCATCTTTGCTCCTCAATTTTCAGGAAAATTAAACTCGGAGGAATGCATAAAAGAAGACAGGCTAAAAATTTACACGCATGAAGATTAAAAATATCATATTCGATTTTGGCGATGTGTTTATCAACCTCGACAAACCGGCCACTTTCCGGGAAATGCAAAAGTTCGGATTGACTGAACTCACCACAGAGATGGACGCCGCCAACAAAGCCTACGAAAAGGGGGAAATATCGACCCACGATTTCATCTGTTTCTATCAAAGCCATTTTCCAAATTTGACAGAACACCAATTGATTTCAGCTTGGAATGCCATTATTCTCGATTTTCCGGTTCATCGATTAGAATTTTTAAAACAATTGCAAAAACAATCAAAACATCGTATTTTTTTGTGGAGCAACACCAACGCGCTTCATCTTGAGCGGGTGCAGGAAGTGATGGGACAAGCAGATTATCAAGTTTTTTTGGGTTGTTTTGAAAAATATTATTTTTCGCATGAATTGGGTATGCGCAAACCTGAATCTATTTGTTTTACAAGCATTTTGGAGGAGCAAAACATTCATCCAAAGGAAACGCTTTTCATCGATGATACTGCTGAAAACACGGAAGCAGCCCACCGATTGGACTTACATGTTTGGAACATAAAACCCGAACATGAAGATGTAAGCAGGCTGTTTGATTTCGAAATATTCAGATAAAATGGCTGTTTACAAAACCACAGAAACACCAATCGAAGAAGTGCTTTATAAAGAACGTAAAAGCAAGTTTATCGGTTATGCCTTTCCCATCGAAAGCGATTTGGAAGTTAAGCCGTTGATAGATCATTTGAGGAAATCACATCCGCAGGCCAGGCACGTTTGTTATGCTTACCGTATAGGCATCAATGGAGAAAACTTTCGGACTTTTGATGATGGAGAGCCCAACAACAGTGCGGGGACTCCCATTTACGGACAGCTTTTATCTTTCGAGCTGACCAATCTTTTGGTAGCGGTGGTGCGCTATTTTGGTGGCGTGAAGCTGGGAGTCGGCGGATTGGTGTCGGCCTACAAAACTACCGCCCAGTTGACCCTTGAGCAGGCTACAATCATTGAGAAAGAGCCAAGCTACAACTACAAAATAAACTGTGCATACAAAGACCTGAGTCATGTTCAAAAAATTGTCAAAAATGTCAACGGCGAAGTTTTGCAGATTGAAAACAAGATGGATTGCATGCTGGAAATAAAAATATCCGAATCAGAAGAAGCTAGATTTTTAAATCAGATTGAAGCGTTATATGAAGTAGTATTAGAAAGGTATTAGCAGCCGGTAGTCGATTAAAAATGTTTTATTTTTCGTTAGGATTAAATTTTGAAACAACCCTAAAATTACATTTCACGATATTTTTTTGGCAACCGATTCCGGACGGTATTTTTGAGTAAGTTTCATAAATTCTTCGAAATCAATTTTGTTGTGATAAGTAATTTGCTTGTATATAAATAACAATTGTTCTTTGGCTTGATTCGAATTTACGTTAATTTTTGCCTCATCAAGAAACTTCTCTGCTAATTCTTTTTTACCTTCCTGCTGAGCCAAAAAAGCATATGCCAATAAGCCGTCTAAGGTTGATAACCGAATAAGCGATTGTGCATACTTATTTGCTTTTTTTCTGCTTCCTCCAAGAATTCCGGGCACTTCACAATGAAAGGAAATCAAGGCCCAATGAGCACCTAAATGGTAGGGATCTAAGGAAATGCTTTTTTCAAAAGCTTTGCGCATATCGCCTAAATAAGAAAGCGATTCCCATTTGCTGACACTCAAGGCTTTCATGCCTAATGTACCGCCATACTTGTATTGATAATCCGCATTTTTGGAATCGAATCGAATCAGTTTTTCAAAATAGCGTATTGCTTCATCCCAATTTTTCTGTGCAATAGATATGTCTCCAGCCAATTCGATTGCTTCCATGTCTGAAGGGTGTTTGAGCAAAAAAGTCTGAATGAGATTTTTGGCTTCCTCAAAATTATTGTTTTTATACAATAAACTTGCGTTTTTCTTGATTTCATTGGCGTGTACACTGAAAACTATCAAGAAAACAAACCAGCGCATGGCAACCATTAGATGTTAATTTTGTTCAAATGTATTCAAATATTATTAAACAAAATTATGTTTAACAAAGGATTTAAATTAATTTTCTAATACCCCTGTCATTTGTTCTAGAAATCGGTTATAATTTCCGATAATCTTCGATAGTTTATCGATTTGCATCGCGGTTTCTTTCCAATCATTTTGTTCGATGGCCTCCCGAACACCCGGCAGTGTTTTCACCCCATAGCCGGTATAAAAACCCGGTGCATAAATAAAATGCTTAAACCAAGGCCGGCGGGGAAGTCCGTCAGCATTTGTCAAAAAAGTTTCAGATTTCTTTAAAAGCAGGTTGACTTCTTCCATCTGATTTTTATTTAACTGATTGGCATTTAGTTTTTCTTGCAATTGTGCCGATTGTTTTTTCAATTGTGCAACGGCATTTTGCAGCGGTGCAAAATTGACAAAAGGAACTGCAGCTTTTCGCTTCGGCTGGTAGGCTTGTTTGAATCGGTCCTGGGTGAGTTCATATACTTTGGCATCAATCAATGCATTTTCCCGGTTCACTTTTGTGCGAAGTTTTTCGGGAAGTTGCACGAGTTCTTCGGTGTATTCGGATACTGTTTTTGCAAAACGATTGAATTCAAAAGGTAGCAAATCGGCATTTGCCAAACGGAGCGTTGCCCTTCCGGCAGTTTGTGCCAAAGCGATGCCGTAATCAAATCCCGAATCTTTGAAACGGGTGTATAAATCATAAGTGTCATAAATGGAATGGTACTCGCCACCATCGTCTTCTCCATCATATCCCAAATTGAGTGAAGGTATGCCCAGATGTTGGATGAAAGGCGTGTAATCTGAGCCAGAGCCTAACGCATACAAACGAAAACCTTTGTAATTCTCGAGACCATTTTGCCGAATTTCCAATGCTTTTTTACGGTCTTTTACTGAAACTTTGGTCTGTGGATCAATGACATCTTCAGCAATGCCTTCCATCAATGCTTCGAGTGAATGAGAGCCACCAGCTGAAAGATAACCTCTTCCGTTTCCATCCGTGTTGATGTAAGCAACTGCGTGTTTGCTGAGTTCATCGGCATGGTCTTCCACCCATTCTGTCGAGCCCAACAAGCCCGGCTCTTCAGCATCCCAAGCGCAATAAACGAGCGTTCTTTTCGGTTTCCATCCAGTTTTGGTGAGTTCGCTTACCGAACGTGCTTCTTCCATCAGGGCAACCATCCCGCTGATTGGGTCGGCAGCTCCGTTCACCCATGCATCGTGGTGATTTCCTCTCAAAACCCACTCATCCGGATATTCACTTCCTTTCATTTTGGCGACGACGTTGTAAACGGGTTTGATGTCCCAATAGAATGCCAATTTCAAATGTACTTTGGCAGGTCCGGGGCCGATATGATAAGTGATGGGCAAGGCACCTTTCCACGAGGCTGGGACTTCGGCACCTTCCAATGCTTCTAACAGCGGTTTTGCATCTTGGTATGAAATAGGCAAAACGGGTATTTTGGTCAGTGTTGGCGCATTATTCCTGTCGAGTCGTTTGGCATCTTTGGTAGCACCGTAACCCGGTGTAAGTGGGTCACCCGGATAGAGTGGCATATCTAAGACCGAACCGCGCTGTACACCGTTTTCTCTTCTAAATGGGCCTTTCGGGTATACATCGCCCTGATAAAAGCCATCATCTTTAGGGTCTGAATAAATGATGCAACCGATGGCCCCTTTTTCGGCGGCTAATTTGGGTTTGATGCCACGCCACGAACCATAATATTTGGCGATGACAATTTTGCCTTTGACATCAATGCCCATTTTTTCTAATTCTTCGTAGTCTGCTGGAACACCATAGTTGACAAAAACCAATTCGGCAGTGACATCGCCGTCTATGGAGAAGGCATTGTAGGTTGGCAATTGCTCACTTTTTTGACCTGAGGTTGCGTCCTCTTTGAGTGTGGGTTCTTGAAGGTTGGCTTTGTAGCGTTTGGGTGAAGTCATTTCCAACAGCCTGACTTTAGGCGTTGGGAATAATACGTGATAGGTGTCGATGGTAGTTTCGTATCCCCAAGAGCGAAAAAGACCGGCCATGTATTCTGCATTTTCTTTATCGTAAGGCGAGCCCACATGATGCGGATGAGCGGAAAGTTTTTTCATCCAAACATCTAAATTTTGGGTTTTGAGATTGCTATCAAAGTTTTTTTCGAGTGTGCGTTGGGAGGCTGCGTTTTCGTTTTTAAAACCTAAGAGCGGTTGTTGCGCGAGGATGGCTTGAGAAAAAAACAGTAAACAAAAGGAAAAAGCGGTGAAAATATGATTTTTCATGGGTGGAAATTTATGTTTACTAAAGTATCATTTTTAATCTAAAGGATCAACAAAATCCTTCAAACTTAAATTTTCACCCCGAATTTTCACCTCGCCGAGCCAGGCTTTTTAAAATTTTATCTCCAAAACCACCCCTCACAAAATCTTTATTATGTATTTTTGACAAGTCATTTTCTGGAAGGGAAGCTCCGAAAAACACACTTTTAAAAACCACTTATGAACGATACCCGAAACGATTGGACAAAATCAGAAATTATCGACCTCTACAATCTCCCTCTGATGGACTTGCTCTATAACGCAGCAACCATTCACCGTCAATACCACGACCCCAATACCGTACAAGTCAGCACCTTGATCTCGATTAAAACCGGTGGATGCTCCGAAGATTGTGGCTATTGCCCGCAAGCAGCCCGCTATCACACCAACATTGAAGGCAACGATTTGTTGAGTGTGCAACAGGTGAAAGCCTTGGCTTTGCGTGCCAAAAGTTCCGGTTCGTCGCGGATTTGTATGGGTGCTGCTTGGCGAAATGTAAAGGATGGGGAAGATTTTGATCAGGTGTTGGAAATGGTGCGCACCATCAATAAATTGGATATGGAAGTTTGTTGCACTCTCGGGATGATTACCGAAAATCAGGCCAAACGCCTTTCCGAAGCCGGGCTTTATGCCTACAACCACAACTTAGACACTTCAGAAGAATACTACAAAGAAGTTATTTCCACCCGTGGCTATAAAGACCGTCTGAAAACCATCGAAAATGTGCGAAAAACCAATGTTACCGTTTGCAGTGGCGGCATCATCGGTATGGGTGAATCGGTAGAAGACCGCTGTGGTATGCTCGCAACCTTGGCTTCCTTGAACCCACAACCGGAATCGGTTCCCATCAATGCACTCGTTGCCGTAGAAGGCACACCTCTTGAAGACCAACAACCGGTAGAAATTTGGGAGATAATCCGCATGGTGGCTGCCACCCGCATTGTGATGCCGCTCACCCAAGTCAGGCTTTCCGCAGGCAGGAAAGACATGAGTAGGGAAGGCCAAGCCCTGTGTTTTTTCGCTGGTGCGAACTCTATTTTTGCCGGAGATAAGTTGCTGACTACACCCAACCCGAATGTAGTTGATGACATCAAACTGTTTGAAAAGTTGGGTTTGAAATCCCAAAAACCATTTGCCAAAAAAGCACAACCCAAAACAGTAGAAGCGGAGGCTTCTGCCTATCCGCCTCTCGGAGAAAAACCCCGTTGGTCCCGTCCCGGGCATACCATTGAAAAAAATTTGAAAGCAGAGAAAAAGAGATGATTTTTTTAAGGAAGTGTGGTTAAAAATAGTCGGGCAGTTAAATTTCAACCAAAGTGCTGTTGGTTGGCTAATGCTATTTCAAATGGTAAAATCAGGATGATTAAGGTGCGTTTAAACAACTGATTGACAGTCCTTAAATTTTGGCTTTGACTCAATAAATACTTGAATTTTTACCTTTATCAGATTGGGTTTCGGCAAAAACCTATCGCCTTGGGTATCGATTTTTCTAAGGCAACAAACCTAAAAATTTTAAGCTGGATTGTTTTACCTTTGCAATATGTAATAAGCTGCGTTAGGGATAGAAGCAAGTACCGTGTACTGCGGATAGCCCGCCCCACCGCCAAAGGCGGTGGGGAACGCCCAAAAAATAAAACCCTAAAATGTTAGAACTTTCCTATCTGAGAGAAAATAAGGCGGCCGTAGTGGCTGCGCTCAACAAACGAAATATCGATGCCGAACCTTTGGTCACTGAAGCCATCCGACTTGACGAAGAAAGACGGGCTTTGCAAACCAAATTGGACGAGGCCTTATCGATGATTAACAAAACTTCGAAAGAGATAGGTGTCTTGTTTCAAAACGGGCTCCAAAACGAGGCTGATGCTGCCAGAAAACAAGCAGCAGAACTCAAGGAAACTGCCAAAAAACTGGAAGACGCTATGCGCAGCAAAGCATCTCAACTCACAGAAGTGCTGTATAAAATACCCAACACACCACAGAAAATAGTGCCGGTCGGCAAAAGTGCTGATGACAATGAAGTTGTACTTCGCAAAGGAGAGATTCCGCATTTGCATAAGAATGCTTTGCCACATTGGGATTTGGCTTCCAAATACAACCTAATCGATTTTGATTTGGGCAATAAGATTACCGGAGCCGGTTTCCCGGTTTACCGCGGCAAAGGCGCCCGCCTTCAACGGGCACTTATCAACTTTTTTATAGACCGAAACACAGCTGCGGGCTATGAGGAAATCCAACCTCCTTTTGTAGTCAATGAGGCTTCGGGTTTCGGGACGGGTCAGCTTCCTGACAAAGAAGGGCAGATGTATCACGCGACCGAAGACAACCTTTTTTTGATACCGACTGCGGAAGTGCCGGTGACGAATTTGTTTAGAGACGTGTTGCTCAACGAAACCGATTTTCCAATTTGTTGCACGGCTTACACGCCTTGTTTCCGCAGAGAAGCAGGTTCGTATGGTGCGCATGTGCGCGGGCTCAACCGCCTGCATCAATTTGACAAGGTGGAGATTGTGCGCATCGAACATCCCGATCAATCCGACAAAGCACTTGATGGTATGGTGGCACACGTGTCAACCCTGCTTGATGATTTGGGTTTACCCTACCGCATCTTGCGGCTTTGCGGTGGCGACATGGGTTTTACCTCTGCCATCACGTATGATTTTGAGGTTTATTCGACCGCGCAGGAACGCTGGCTGGAAGTAAGTTCGGTTTCTAATTTTGAGACTTTTCAGGCCAACCGGTTAAAATTGCGTTTCAGGGACAAAAATGGCAAAAACAGGCTTGCACACACGCTCAACGGCAGTGCCTTGGCCTTGCCACGCATTGTGGCTTCTTTGCTGGAAAATTATCAAACGCCCGATGGAATTGAGATTCCCGAATTGTTGAGGCCTTATACAGGGTTTGATAGGATTGAGTAGCAGAAGAACACTTCGATGGAGCAACCCCAAAAAACCTATACTTTTGAAGAAGCCAAACGTTTGTTGGAGCAATATTGCATCTATCGCGACCGCTGCCACAGGGAAGTAGAAGAAAAAATTTGGTCATTGCGGATGACAAAAGCAGCGCACGATGCGATACTCGAACATTTGCTAACCGAAAAATATTTAGATGAATCGAGGTATGCGCAAAGTTTCGTGAGGGGAAAATTCAACCAAAACCGGTGGGGCCGAAAAAAAATTGTAAACCAATTGAAATTTAATCAAATATCCGATTATAACATCCGCTTGGGACTGAAAGAAATAGATGAAAAAGAGTACCGGAAAACCATGATGTTGCTGATTGAAAAAAAGTCGGCGGCCCTAGGGAAAGCAAATAATTTCAAAAATCAAAACAAGGTTTTGCAATACCTGATTCAGAAGGGATATGAATATGATTTGAGTTTGGAATTGGTCAAAGAAGTTTTGGTATAAATTTTATAGTTTTAAAACATGATAGAAGACAAAAATCAGCAGCGTACACCGATTTCGAGTTTAGGGGAATTCGGGTTGATTGAACATTTAACCAAGCATATAGAATTAAAAAATTCATCTACTTTGAAAGGTGTGGGCGATGATGCCGCTGTATTGTATTTCGGTGATGAGCAAACTGTTGTTTCCACCGATTTACTCATTGAAAACGTCCACTTCGATTTGGCCTATATGCCGCTGAAACACTTGGGATACAAAGCTGTGATGGTCAACCTGTCTGATGTGTACGCGATGTGTGCGACCCCCACTCAAATCATGGTTTCGATTGCACTGTCCAATCGATTTCCGCTTGAATCGGTGGAGGAATTCTATGCCGGAGTCTTATTGGCTTGCGAGCAACACAAAGTTGATCTTGTAGGTGGCGACACCACCTCTTCCAACAAGGGATTTATCATCAGCATCACCGCCATCGGCCATGCTAAGAAGGAAAACCTAAGCTATCGAAGCGGTGCCAAATCGACTGATTTGTTGGTGGTCAGCGGTGACTTGGGTGGAGCTTATCTGGGATTACAAGTATTGGAACGCGAAAAGCAAGTGTTTTTGGTCAATCCGAAAAACCAACCGGACTTGGAAGCCTATTCGTATCTCATCGAAAGGCAGCTTAAGCCCGAAGCACGAAAAGATATCCCCGGCTTGTTGAAAGCCCTTGACATAAAACCTACGTCAATGATTGATATCAGCGACGGTTTGTCTTCAGAAATCCTGCATCTCTGCAAACAGTCGGATGTGGGTTGCGTGCTTTTTGAAAGTAAAATTCCGATTGACCCGCAGGTTTTGACAGTCTGCGATGAGTTTAACCTCAACCCGACGACGGTCGCACTGAGTGGTGGCGAAGATTATGAATTGTTGTTTACCATCAACATCAACGACCACGACAAAATCAAGGGGAATCCGCATTTGACAGTAATCGGCTACATGACGGAAGATGCCAACCAAGCGTTTTTGCAAACCCGTGCCGATCAACGAATTCCTTTGACCGCGCAGGGTTGGAATGCTTTTCGGGAATAGTTTGGAAAGAAAACAGGGAACGATGGTTGACAGAAGCAGCTACTTTGCCGGTTGATAAGCCTCAATCGCTTTGCGGACACTTTGGTTCGCGATGAGCAATTCTTCTGCCGATTTTTCATCAATATTGAGTGCTTTCATAATCATCCGTGTGCCACGTTTGACCAATTTTTTGTTGGACAACTGCATATCAACCATTTTGTTGCCGACTACCCGCCCGAGTTTAATCATGACGGTTGTCGAAATCATGTTGAGCACCAATTTTTGGGCTGTCCCCGCTTTCATGCGCGTACTTCCGGTGACAAACTCCGGTCCGACCACCACTTCTACCGGGAAGTCGGCTTCATCGGCTAAAGGAGAATGTTCATTGCAAGTGATGCATCCGGTGATGACCCCGTTTTTTCGGGCATCTTTCAAACCGCCGATGACATAAGGCGTTGTGCCGGATGCCGCGATGCCTACAAGCACATCATCCGCATTGATCATGTGGATTTGCAAATCTTTCCACGCTTGTTCCCAATCGTCTTCGGCATTTTCGACAGCTTTGCGGACCGCCCGGTCGCCACCAGCTATCAGACCGATGACCCAATCATCCGGAACGCCATAAGTAGGCGGGCATTCGGAGGCATCTAAAATACCCAAACGACCGCTGGTGCCGGCTCCTATGTAGAAAAGCCTGCCGCCTTGTTGCATTTTTTTGGCAATGACATCGACCAATCTTTGAATTTGCGGAATCACTTTTTTGATTGCCAGCGAAACCGTTTGATCTTCTTTGTTGATGCAGGCAAGCAACTCTTCTGTATTCATTTTGTCCAAATCATCGTAGAGCGATGACTTTTCGGTGGTAGTTTCTGTAATCTTCATTGCGGTCTTTTTTTGATTAGATAAAGCCCGATAACACTTAATAAGGCATTTACAAAAATATTCATAAAACCAAAATCAAATTGAAATTTCCGGATAGAATAATCATTGAGCAGGTAGGTCGTAACGGCAGCCGTAATACATACAACCGGTACAAATTTATCTTTTAATTTTATCTTGGTGAACATCCCCAACAGATATAATCCTAAGAGCGGGCCGTAGGTGTAACCGGCAACTTTGAACAGGAGTGAAATAATAGCTCCTTGGCTGTTGGCAAAGGACATCACGATTAGGAATAGCAGTACGTTGACTCCCAAAAGGACTTGGTTTTTTATTTTCTTTCGCTCGACAGACGGCTTGCTGTCTATCCTCAAAAAATCGTAGCTAAATGAAGTCGTCAGCGCTGTGATCGCTGAATCGGCACTCGAAAAAGCTGCGGCTGTGATGCCTAATAAAAATGCAATTCCACCTATTATCCCAAAATAATTGAGCGACAACATGGGAAACAATTGGTCGGTGTCCACAAATCTTCCGTCTGTTTTGAGCAGCGAAACGCCGTGGTGCTCCGCGTATGTGTATAACAACACGCCGAGACACAGGAAAAGAAACTGTGCCAAAGCCAAAAAGAGGCTAAACACCAGCACGTTCTTCCTTGCTTCAACGACATTCTTGCAGGTCAGTGTTTTCTGCATCATGCTTTGGTCCAATCCCATCATGGCAACGGCTATCAAAGCTCCCGAAACAAACTGTTTGAAAAAATTGGAACCGGCATGTGAATCCCACTCAAAAATTTTGAAATAGGGGCTTTTAATCACCGTTTGGATCATTTCCGTACCGGACAAATCCAAAGAATTTTTCACGGTAAAAACGGCAATCAAACCGGCAGAAAGTAGAAAAAAAGTTTGAAGTGCATCTGTCCAGACTATTGTTTTGATGCCTGACTTGTTGGTGTAAAACCAAATTAAAACTAGCACGATGATGGTTGTGACATAAATGGGGATATGAAAGGCATCAAAAAAGGCGAATTGCAAAATCTTGACGGCTAGCAACAACCGCAGTCCTGCCCCGAAAGATTGTGAAAGGATGAAAAACAACGAACCGGTTTTGTAGGTCGTATCGCCAAACCGGTTGTCTAAAAACTTGTAGATGGACACCAATTTGAGCCGGTAATACAATGGCACGAGCACGTAGGCGATAAACAAATACCCGACTACATTTCCGAGTACAAACTGAAAATAAAACAGGTAGTTGTTGCCGACCAAGCCGGGAATAGACACGAATGTCACACCCGAAATAACCGCGCCCACCATGCCAAAGGCCACCAAAAACCAGGGTGATTTCCGATCGCCATCGAAATAGGCATTTTCCCCGGAGTTTCTACTGCTAAAGTGGGAAACCACCATAAGG
>PFUR01000064.1:0-36945 GCA_002790195.1 Flavobacteriales bacterium CG_4_9_14_3_um_filter_40_17
AAACTGGTTTTAGAGGCCTCAAGAAATGCTTGATTGATGGTTTCAATCGTAACTTGTTTTTTGACATTGAAGGTAATATCCGTGAGCGAACCATCCGGTACTGGTACGCGAATGCCACAACCACCGATTACATCGGCTAAATCAGGGAATATTTTGGTAAGTGCTTTGGCAGCTCCGGTTGTAGTCGGAACAATCGACTGGGAAGCCGCACGTGCCCTGCGCAAATCGCGATGCGGCTGGTCGTGCAAACTTTGGTCGGTCGTATAAGAATGGACGGTTGTTATATAAGCTTGTTTAATCCGGCAAAGTTCATGGATTACTTTAAACATGGGAGCAGCGTTGTTGGTCGTGCAAGAGGCATTGGAAACGATTAGTTCATTGCCGTCCAAAATATGCTCGTTCACACCCAAAACAACTGTTTTTATAAGTTCATCTTCAGGCGGGACTGATAAGACAACCCGTTTTGCCCCGGCTTCGATATGTTTGTAACACGCTTGATAATTCTTGAATTGACCGGTAGATTCGATGACAAAATCTATCTCGAAAGGCCTCCAATCAAGGTCTTCGATGTTTTTTTGGTTGAGAATTGGAATACACTTACCGTTGATTAGAATTTTGCCTTCTTGAAACGAAACTTCTTCCGGCAGTACACCATGAATACTATCATATTTGAGCAAGTGGCTGAGCGTGCGGGCATCGGCCAGATCGTTGATGGCGACAACCTCAATAGTTGGATGGTGCAGCAACAGCCTGAATACCCTTCTCCCAATCCGCCCGAAACCGTTAATGGCTACTCGAATCATTGTTGCAGCAAGATGACGAACCGTTTATTCAATGTGTTTTTGGGCTTTGTAGGATGACCGAACCAATGGTCCGCTTTCCACGTGCCTGAAGCCGAGATTCAATCCAAATTCTTCGTATTTTTTGAATTGATCGGGGGTGATAAATTCTTTTACCGGCAAATGTTTTTTGCTAGGTTGCAAATATTGCCCGATGGTAACGATATCCACGTCTGCGTTGCGGAGCTCCGTCAAGGTTTCCATCACTTCCTCCTCCAGTTCACCCAAGCCAAGCATAATGCCCGATTTTGTCCGACGCACACCTTGCCTTTTTAAATAGCCGAGCACTTCTAAGCTTCGGTCATATTTTGCTTGAATTCGGACTTCCCTGGTGAGCCTTCGGACGGTTTCCACATTGTGCGAAACCACTTCAGGAGAAACTTCTACGATTCGGTCTATGTTGCGGGTGACACCTTGAAAATCGGGAATGAGTGCTTCGAGTGTCGTGTGTTGGTTCATCCTGCGAATGGCGTTGACCGTTTCTGCCCAAATGATGGATCCCATGTCTTTTAAATCATCTCGATCGACCGAAGTGATGACCGCGTGTTTGATGTTCATGATTTTAATGGAGCGTGCCACTTTTTCAGGCTCTTCCCAATCGACCGACTCGGGCCGTCCGGTTTTCACACCACAAAAGCCGCAAGAGCGGGTGCAAGTATTGCCCAATATCATAAAAGTGGCCGTGCCTTCGCCCCAGCATTCACCCATATTGGGGCAACTTCCGGAAGTACAAATGGTGTTGAGTTTATAGTTTTCTACCAAACCGCGGAGTTCGGTATATTTTTTCCCCGTTGGAAGTTTTACGCGAAGCCATTTGGGTTTGGGTTGAGGCGGCAATACGTTTTCTATCGCTGTGTTCATTTTCTCAATTTGAAATACAAAGGTATTTAGAAATGATTAAAACACCCTGAATTTTGGACACTTTTAATAAATTTTGAAAAATGATTAAAAACAAACTTCTGAAAGTAATCTGAAGCATTGTCAAAGTTCGAAATTTTGATAGGTTTTTTTTGACAACGGACGTTTATGCAAAAGTTGCCATTTTGATGGCAGCCACGGCGGCTTCAGATCCTTTGTTACCGTGCTTGCCTCCTGAGCGATCGATGGATTGCTGAATATGGTTGTCTGTCAGTACACAAAAAATCACAGGAATATTTGAAGACACATTAAGTTGCATGATTCCGCTTGTCACGCCTTGACAAACAAAATCGAAGTGTTTGGTTTCGCCTTGAATAATGCAACCGATGGCGATAATGGCATCAAAAATGGAAGTTTCTATCATTTTTTTTGCCCCAAACACCAGTTCAAAACTTCCCGGGACATTGCAACGGTGAATATTTTCGAGTTTTACGCCGCAATCTAAGAGTGTATCGTGAGCTCCTTTAAAAAGATTTTCGGTAATGTTGCTATTCCATTGTGAAACTACCAAACCTATGCTGAGATTGGAAGCATCCGGCAGATCGGCTTTGTTGTAGTCCGATAAATTTTTATGTGCCGTAGCCATTTTTATTCGGCTTGTTTAGCCTGACCGATGAGTACGTCCACCTGGTTGGCTTGCAAAGAGGCCGGGAAATCTTCTTTGATTCTTTCAAAAAATTCATGTGCCTTCGTGGGTTTGTTCAATTCCATCGCGACCAAGCCTGCTTTGTACAAATACAACGGTGTTGTAAGTTCGTTTTCGTTTGTTGCAAATGCTTTTTCATAGTAAGAAAGGGCATCATCATACTGGCCAAGTTCGGAAAAGGCATCTCCTAAACTCCCGGTGGCAAGTGAAGAGAGCATCATATCATCGGAAGAAAATTTTTCCAAATGTTTGATGGCATTCGTATAATCTTTCAAGTTTAAATAAGAAATTCCGGCATAATAATGCGCTAAATTCGCGGTTTTGGTGCCTGAATATTTTTCTGCAATATCCAAAAAACCGTATTTGCCACCACCGCCGTTTAATGCCAGTGTGAACAACGAATCTTTTGCCGTGCTGTTAATAGCTTGGTCAAAATAGCTTTGTGCAAGGCTAATTTCGTTGGCAGCCTCTATCGCTTTAGGTTTTTGGATGAATTCATTATATCCCATATAGCCCAAAACGCCCAATACGACTGCGCCGATAACTACAAGTATATATTTTTGATTGGCAGCAACCCACGCTTCCGTTTTAGAAGCGCTTTCATCAAGTTTATTGAAAACCTCTGCCGTGGTACTTCCCTTTTCAATTTTGGATTCAGCTTTTGATTTTTTCCCGCTTGTTGCTTTCTTTTGATAAGTAGCCATTTGTCTGAAATATTTTTTAGTGCCCGCAAAATTATAATTTTTATTGGTATTCTAAAGCCATTTCTCCGATAATTTTTGATAATTTGCGAATTCATTTCAGATTGCAATCAAAGAAAGCAATCTCTTTAAAATCAGCTTACTGAAAATGCATTTACATACGCTTTTGCTGCTTAACTACAAAAATTTTGATTCTGCAACTTTTGAATTCGATCAAAAATTCAATTGTTTGGTAGGCAATAACGGGAAAGGCAAGACAAACATCCTTGACTCGATTTATCATTTATCGTTCGGGAAAAGCTATTTTAATCCGATTTCGTTGCAAAACATCCGGCACGGTGAAGATTATTTTATGATAGAAGGTGGATTTGTCAGGGAAGAGAAAACTGAAAACATCGTGGTCGGAATGCGCCGCGGTCAGAAGAAAACACTTAGGCGAAACGGGAAAATCTATGACAAATTTTCGGAACACATTGGATTTCTCCCCTTGGTGATAGTTTCACCCTCCGACCGCGATTTGATAGTGGAAGGAAGTGAAGCACGCAGAAAATTTATCGACAGCGTAATCTCTCAGTCAGACAAAGGGTATTTGGCTCATTTGGTGCAATACCATCGTTTTTTGGAGCAGCGGAATGCATTGCTGAAATACTTTGCCGCCAACCAAACTTTTGACGCAAAAACCCTTGAGGTGTATGATTTGAATTTAGACAGGCTCGGTGCTGAAATTTATCTAAAAAGAAAAGAATTTATTGAAAGGTTTATTTCCATTTTTTCCGATCAATACAAAGCCGTCAGCCAAACCGAGGAAGGTATTGGGCTGAATTATGAAAGTGATTTGAACGATGGAAATCTTGCGGGTATGCTCAAAACAAATCTGCAAAAAGACCGCATGCTTCAATATACAAGTGTCGGAATTCACAAAGATGATTTGAATTTTTCGATTGAAGGATTTCCCATTAAGAAATTCGGTTCGCAAGGCCAACAGAAAACATTCCTAATCGCACTCAAGTTGGCTCAATTTCATTTTATCGCCGAAAAATCTGGCATTGCCCCCATTCTGTTGTTGGATGATATTTTTGACAAATTGGACGACAACCGCGTTTCGCAACTTGTTTCGTTGGTCAATCAGGACGTGTTTGGTCAAATTTTCATTTCAGACACCCACGCCGACCGCACCCAAGAAATTGTCAACCAAACCGGAAAGAGTTTTAAGATGATTGGGTTATAATGTATCTTTACCTTTCAATTAGCAATTAGTTGTACCCATGGAACTAATCTTATACATTTTTGCAGTTATTTTCGGCTTTTTACTAATTGGGCTTTTTTACACTTTATTAAAAGATTTCCGAGAAATAGTCCATAGCTTAATAAATAGGTGTAAACCCGATTTTTTTTGTCCTATAACTTGGTTTTTAAGTCCAATTTGGCTAATTGGTTTCGTCTTGGATAATTTATTTGGTTTTGATATTCTTGTCAAGAATCGTAAAAATAATCAACTTGAAAAATATCCTTCAACAAAAAATTTAGAAATGGATTTTGAATTTGGGGACAAGTTGATTTTTTCAAATACATCAAAAAGGAATATTGAATCATTAATCAAGGAATTTTTAGACTTTTGTGATGGAAACCTAAGGTTTGATAATTTCAACATAAAAAACACCAAACCCATTACAGTTTTATGTCCAAATCAAATTACTTTTTACGATTTCAACATATTGATACAGCATGTTTGCAATAAAGTCAAGGAAAGTTGGGGGATTTTTAATTCGAGAAACTTAAGCTATTACTCCTATTCCGATGAAAATACAATACATAATATTGTTGGACAGACAATTACCGGACAAAAGTTTTCAATCTATACCCTCGATGATTTATATAATGAAAAATATTTAAAGCTAAATCAGGATTTGAGTGTAAAGAAATTCGATTGGTCTTTCGTACAACACCGCAATTAGTAATAGACACAGACAACTCAACACTCAAAACTAAACACTTAAAAATTAACATTCACCATGTCTTCCATCAAAGCCTCAGAACTCATACTCAATCCGGACGGGAGTGTCTATCATCTTAATCTGAAACCAGAAAACATAGCCGATACGATTCTGTTTGTAGGTGATCAAGACCGTGTAGAAAAAATATCCAAACATTTTGACCACGTTGAATTTGAAACTCAAAAACGAGAGTTTAAAACCCATACCGGCACACTCAAAGGCAAAAGAATTACGGTAATTTCTACCGGAATCGGCCCGGATAACATCGATATCGTGATGAACGAATTGGATGCTTTGGTCAACATCGATTTGCACAGCCGAAAACCCAAAGACCAACTTACTTCCTTACAAATCATCCGGATTGGCACTTCGGGATCCTTGCAAAAGGAAATTCCCATTGACGGCTTTCTCATGAGCTCGCACGGCATCGACATGAGTGGGCTTATTCATTTCTACAAGCTTGAAGCTAACCACCATCATCCGGAAATAGAAGCAGATTTTATCCGCCACACCAAATGGAATCCTAAAAAAGCCTATCCGTATATTTTTTCATGCAGCGAAAAATTGGCAGCAAAATTTTCCGACGCTTGTATGCACACAGGCATAACCGCAACGGCAGGCGGTTTTTACGGCCCGCAAGGCAGGGTGTTGCGATTGCCTATATCTGACGAAATGCTCAATGACAAATTGGAAAGTTTTTCCAAAGGCCAACTGCGTATTACCAATTATGAAATGGAAACCGCCGTCATCTATGGCATGGCTCGGCTACTCGGACACGAAGCCCTTTCGCTCAATGCCATCATAGCCAATCGCCCATCCAGAACCTTTAGTGAAGACCCTTATTTGGTAGTAAACAGATTGATCACATTCGCCTTGGATAAAATAGTGCAAAATTAATTTTCACAAACCCTCATTCGATTAAATCATCTATCCTTCTACATGAACTCAGAACCTCTCGAAATCACTTACAAACTTTCCGAATTAGATACCGTATCAAGACAGATTATAAATTTTTGCGCGCATAAAGTTGTTTTGATAAACGGTAAAATGGGAGCCGGAAAAACAACCCTGATAAAATCGTTGGTAAAAACACTCGGCAGTACAGACAATGTGAGCAGCCCGACTTTTTCTTTGGTCAATGAATACCAAGCCGGTACAGAAAAAATATTCCATTTTGATTTTTACCGCATCAAACACATTGAAGAAGCTTTGGACATGGGATTTGAAGAATATTTAGATCAAAACGCACAGGTATATATCGAATGGCCCGACGTTGTTTTACCCCTAATCCCAAAATCATATTCACAAGTCAACATCGAAAATACCAATTCCGAAATTAGAAAATGCACGGTCATTAATTCATAAAATATTAAAAAAAAATTGTAGAGAGATTAAAAATTAATATCTTTAACAGGTTAAATAATAAATATTTATGCCTTTTAAGTCAACCTATATGACTTTATTCGGTTTGCTTTTTTTATGTAGTGGTTATGCGCAATCTAAGTTTTATCTTCCTTTCGGTGTAAAAAAAGAAACCGTTCCCTTTCAATTGATTAGCAATTTGATTGTTATTTCGGTTGAGATGAACGGGAATCCTGTGTCGTTTATTTTGGATACCGGCGTTTCAGTTCCGGTCGTTTTTAATTTTACCAGTACGGACAGTACCGAGCTCAAGCATGCCGAGAAAATAACTTTGAAGGGGTTGGGCAATGGCGAACCCATTGAAGCTTACTTATCGAAAGAAAACCGCATACGGATTGGAGAAGCTTTTAACAACAACCAACAACTTTACTTGATTTACGATAAAGAAATTAATTTTTCACCTCGATTGGGTATTCCCATTCATGGTATTCTCGGCTACGATTTATTTAAAGACTTTGTAGTGGAAATTAACTATCAAACCAAAATGATTCAGTTGTACAATCCTGCAATTTACAAAAAAAGAAAATGTAAAAAATGTGTCGAACTTCCCATCAGTTTAGTGAAAGACAAACCTTTTGTCCATATTGATATTGCCAGTGAGGACAAAGAACCTTATTCCGCCAATCTGTTGTTGGATACCGGAGGAAGTGATGCTTTGTGGCTTTTCCCAAATAAAAACATTCCCATCCCGGAAAAAAGTTTTGACGATTTTTTGGGAAAAGGGCTAAGTGGAGACATCTTGGGCAAGCGCAGCCGGATTAAATACATCAATTTTGGCGAGTTCGGTTTTGAAAACGCAACGGTTTCTTTCCCCGATTCTTTGTCGATAGTGAGTTTAAATCATCTAAAAGAAACGCGCAATGGCAGCATAGGCGGAGAAATACTCAGACGATTCAAAGTGTTTTTTGATTATAAAAACAAAACCGTTGTTTTTAAGAAAAACAAAAATTTTTCAGACCCTTTCGAATACAACATGAGTGGAATCGAACTACAGCACAACGGCATGCAATTGGTCAAGGAAGTCGATAAAAGCAACATCAACAAGGCTTTTTCGAGCACTAATTCTAACAATGGAGCCATCAACATTGTTTTGGAATACAATTATAAATTTTCGCTCAAACCTAATTTTGAAATTGCTTCTTTGCGAAAAAATTCTCCCGCTGCGCTAGTTGGTATAAGAAGGGGCGATGTGATTATGAAGATCAATGGGAAACCATCCTATACTTTTTCTTTGCAACAGCTAAACTCCATGTTTTACGAAGAAGAAGGCAAAAAAATCGTTCTGGAAATCGAACGAGATGGCTTTTTGATGGAATTTCAATTCTTTTTGAGACGTATTCTGTAAAAACACAACCCGATGAGTTTTTCATGTAAAATCACTAAACATAAGAAATTCTTTGCGAACTCTGCGACTCCTTATATTGCTTTGCGTGAAACAGCGGTGAGGTGATTTTCTTCACGTAAAAGACCACTAAAAATTCTAACTTATGAGCCATAAAAAAAGACCGCTACCAAAGGCAGCAGCCTCAAAATCAATTTTTTTCTTCCGGTTTATTGATTGGCAGTCACTTCACCTTTAATTTTTAAGGCTACTATTGGGGTGTCCGAGTTGTTGTTTACCGTGATGGTTTTTCGGATAGGGCCTACACGGTTGGTATCGTATTTTACTTCAATCTTACCGGTTTTTCCGGGCGCAATTGGTTGATCCGGTTTTTTTGGGACCGTACAGCCACAAGATGAAAATACTTCGGTGATGACCAATGGCTGATTACCGGTATTGGTAAACTCAAATATGCGAAGCCCATCACTTCCTTTATCAATCGTACCGTAATCGATGGTGTCCGTTTTAAATTGAATCTTGGCTTGGGCTTGCATCTCGAAGCCAAAAGTAAATACACTTACAAAAGCCAATAAAATTAATTTTTTCATATCACTTTATTTTAGTTATGCGCTCTTACTCGAATCAAAAGTACTAATTAATTTTAATATTGATTTTAGTATGAGTAATTTTGCAACTCTGTTTTAACAATAATCAAGCCATTTATGACTTTACCAAATAAGTACTCACCCAAATCCGTTGAAGACAGATGGTACGCTTACTGGATGGAACATGGGTATTTTTATTCCAAACCCGATCATCGAAAGCCTTATACGATTGTCATTCCGCCACCCAATGTGACTGGTGTTTTGCACATGGGGCACATGCTCAATAACACCATTCAGGATGTGTTGATTCGCCGCGCGCGTTTGAAAGGGTTCAATGCGTGTTGGGTGCCCGGAACCGACCACGCCTCTATAGCCACCGAAGCCAAGGTAGTGGCTAAACTCAAAACACAAGGTATTGCCAAAGCGGATTTGTCCCGCGAAGAATTTCTGAACCATGCCTGGGATTGGACGAATAAACATGGCGGGCTAATTTTGGAACAACTCAAAAAACTGGGTGCTTCCTGCGATTGGAAACGAACCAAGTTTACCATGGATCCGGAAATGTCCGAATCGGTCATCGATGTGTTTATCGATTTGCACAAAAAAGGATACATCTACCGAGGCCATCGCATGGTTCATTGGGATCCGGAAGCCAAAACCACCTTGTCTGACGAGGAAGTGATTTACGAAGAACAACAATCGCTGCTGTATTATATTCAATATCAAATAGAAGGAAGTGACGATTATTTGACCATTGCAACTACACGACCCGAGACTATATTTGGCGACACCGCCATTTGCATCCATCCGGACGATGAACGATTTACCCATTTGAAAGGAAAAAAAGCCATCGTTCCGATAGCCAATCGAGCAGTACCAATTATTGAAGACACCTATGTGGAAATGGATTTTGGTACTGGATGCTTAAAAGTTACACCGGCACACGACCCGAACGACAAGATATTGGGCGATAGGCACAAACTCCAAGTCATTGATATTTTTAACGACGATGCCACGCTCAACACCCATGGCCTTCACTATCAGGGAAAAGATCGCTTCGAGGTTCGCAAAGCGGTCGTTCAAGAATTAGCCGAAATCGGTGCTTTGCAAAAATCGGAATCCATTGTCAATAAAGTAGGCACGTCTGAGCGAACCAAAGCGGTTATCGAACCCAAATTGTCGCATCAATGGTTTCTGAGCATGAGCGAATTGGTAAAACCCGCTTTGAAAGCCGTCTTTGAGGACAGTGAAATCAAACTCTTTCCAAATCGCTTTGAAAACACCTACAAGCACTGGTTGGAAAACATCCGCGACTGGAACATTTCCCGCCAGCTTTGGTGGGGACAACAGATACCGGCGTATTATTACGGAGAAAATCCGGACGATTTTGTAGTAGCAACAACTGCCGAAAAAGCCCTGGAATTGGCACGAGAAAAATCAAACAACAAGCAATTAACATCAAGCGATTTGCATCAAGATCAAGACGTGTTGGACACCTGGTTTTCTTCTTGGTTATGGCCTATCAGCGTGTTTGACGGCATCCGAAATCCGGAAAACGAGGCGTTTAAATATTATTATCCTACCAATGATTTAGTCACCGGGCCGGATATTTTATTTTTTTGGGTAGCTCGTATGATTTTTGCGGGTTATGAGTTTGCGGGTCAAAAGCCTTTTACCAATGTTTACTTGACCGGATTGGTGCGCGACAAGCAACGCAGAAAGATGTCTAAGTCTTTGGGCAATTCGCCTGAGCCGTTGGAATTGATAAGCCAATTCGGTGCCGATGGTGTCCGTGTCGGTTTATTGTTAAGTGCTTCCGCCGGAAACGACCTGATGTTTGACGAAGATTTATGCCAACAAGGCAGAAGTTTTTCAAACAAAATTTGGAATGCTTTCCGATTGATTTCCGGTTGGGAAGTGAGTGAAAAAGCCAAACAACCCGAAGCTGCACGCATCGGTTTGGTAGCCTATGATGCGGTGTTTCAAAAAACATTGGCAGAGATAGAAAGCCACTTTGAAAAATACCGCATTTCCGATGCTTTGATGGCAACCTATAAATTGGTTTGGGATGAATTTTGCGCTTGGCTGTTAGAAATTGTCAAACCCGCATTTGGCGAGCCGATTGATTTGAAAACCTATCAGGCGATTATTTCAGCTTTGGAAAACAATTTGAAAATCCTCCATCCTTTTATGCCGTTTCTCACCGAAGAAATTTGGCAAAATATAGAAGATCGAACACCTGAGCAAGCACTCATTATCGCACAATGGCCAAATTTTAAATCATTTGAGGCTTCGGCTATTTCCGATTATGAAGCCATGAAAGAAATAGTTTCGGGTATCCGGACGATTCGGTCGGAGAAAAACATTCCTTTTAAAGAGGCCGTTTCGCTACAAGTCATCAACAACGAAAATCTCAATAAAACCTACAACCCGATAGTATCAAAACTAACAAACGTTTCAGAAATATCGTACACAGCCCAACAAGTTTCTGGAGCTTTGTCTTTTCGAATCAAGTCGAATGAATATTTTATTCCGGTGAGCGGATTAATGAACATACAGGAAGAAATAGACAAACTATTGGCCGAGAAATCCTACTTGGAAGGCTTTTTAAAATCGGTTCGCACCAAACTTTCAAACGAAAGATTTGTGAGTGGTGCACCCGATGCGGTGGTTGCTGTTGAACGTCAAAAAGAGGCAGATGCTTTGGCTAAATTGGAAACCTTGGAGAAAAGCTTATCGGCCATAAAAGTAGGTTGATTTCTATATTCAATTTTGTTTTATCGCGCTAACTTTTGTTTCGTTCCAACTCAATGTCTAATTCTTATATTCAATGTGTATGAATTTGATTTGTAATTTGTCTTTATCAAGGATTTTACTCATGGCGCTGAATTTTTTAAACCAAAATAAATCTAATCGTTTATTCCTTTAAATTTTCATTTGTATTCGATAAAAATTAGATGAAATGTTTGAATCCCTGCAATCACAAGTCTTATGAAATATCGCAAAGAACGGGCTTCCTTTTTCTATGACGAATTTTTCTGCGTATAGTTTGTAGCCATGTGACCAAAACAACTTCCTCAAGGGCGGAATATTGACAGGAAAGCAATTCAATCATATTCAATTTGGCTAAAGCCAACCCTAACTCATTAATTGCATACCGCTTCAGCAGGATGACAGCTACAACAACCCAAAAAAAGCTTTAGCCAAATAAAAGATGAAGGAGTTAAGAGGTCATTGAAAATCCGTCGATATTTTTTTGTTGAAAATAAAAAGTATAGACTAATAGGGATATTGAAAAATGTAATTTTTGTCAATTATTTTAACTGGAATACAGTATTTTAATTAAAGAAAATAAGACTTTAATAAAACAGGATTCACCTTTTTAGGATTAAATAGGTTTTCTAGTTGCTTTTAAAGCCCAAACTTTTTACTTTTCAAGCCAATTAATCTAACCCAAAACACCATGAACCAATTTCCCGCCATCGTTGCCCTCTCCATCTTGTGCATGGCTTGTGGAAAGCAAACCGAACCGCGAAATGATACGGAACAAACGGATAAAAAATGGTGGAAGGAAGCCATCATCTACCAAATCTATCCCCGAAGTTTTAGTGACTCAAACGGCGACGGCATCGGCGACTTACGAGGTATCATCAGCAAACTCGATTACGTGAAAAGCTTAGGCGCTACAGTAGTTTGGCTCAATCCCATATACAGTTCGCCCAATGCCGACAACGGCTACGACGTGAGCGATTACCGAGACATTATGACTGATTTTGGCAGCATGACCGATTTCGATTTGTTGCTGTCCGAAATGCACAAACGCGGCCTCAAACTTGTTATGGATATTGTGGTCAATCACAGCAGTGACGAACACGAATGGTTTAAACAATCACGAAGTTCGAGAGACAATCCTTATCGGGGCTATTACCACTGGTGGCCTGCCGAAAAGGGAAAACCAAACTATCGTTACAGTCTTTTCGATGAAAACGGGGATGCTTGGAAATACGATTCGCTAACCGACGCTTATTATTTACATTATTTTGCACAAAAACAGCCCGATCTGAACTGGGAAAACCCCAAAGTCCGGCAGGAAGTTTATGACATTATGAAGTTTTGGGCAGAAAAAGGTGTTGATGGTTTTCGCCTCGATGCTTTTCAGTTTGCAGCCAAAGACACTACCTTTCCCGCTTTTCCGAAAGGCTTTGAGCAAAACTTTATTCAATATTATGCCATGCAAGATGATTTGCATTCGTATCTGAAAGAAATGAATGAACAGGTTTTTAGTAAATACGATGTGATGAGTGTAGCTGAAGGAGCTGGGCGAACCCTGCAAGAAGCACACGATTTGGTCGATTCAGACCGGAATGAAATCAACATGGCCTACGCATTTGAGGGAGTTGATATTGCCAAACCTCAAGGATATGATTTATTGCATTTCAAAGAAGTGTTTTCCAAATGGGACAGTGCTTTTGCTAAAAAAGGTTGGTTGTCCATTTTCCTTGCCAACCATGATCAAGCGCGTTTGGTGAGCCGTTTTGGGAACGACAGCCCCGAATACAGGGTGTCTTCTGCAAAAATGCTGAACACTTTTATCTTAAGTATGCGGGGTACGCCTTATTGCTATTATGGTGATGAGTTGGGCATGACCAATATTGGTTTTGAAAATGTCGAACAGTACCGTGATATTGCTGCCATCAACGGCTACAAAAAAGTGGTAAATCAAGGCGGGGATGTCCGTAAATACCTATCGAATTTAAAATTTTCGTCTCGTGACAACGGGCGCACACCCATGCAGTGGGATGCTTCTGAAAACGCCGGTTTTACCACCGGTACACCTTGGTTGCCTGTCAATGAAAATCACACCACCATCAATGTCGCTTTAGAAGAAAACAATCCGAATTCCGTACTGTACCATTTCAGAAAACTAACTTATCTGCGCCACAACAATCCGGTGTTGGTGTATGGGCAATACAAACTTCTTCAAAAGGAGCATCCAAGCATTTATGCCTACACCAGAGAGTGGGAAGGTGTCAAGGTTTTGGTGTTATTGAACTTTAAAGCGGAAAAAGCATCCATAGAATTGGCGGATGCAAATCGTATTGAGCAGACACTCATCGACAATTATGAGGAAGTTGACATTCAAGGCAATATTTTCTCACTAAAACCCTATCAAGCGGTGATTTTTAAGATAAAAAGAGAGTAAACGGGCAAGGAAAACAGTTAGTCTGTGATGTATTTTTCAACCAATTCGATGTATTTTTTTTTCGCTTCGTTTTGCGAAACGTCTTTTATTTGAAATAAGGCATTTATTTTGAAGGCGTTGCGAAGTTCGTTTTCGCCGGAAGGATTATAAAAAGGACGGTCGATGGTAGATTTTTTGTAGTAGGCATAAAAATAGAGCATGATGTCTGGAGGCAGTTGAATTTTGGTTTTGCTGGCTCGCGAGAAAGCTTGATCGAATGCTTGGTCTAATTCTTCTTGTGTCATGGTCTGGATGCTATGATACTAACGCCTCCTTTTACTTTTTGGTTTAAACGGACGAGAATAATACAGTCCAAAGGTAAAAAAACATCCACTCTTGAACCAAATTTAATAAATCCGGAATCGTCTCCCTGAATAACGCCCGTTCCAACTTCGGCATAATTGACAATTCGTCTAGCCATGGCTCCGGCAATTTGACGATACAACACATTACCCCAAGTGGGGCTTTTCAGTACTACGGTTGTGCGCTCGTTCTCTTCGCTTGATTTGGGATGCCAAGCAACTAAATATTTACCTGGGTGGTATTTGCTGAAAACTATCTGTCCGCTCACCGGATAACGCGTCACATGAACGTTAATCGGTGACATAAAAATAGATATCTGAATTCTTTTTTCTTTGAAAAATTCGGGTTCAAACACTTCCTCGATGGCAACCACTTTTCCATCAACCGGAGAAACTGCATTTTTATGTGAAACATTAATCGTGCGATCCGGATTCCTGAAAAACTGCAAAACAGCAATCAAAATGAAAGCCGAAAAAGCATAGACAGCATATTTTGCAAGTGGATTTTCAATCCAAAATAAATTCAAACTCTGTAAGACCAAAACCAACATGACAGTTATGAATATGATCTTTTTCCCTTCTTTATGAAACATAGTAAAATATCAGCATAAAAGTTAATATAAATGGAGCCACAAAGATAATACTATCCAACCGATCATAAATACCCCCATGGCCGGGCATTAGGTTACCGCTGTTTTTAACACCTGTTTGCCGTTTGAATTTGGATTGGATTAAATCGCCGATGGTTCCTAAAAAAGCGGTCATCAGACTGATAATTACCCAAACTTTGACACCCAAAATTTTAGAATATAAACCGAGCAAAACGCCTCCAATCAAGCAGAAAAAAAGTCCGCCTAAAAATCCTTCGATGGTTTTTTTTGGTGATATCCGTTCAAATAGTTTTCTTTTTCCAAAACTGATACCCACCAAATATGCAAAAGAGTCATTGATCCAAACCAATACGAAAAGCCCGATGACAACAGTTGGGTTATACACTTGATGAATACGGGCAATGTAGTAGAGATAAATCAGGGAAGTAGAAATATAGAACGAGCTGTACATGAAGTTTTGCAACTGGCCTTCACGAATGGGTTTTTTGGTAAATAGATTGTACATTAAATAGATATTCGTCAAAACAGAAATCAGCAGAATAGGATAGAAGAAATAATCGGTAATTTTTCCCTCTTTCAATAGGTAGAACAACAAGAAAAGTATCAGAAAAGGACTAAAATTTTTGCGTTTCATCAGCCGGTTGAATTCGATGAGCAGGATAATGCTCAAACCAAAAAGCAACAAGTAGAACAAATTTTCAGAATAATATGCGGAAAAAACCAGCAGGGTGCTGTAAAATATTCCGGAAACGGTTCTGGTTAGTAGGTTATTCATGTTTTAGAGGTCTTCCAACAGCAACAAATATAAGTTTTTTGCGCTACTGCCATAGGACATAAAATCATTTTCGTGATTCGTATCAAAATGTTTGAGAGAGATGATGTTTGTTGGTAATTGTCTTTGGTTGTTCATTTTGATGCCTCTTAAACTTTCACCGATATTGTTGACAATTTGACTTGTAGTTGCAAAAATGACAAAATAATCGGGCAACTCATTGAGTTTTCGTTCATTGATTTGATTAGAACAAAACATGACAGAGCCGTCATCGGCTATCAGGTTTTGGCAGGTACTGAAAAGAAAAGTAGCCTCTATGTCTTTGGAATATTTGAGCGGGAAATTTTTAAATTTCTCTTGTAAATTTTTGTCATAGCATTGAATGTTAGTATCTGACCAATCATTCTCATCTATTATTGATTTGAAGTTTGAAATAATTTCATCAAGGTTTTCGCAATACAAAAACTTACCGCCATTCTGTTTAAAATTAGTCATAAAACGCTCGTCAAGAGGCATTTGACTTTGTCTCATGTATGGGCTTGCCGATTGTTTAGGGGCTTCCGGTTTATTCGGTGTGGTTGTAAGGCCTAAAAATTTTTTAAAAATGTTCATAAAATGAACGTTGAACGGATTAGATTAAAAGTTTCTCAAAAGTAAAAAAAACTTTATCCAACGCAAAGTCGGATAAAGCTTTTTAATGCATCAATATTCAGCAAGAAATTTAAGCGGGTAGCGGGCTTAGGTTTTCTTCTAATCCGAAGGCTCGCTTGCCAAAAATTTGTTCGAGGTCATCTTTGAAAATTACTTCTTTTTCGATGAGTAAATCGCCCAATTTGATTAATTGTTCCTTGTGGTCTTTCATCAATTGAACGGCGCGTTGGTATTGACTTTCAATAAGATTTGAAATTTCTTTATCGATAAGTTTGGCAGTTTCTTCGCTATAAGGTTTCGTAAAAGAGTATTCGGCTTGCCCGGATGAGTCGTAATAGGTCAGGTTTCCGACTTTGTCGTTCAGCCCGTAAATGGTAACCATCGCTCGTGCTTGACGGGTGACTTTTTCCAAGTCGCTGAGTGCTCCCGTTGAAATTTCGTTAAAAACAACTTCTTCGGCGGCTCTACCGCCTAGAGTGGCACACATTTCATCAAGCATTTGGTTGGGTCTTACAATCAGCCTTTCTTCAGGTAGATACCAAGCAGCACCCAATGATTGCCCGCGTGGGACAATGGTTACTTTTACTAAGGGCGCGGCATGTTCCAACACCCAACTCGCCGTGGCATGCCCGGCTTCGTGTATGGCAATGGCTCTTTTTTCGGCGGGTGTGACTATTTTGTTTTTCTTTTCCAATCCTCCTACGATACGGTCTATCGCGTCGAGAAAATCTTGTTTTTCTACCGATTTTTTATTTTTACGGGCGGCTATGAGTGCAGCCTCGTTGCAGACGTTGGCGATATCTGCTCCTGAAAATCCAGGGGTTTGTTTCGATAAAAATTCAAGATCGATGTTGGCGTCTTTGGTAATGGGTTTTAGGTGGACTTCAAAAATTTCTTTGCGTTCGCGAACATCTGGAAGATCTACATAGATCTGCCGGTCAAACCGTCCGGCGCGCATCAGTGCTTTGTCTAAGATATCCGCCCTGTTAGTAGCTGCCAAAACAATGACATTCGTATTGGTGCCGAAGCCATCCATCTCGGTAAGCAATTGATTGAGCGTATTTTCGCGTTCGTCATTGCCACCGGAAAAGTTGTTTTTTCCTCGAGCGCGGCCAATCGCGTCAATCTCATCTATAAAGATAATGGCCGGCGATTTGTCTTTGGCTTGTTTGAACAAATCCCTTACGCGGGATGCGCCTACGCCGACAAACATTTCTACAAAATCTGAACCCGATAAGGAGAAAAAGGGTACTTTGGCTTCGCCTGCTACTGCTTTTGCCAACAATGTTTTTCCAGTTCCCGGAGGACCTACCAAAAGAGCTCCTTTTGGAATTTTTCCTCCCAACGCAGTATATTTTTCGGGATGCCTCAAAAACTCAACGATTTCTTGGATTTCTTCTTTAGCACCTTCTAAGCCGGCAACATCTTTGAAGGAAACCTTCACATTGGTGTTTTGGTCAAAGAGTGTTGCGCGCGATTTTCCAATGTTGAATAGTTGACCGCCCGGGCCGCCCGCTCCTCCACCGGACATTCTCCGCATGATAAAAATCCAGATTCCTATGAGCAATACAAAAGGTAAAAGTGACAAGAGCAAATCTCCCCAAATGTTACTTTCTGTTTTGTAAATTACACTGGTGTTTAGATTGTGTTCCGCTTTTGCTTTCTGAATTTGGTTCTCAAAATTTTGAAGATCTCCAAATTCGAATTCATATTGAGGTGAGTCTAACGAAGGCTCTATGATTTGATTTCCATCCTTTCGTTGGTGAATTTCCTTGCCCAAAGCTTCTTTGGTTAAGAAAACTTGCGCTTTAGATTTGTTGACAATGACTACTTTACCGATGTCTCCTTGCTCAAGAAAATTTTCAAACTGGGAAGGAGTCGTTTTAGCAACATTGTGCAATGCTCCATTGTAGTATTGCAATCCAATAAAAACCATAATCGCTATTGCGTAAATCCAATAGGCATTAAATTTGGGTTTTTTTGGGGTTTTATTGTTGTTTTCCGGTGTCATTTAGCAATTTTTAGTTTTCAGTTTCAATTTTTGTCACTTTGGCATCTCCCCAAAGACTTTCGATGTCATAATATTCTCTGATGTGTTTTTGAAATACATGAACAACCACATCCACATAATCCATCAAAATCCATTCAGCATTGTTTGATCCCTCCACATGCCATGGCTTGTCATGCAATTCCTTGCTGACTGTTTTTTGTATTGAATTGACAATGGCATTTACCTGTGTATTGGAAGTTCCGCTGCAAACTATAAAGTAATCACAAACCGTGTTTTCTATTTCGCGCAAATCTAAAATATCAATTTCTTTCCCTTTCACCTCTTCTATTCCTTTTAGGATAGATCCTATTAGAATGTCTGTAGCTTGTTTTTTTTTAGTCATCAACGGTTTGTATTTATGCAAAGATATTATTTTTTGAAAGATTCTTTTTTTTTGTTAACAAATCATTTTAAATTTAGTTGAAAATAAATCGTTTTTTTTGGTTTCAAAAATAATTCAATCCAATGCATATAATCAAACTTAGTGCCACCGATTCCACCAATTTGCATCTCAAGCGGTTGTTGCAAGAGAAAATGTTGGAAAATTTCACGGTTCTGGTCACAGACTACCAAACTGCCGGAAGAGGGCAACAGGGCAATACATGGCTTTCGGATGCTGGCAAAAACCTCATGATGAGTGTCTTTGTAAAAGAAATAGACTTTAAAAAAAACGAATTGGCTTTTTTGAGCATGGCCGTTTCATTGTCTGTTTTTCACACGCTTAAATATTTTGCTTTGCAAGATTTGACAATCAAATGGCCAAACGACATTTTGTCAGGCAAAATGAAGGTGGCCGGCATCCTGATTGAAAACTTATTTTACAACAATCACAAAACAAATTCTATCATCGGCATCGGCATCAATGTCAATCAACATCAATTTGACCAATTGGCAACGGCATCTTCCATCAAAATATTAACAGGTAAACAAAACGTTGTTGAAGAAGTGCTGGATAAGGAATTGCTTTTTTTGGAAAAATATATTTCTTTGTTTTTAAGTGGTAAAACCAAACAACTTCACGGAGAATATGAATCTTATTTATTTCGTAAGGACAAGCCTTCTACATTTGAAGATATAGAAGGAAAACGGTTTTCTGGAATAATAAGTGGTGTTAATCCGGAAGGAAAATTGGTAATTGTGTTGGAAGATAAGGTTCAAAAACACTTCAATCAGAAAGAAATTAGATTGTTATTTTAAACTTTTGGAAATCTGAAATAGTCCGCGTAAGAAAAAAATATTTTTTAGACTACCTTTGCAAACAAAAAAATAGATTAAGTTTGAATTGCAGGAAGTCTTTGAAAAAAAATAACAAAGGTCTCAAACAAATTAAAATATTACAATCATACAAACACCAACGGTAATGGTCATTAGCGCAATAAATAATAATATAGAAAAAGCAAAAAAATTACTTGGTTCTATTTCAGATGACATCTATGTGAACACTTCTGTTTCACCATACTATTCGAGTATTGGAGGCCATATCCGACATATTTTAGACGTTTTTGATTGTGCTTTGGATGGGTTTCCCGAGCAAAACATCAACTTGATTGCGCGCAAAAGAGATCCGCGTGTAGAAAACGACCGAGCGTTTGCTATTGATAAAATCGTTCAGATACAAAGAAAATTACATCATCTAAGCGGGGTTGACTTCGATACGATTGTACCGGTTACGGATGATTTAGGTTCGGGAGCTGTTACCTTAAACTATACACTCGGTGCTATCTTGGCTCAGGCACAAAGCCATGCCATTCATCATTTTGCCATCATCGGGTATATTCTTAACGTTCTCAATGTGGAAGTGACCGACAAAACTTTCGGTTACAACCCGACCACACCCAAAAACGAAGTTGAAGCTTAATTTTTACTTACTTTCCACCAAGGATATCAGCTTCTAACAGCAAAAATATTTACTTGTTTTGCCTCAGATTTTTGCTTCTTCCCCATTAAATTCTTTCCTTTGTGTGCCTTTTTTTGGGCATTAACAAACGGATAAATGAAAAAAAATTATCGTAAACTGCTGATAACATCCCTTGTTTTGGTCTATCTCGTTATTTTGGCGGGAGCAGTCGTCAGGATGACCGGTTCAGGAATGGGTTGCCCCGATTGGCCTAAGTGTTTTGGCTACTACATTCCCCCTACCGAAGAATCTGTACTAATCTGGCAACCCAATCGGGCTTTTGAAAAAGGCCAAATGATTATTTACCAGGAAGCATTGTGGGCTGCAAAAAGTGATTTTACATCCGATAACAGCTTAGATTTGAATCATTTCGAGAAATATACTAAGCACGATTATGTCCTCTTCAACCCTTTTCATACCTGGACGGAATACATCAATCGGTTGGCCGGTGCTTTGGCGGGCTTGGCCGTTTTTTTGACTGCGTTGTTTTCCTTCTTTTATTGGAAAGAAAGCAAAAGAACAGTTTTTGTCAGTTGTATGTTGGTTTTTATGATGGGTTTTCAAGCGTGGTTGGGTGCCAAGGTGGTCTATTCGGTATTGCTGCCTAATAAAATTTCCGTTCACATGCTGATGGCTCTTTTGATTGTCTCTTTTCAAATTTACTTACTCACTTTACATGGGAAGCTAAAGAATTTCTATCGGGTTTCAGCCAAAATTAAAATCGTTGCCTTGATAGCTTTGGTTTTACTTTTAAGTCAAATCCTTTTAGGAGTAAATGTTCGAAAGTTGGTAGATGAACAGATTCGTTTATCGGGCTATGAAAACAAGGGCAATTGGGTTGAAGCTCTTCAAAATACAGGGTTTTATGTGCATCGAAGCTTTTCCTTTTTGATACTCATCATCAACGGATGGCTTTACATTAAATTCAGAAAGTATAAAACCATTCCGAAAAGCATGTATGGTGTCTTGTCAATGATTTTTTTGGAAATTATAATTGGGGTATTGATTGCTTATTTCGATTTTCCGTTCTTGACTCAACCGCTTCATTTGGTGATTGCGTCGGTATTGTTTGGTTTTCAGAGCAGTTTATGGCTACAGTCAATTCAACAGGAAACGGGTTTTGATTCCCAAAAAGAATGTGTAGTTTCGCACCAATATTAAATTAATTTGAATCGGATGATTTATAAATTCAGGATAATCTTAGACATTGAAGATGACGTGTTTAGAGATATTGAAATCAGCAAACACGATACTTTGGAAGATTTTCAAAACGCCATAGTCCAGGCATTTGGTTTTGACGGTGGCGAAATGGCATCCTTTTATCTCAGCAATGATTCGTGGGAGCAAGGTGAAGAATACCCGCTTTTTGACGTAGGTGAATCCGAAATTCCGCTCCAATTGATGGCAGACACACAAATTGATGATGTAGTCGAAAAAGAACATGACCGACTGATTTTTATTTACGATTTTCTCAGCATGTGGACTTTTCTGGTCGAATTGATGCAGATTTCGGAGGCGGAATCTATCGTCTTATACCCGCGATTGATTTTTTCGCATGGCATCATACCTGAAGAAGCACCCGAAAAGTTTTTTGAAACGGATTTTAACGAATCTAATGAAGATTTTGACGATTTCGGAATGGACGAAGACGACTTAGACAATCTCGATTTTGACATCAATTTGAATTAGTTTTACAGTTTGCCGTACAATTGCCCTCTTTTTCTGTTAGAATCTAATTTATTTGCAATATCAGTATCCTGTTTTTAGGTTCAGGCGGAAACATAAATCCCAATAAACTTACAATCTTAAAAAATGATCAATCTATACAACAGCCTTATCGAATCGTTGAGCATTCACAGGGTGGGCAACAAAAGCCGCAATGAAGATGTTTTTTTGTCTGACAAACCCCACGCTTTCAACAACGAATTGGCTCCTTTGCTCAAAGAGTTTTTTCTAAAACCCTTCCGCGAAAAAGAAGAAAATTATTTCAAATTTGACCATGCAGCAGATTTAGAGTTTCACACACTCTATCAGTTGTGCAAAACGGTTTTTCAAACACCCGAGGCACACCATGAGGTGTCTAGAAAAATAGCGCTTCACCTCTTTGACCAATCGCAACACCCGCATATCAAGAGCGGAGAGCTCTACGTAGCCCATTTCACCGGAATATTGGTTGACAATCAAAAAGTGGACGGTTTGGGGATTTTCAAGAGTGAGCTCAAACACGAGTTTCTTCAATTTGAAGAACGAGAAAACAACCTCAACCTGATGTTGCAGCAAGGCGTAAACCTGAGTAAATTGGACAAAGGCTGTTTGGTTTTTAACATAGAGGAAGAAGGCGGATATAAGGTGCTTTCGATAGATTCAAACCGTTACGACAGCAAATATTGGCTTGAAAACTTCTTGGCAGTCACTTCTTTGCGCGATGATAATTTTATGACTAAGAACTATTTGAAGTTCTGCAAGAATTTTGCAAAAGATGTTGTTTTGCCTGCCGAAGACAAGAAAGAGGAGGTGATGTTTATGAATAAATCGGTCAATTATTTTGCCAAGAACGATGCCTTTGAAGAAAGCAATTTTATCAATGAAGTCATCGATAATCCCGATTTGATCCCCGAATTTAGAAACTATAAGGTTGATAAAGGACCCAAATACAGCATCGAAGATTTGACGGAATTTAACATTGCCAACAAAGCGGTTTCTACGGCCAGAAAGTCAATGAAAGGCATTATCAATTTGGATACCAACATTCAAATCAAAATGGATTTTGTCAACTCCGATTCGGCCGATAAGTTTGTCGAAAAAGGTTGGGACGAAGAAAAACAAATGTATTACTATTTGGTATATTTCAACAAAGAACAGCGTAGCTGACAGGCTTGCTCATTTCGAATATTTGAAACGATGCGTATTAAAAAATAAACCTTAATTTTGCCAACGAAAAACAAAACAGAACAGAGAATTTAAGTTTTATGATTTTACCTATTATAGCCTACGGAGATCCTGTACTAAAAACCAAAGGAAAAGAAATCGCACCGGATTATCCAAAACTCGAAGAGCTGATTGAGAATATGTTTGATACCATGTATAGCGCGCATGGCGTGGGTTTGGCTGCGCCACAAGTAGGTTTGCCTATCCGGTTGTTTATCGTTGATGCATCTCCTATGGCTGAAGACGAAGAGTTTGCAGAAGAAGAAATCAATCAATTAAAGGATTTCAAAAAAGTTTTTATCAACCCCCGGATTACGGAAGAAACCGGCATCGAGTGGGATTTTAACGAAGGTTGTTTGAGCATCCCCGATATTCGAGAAGATGTAAAAAGAAAGCCAGCACTATCCATCTCTTATGTGGATGAAAATTTTGTACCGCATATTGAGAATTATGAGGGAGTGGCTGCGCGAATCATTCAACATGAGTACGATCACATCGAAGGGGTTTTGTTTACAGACAGACTCTCACCTTTCAAAAAAAGAATCCTCAAAGGCAGGCTCACCAACATTAGCAAAGGCAACATCAAAGTTGATTATAAAATGCGCTTTCCCCTTAAAAAATAATTTTCTCAAATCCACTTATTTATCATTCAAAATGAGCAAAAAGTTAGACGAAATATTGTCAATATCCGGACTGCCGGGCTTGTATCAATTGACGGCAAAAACAAGAGCCGGATTTATCGCAAAGTCACTGTTGACCGGCAAAACCAAAACTTTTGGCGCACGCGACCAAGTGAGTGTGCTGTCAGAAATTGCCATTTATACGATTACCGAAGAGATTCCGTTACAAGAAGTTTTTCGCGTCATTCAAACCAAGGAATCAGGCAAAACAGTTGATATGGGCATCAAAGATGACAAGAAAAAACTGATGGCTTATTTTGAAGAAATTGTACCCGAATTTGACCGCCAACGCGTCTATCCGAGCGATGCCAAAAAAGTGGTTCAGTGGTATAATATACTGACAGAAAATAATTTATTAGACTTTCAAGCAAAGGCAACAAAAAAGGAAAATAAAAAAGTTGCTTCTAAGGATGAAGAGGAATAAACACTTAATGATTTCAGCATGAACAATAGGATTTCCCAACTCCAATCCATCAACCGTTTGTTAGACATTATGGACGATTTGCGTGCCGGATGTCCTTGGGATAAAAAACAGACTTTTGAAAGTCTGCGCCACCTCACCATTGAAGAAACTTACGAACTTGGTGATGCCATCCTCGACAAAAATCTTGAAGAAATCAAAAAGGAATTAGGTGATTTGTTGCTGCACATTGTTTTTTATGCCAAAATAGGATCAGAAACCGATGCTTTTGACATTGGCGACGTGGCAGAGGCCATTTCCGAAAAGCTCATCCACCGCCATCCGCATATCTACGGCGATGTAAAAGCAGAAGATGAGGAAACTGTGAAAGCCAACTGGGAACAACTCAAACTAAAAGAAGGCAAAAAATCGGTGTTGGAAGGCGTGCCCAAATCGTTGCCGGCTTTGGTCAAAGCGAGCCGTATCCAAGATAAAGTACGCGCAGTTGGTTTTGATTGGGAAGAACCACATCAGGTGTTGGATAAAGTAGTGGAGGAGTTGAACGAGCTGCAAGTTGAGCTCAAAAACGACAATACAAATAAAATAGAAGCCGAGTTTGGCGATGTGCTTTTCTCCATGATTAACTACGCCCGATTCATCGGTGTCAATCCTGAAGATGCATTAGAGCGTACCAACAAAAAATTCATCAAACGATTTCAGTATTTAGAGGCAAAAGCCAACGAAATGGGAAAATCCCTTAAAGATATAACCTTGGCAGAGATGGATGTTTATTGGAATGAAAGCAAATTGAAAGACTGATTTATCGGTTTCACGCAAAATAAATCGCACAGAAAAAAAACTTCGTGTTCTTTGTGCCTCTGTGGTAAAACCAAACAAAATCACTTTTTTGTTTTAATCTACCGAACGAAGCGCTTTGAGCTTTTCTTTGAGGAGGTTTAATTCCGATTTGTGTCGTTCAATATTTTTCAAAACGTCCGTGAACAAAGGGTTTTTCGGGTCTGAGACGTTAAAAAACTGCACGTTGTTTTCCAATTGCCTGATTTCCTGATTGACCTCGTCTATGCGTTTGCGCAAATAGATTTTCTCTCTTTTCAATCTGTCTTCATCCTCTTTAGCAAAATGCTCGACTCGGTTATTGAAACGCAGCATTTCGATTTCGTTCGGGTCCAGTTTAAGTGATTTACAAAGTTTGTCAAAAGTTCTCGAAAATTTTGCATTTGCAGCTCTTTGATCTCCTTTAGCGTTGTCTAATTGTTTCCATTTTTCCAAAATACCCTTTAGGATGTCGATGCCTGCTGCTTTATCTTCCGGAAGTTCAATCGCTTCAAGCTCTTGTATGAAGGCAAATTTTTGGTCGGTTGTCAATGTGCCTTCTTGGTTTCCTTTGCGTTTGCTTTCGTGAAATCGGTCAAAATAGTGGTTGCATGCGGCTTTAAATTCTTTCCATATTTTGTCTGAAACCTTTCGTGGCACATGGCCTATACTGCTCCATTCAGCTTGGATTTTTTTCATAATAGGCGTGGCTGTTTCCCAGTCTTCCGAGTCTTTAAGGGCAACTGCCTGCGCCAGCAATGCGTTTTTCTGTACCAGATTTTCGTGTTGGTCTTTCTTTAAATTTTTATAAAATTCATTTTTGGTGTGATTGAACTTTCTAACAGCACTTTTGAATTGTTTCCACGTTTTTTCATTTTCCGCCAACGGCACTTTACCGGTATTAAAAAAGTCTTGTCGAAGTTTTTCAATTTCGTGAATCCGTTTTTGCCAATCCCCGTGTTTTTGCACAGGCTCTGAAAGTTCTTCGATTTTTGAAATGATTTCTTGTTTTTTCTGAAGGTTGGCTTCAAAATCTTTTTCTTGGCCTCTTAAAAATTCTTGTCTTCTTTCATGAAGCACTTTAGTAGCGGCGCTGAATTTTTCCCAAACTTCCTCTCTTTGTTCTTTGGCGACCGGCCCGATTTCTTCTTTCCAAATTTTGTGGAGCAATTGTAACTCGCGAAACATCACATTGACATTTGTTTCGTTTTTTAATGCTTCTGCTTTTTCAATAAGTTTGAGTTTTTGTTCTTGATTATGCTTGAAATCAAGGTCTCTCATATCTTTATTCAAGTCCATAAAATCGTAGAAAATCTCTACATGATGGTGGTAGGTTTGCCAAACGTCATTGTAGTGGTTTCTCGGAATCGGACCCGCTATTTTCCAGCGTTCCTGCAATTCCCTAAAATGCTTGTAGGTGGTATTGATGTTTTCTTCTACATTAATTAAGCTTTTGAGTTCTTCAATGATTTCCAGCCTATTAGATAGATTTTCATGAAGCGATTTTTCTAGGTTTTTGTAATATTGGTTTCTATTATTCTTGTATTCGTTGTATTGCTCGAAGAATTTTTGACGTACGGGTAAAGAAAATTCAAAATCAAGTTCGTTCCCACCGTCTTGTATAAAGGCCTCTTTTTTTTCTTCGACCAAGGCATCGTACTTGTTGTTGAATTCTGATTTGATGGATTCTACGTGTTCGCGAATCACTTGAATACGCTCTCTTTGAATCAATTGCGCCAATGCGTCCACAAGTTCATCTAAAGACATGACGTGATAATCTTCCATGGCAATTTGATGCCGATGGTAATTATCTTTATCCTCGGCATCTTCCGCGTTTTCGTTATTGACCTCACTCAAATGTTCGTCACTTTGGGTAACAGAAACTTCCGGGGTTTTTTCGACAGGCTTCTCCGCGGTGTTTTCTTCCTGGGTAGTATCTGCGTTTCCCGTAGTTACATTGTCTTCGTGTCCATCTGCTTCATGCAGGTTGTCAAGTGTCATCATCGGTTTCTTTTTATTTCTTTTTCATGCCGAAAGATAGTAATCGGTTTGATAACTTCAAAACGAGCAAGCGCAAAGGTACTATTTTTGGTTGAATACAATCTATGTTTGTTGACTTGGTAGGTTTACGACAAAAAATCACTTTATTCTGTTATTTTTCATAAAAATCAACGTTGATAATGCTGACTCTTATGAGTTGTAAACGTCCCGGTGATTGGAAGTTTTAGCAGACAATTCATTAATACACTAACGGCTAACGGCTAACAGCTAAAAGTCAACAGCCATCAAAAAAGTCAGGATTTCCATATTTCCCAAGCTTTTTCTGCTTGATGAACGAGCATTTCCATTCCGTTGCAGATGGTTGCTCCTTTTGCTTTGCCCATTTTTAGAAAAGCAGTTTCATCAGGATTGTATATCAAATCGTACAAAAGGTGTTTTGCTGAGAGAAATTGATAGGGAAAATCAGGTTTGGCCTCTACATTTGGGAAAGTTCCCAATGGTGTGCAGTTGATGATAAGTAGATGGTTTTCAACAATATATTTATTCAAATCTGAGTAAGTCAACCCATTATGAATTTTGTTTCTGGAAACTAAGACAGGAATGATTTGTATTTTTTTCAATGCGTAAACCACTGCTTTTGAAGCACCACCGGTTCCCAAAATTAAAGCTTGTTTGTGTGTGGGTTTCAAAAAAGGTTCTATTGATTTTTGAAAACCGTAATAATCCGTGTTGTATCCGATTAATTTTCCTCCGGAAGTTCTTTTGATGGTATTGACCGCACCGATTTCGGCCGCGGTCTCGTGAAGTTCATCCAAATAAGGAATCAATTGTTCTTTGTACGGAATGGTAACATTCATTCCAATCAAATTGGGTTTGGATTTTATCAGTTTTGGAAATTCCGAAATATCTTGCAGGTCAAAATTTTCGTAAGTACAGTCTAAAATACCTTCTTTCTGGAATTTTTCCGAGAAATATCCCGCTGAAAAAGAGTAGGAAATATTTTTACCGATGAGTCCGAAGTTACGCACTTTTTTTTCTTGTTTTTTCACCATACCATTCCAAAGCTAAAATGATAAATATACCCAATACCATAAATGCAATCACCCAAAGTGTCTGTTGATTCCACTCGGGCCAGTAGCGTTTGTAGTCCTTGATAACTTGTTTCCCTTCCGAATCAATTAAAAAGTTCCCGAAAGTATCGACGCCAAAAATCTTTTCTTTCCAAGGCCAAACCACACCCAGCGATCCGGCAATGAATCCGGTGATGATGCTATAAGTTAAGCTTTTGAAATGTTTAATCAAGTAACTCAACAAATGAGACAAACTGACCAATCCGACGGTTGAACCTGCCGTGAAAGAGGCCAAAACAGCCAGTAAACGGAGGCGTTCAGCATGGTGAACAAAACTAAAATTGCCACCCAAAATTTCATAAATCGTGTCGAAAAGCGCATTGACCGAATCAACCAAAAGCAACACGTAGTTTCCCATGAGAATGAGGATAAACGAGCCGGATAAACCTGGAAGGGTCATGCCTGAAACACTGATGATTCCACAAAAAAATACAAAAAACAAGTTATCGTTTTGTTGAGCAGGATCCATTAGGCTAATTGCTACTCCAAAAATAATTCCGAAAAGTACCCCTAAGATGCTTTTGTAACTCCATTCTTTAAAATCTTTAGCAATGGAATAAACAGAGGCAACAATCATCCCGAAAAAAGTCCCCCAAACTAATAATTCGTACCGCTCAATCAGGTAATCCAATATTTTAGACACGCTGAAATAGCTGACTAACATGCCGATTACCAAAAAAAACAAAAACTGCCCGTTGATGTATTGGTAAAAGGTGGTAAATTTTCTGTAAATAAGCAGTTTCAGCGCTTTTGCGTTGATTTTTTGCAGGGAATAAATGAATTCCTCATAAAATCCTGCTACAAAGGCGACTACACCTCCGGAAACGCCCGGCACTTTGTTGGCGGCTCCCATTCCAAGCCCTTTCAATAGTAAGAAAAATTTGTCTGTCGCCGATCTGGTTTTAGGCATGGGTTAGTTTTTAGGCTTTTTTGGAGGCTATTTTTTCCAAGCCTAAAATAAGGAAGAATCCGGCAAACGACAAAATAATTGCGTAAACTAAATGATTATCGCCCTCGAAGGCTAAAGGGCTGATGTTTTTTTCAATCAAAGGAAGGCGGACATCCTCTGAATTTGTCTGCCAAATCAAGACATTCTTCCAAGGCCAAATTTTGTTAAGTGACCCAATCATAAACCCGGTGAGTATAGACAAAGTGAGGTTTTTGTGGTGTTTGAACATCCAAGTTAAGATGCCTGAAAAAGATTTTAGGCCAATAATTGCCCCCAACATCAACATAGCCAGTTTACCGAATGAAGTCGAGAAAAGTGCCCAATCTCCTTGTGCGATACCTTCTCTGAAACTATTAACCGTATTCAGCACACTTTGGTATGCTCCCATCAAAACCAAGATGAAAGCTCCTGAAATACCGGGGAGTATCATCGCAATGATAGCGACAAAACCGGCTACAAATATAAAAAAGTAGCTGTCTGTCTCGGTCATCGGACGTGCGATAGTGACGTAGTAAGAGACAATGATTCCGGCTAAAAGCGAAAGAAATACGCCAAGTGACCATTTGGATATTTGCTTTCCCACAAAAAACACACTGGCGACTATCAGCCCGAAAAAGAAAGACCACAGCAGTATGGGTTTAGTTGCCAACAACCAACTGATGAGTTTGGCAAATGTCAGAATGCTGATGAATATCCCTACAAAAAGAGCCGCCAGAAAGTTGGCATTGACCGATTGCCAAGCAGATTTTAAACCCTCAAGCTTCAGTGTCTTAAAAAAGGACAACTTAAAGCCGTCGATGGTTTCCAGCAGTTCTTCGTATATACCTGATATAAAAGCGATGGTGCCTCCGGAAACACCCGGGACTACATCTGCTGCACCCATACAAATACCCTTGAGGGTTATTAGTAAATAGTCAATAAAGGTTCGCTTCATGGGCTAAATTAAGGTGTGCTAAAGTAAACATTTTACAGCAAGCTATTTTTGAAATCATTCAGAATTTGGGACAATTTTAAGGATTTGAAAAAATCAGGGAAAAGGGTTTGGATAATCGTAATATTTGACTGATTTAATGCCAATGATTGTAAGAGGTAAAATTCAGCTTTATCTTCATTCTTCAACATAAAATACAGGCCAGCCAACCGATAAGTAATTTTAGATTTATTAGGGAAAAGGGGCTCTGCCAAAAGCAATTGTTCAAGTGCAAATTCTGATTCATTGACTAAAAGAAGTAAATCTGCCAATTCCAGCCATGTTGACAATTTGTAGTTGCCCAAAGAAATGGCTTTCGCATAAGCTTCTATGGCTTGTTCGTATTGCACTGAAAATGTGTGAATTCTGGCAGACAATTTCCAATAAAAGCTATTTTCCCCATCCAAATTGATGGCTTTCTGAATGGCTTCCAAGGCTTTGGGGTAATTCTTGTATTTTAAATAAAAAACTGCAATAGATTTCCAACCTTTGTCGAGCAACGGATCGATGTGAACAGCCTCTTTGTAGTGGCGAACTGCCAGTTTGGGTTTGTTGATTTTTTCGTAGCAACGCCCGATACTGAGAAGTGCGAAGGAAGACGGGTCGTCTAAAGTGAGTGTGATTTTATAGTTTTGTATCGCCTCGCGGTATCGTTTTAATTTTTCCAAAACTTTGCCCTTTTCCAAATAAGCACCGGTAAAATTTTCGTCAATCAAATTTGCAAAATCATAAGCGCGAATAGCTTCGTGCAACATGCCAATAGAAGCATATTGCCGGCCCAATTCATGCCAAGCAATCTCAGAATAGGGGTTTCTTTCGATAAAACCGTTTAAAAATAAAATTGCATCTTCTGTTTTTTCTAAAAACTCGAAGCAATAAACGATGTTGTAGAGCGCAGGGAAATCTTCCGGGTCGATTTCTAAACATTTTTCAAAACAATTTTTGGCTTCTTCAAAGTTCTCGACAAACAAATATTCCATGCCTAACATCTCGTAAATATCGGCTTCGTCTTCAGTCATTTCGAGGGCAGTTTTTAGTTCATTTACGGCTTCTTCATGACATCCTTTTTTGGACAAAATATTGGCCTTCTGAATGTGTATTTCTTCGTTGAAATTTTCGATGGATTGAAGTTCATCAATGAGCCTTTCAGCTAATTCCAACTTTTCTTCAAACACATAGATTTCAACCTGAAACAGCCTCAAATCAACTGAAGTGGGGTGTTGGGTCAAACCTAATTTTAATGCTTTTTTAGCCAGATTAATCTTCCCTTCTTCGAGATAATAATGAATGATATTTTCAAATTCTGACGAATCAAAAAAAAGCACTTTATTGGTCTTCAACATAGATTCAAATTTCAACAATGAAAAGTGATCATCTTCTTCTTGGCTTAAAAGCATAAGCGGCGTTTTTAGATTAGGAACTTGTTTTTTATAAAATTAACAAGATGTTTTTCGGGTTAAGTGTTAAAATTCTAATTGTTTTTAACAAATTAATTAACAAGTTTATCATTTTTGATTTCATCTAAACTTTGCAAGATTATTTGACAACCTTCGATGATTTCCTGCTCAGATATTGTCAAAGGTGGCGTGATGCGTACTGCACAAGGCTCAAACAACAGCCAAAATAAAATCAATCCCTTGTCTTGGCATTTAAAAATCAATTGGTTGGCCAATTCCGCTGATGAAAACATCATCGCCAACATCAATCCCATGCCGCGTATTTCTTGTATCAAAGGATGTACCAATAATTTTCGGAACAGCTTTTCTTTTTCAAGTGTTTGGTAGATTACATCGGTTTCGGTTAATTCTTGCAAGGTAGCCAAACAAGCGGCAGCAATCACCGGATGGCCGCCAAAAGTGGTGATGTGTCCGAGTTTTGGATGATCTTTTAATAAATCCATGTGTGCTTCCGAAGCTGTGAAAGCACCGACGGGCATCCCACCTCCCATTCCTTTTCCCATGACTACAATGTCCGGAATAATACCAAAATGCTGAAAACCAAACAATTTTCCTGTGCGCCCGAAACCGGGTTGTATTTCATCTAAAATAAGCAATGTGCCAACTTCGGTACAACGTTGCCTGACTTTTTTCAGATAATCGTTTTCGGGGAGGATAAAACCCGCACCGCCTTGTATGGTTTCCAAGATGACACCCGCAGTCCGGCTTGTTATTTTTTCAATGTCTTCAATCTTGTTGAATGTGATAAAATCCACATCGGGCAACAGCGGGCGAAAGGCACGTTTTCGCTCCTCAAAACCCATGATACTCATCGAACCCTGTGTGTTGCCGTGGTAGGCATGGTGGCAAGCGATTAATTCCGTTCTTCCGGTGGCGCGTTTAGCCAATTTGAGTGCACCTTCGATGGCTTCCGTGCCAGAATTGGTCAGGTAGGTTTTGGTAAGCGGATATGGTAGGTGTGCCGCAAGTAATTTGCACAAATCCACGCACGGTTGTTGCACATATTCTCCGTAAACCATCACATGCAGGTAGCTGTCCAATTGTGCTTTGACAGCGTTCACCACGCGCTCATGGCCGTGTCCCAGGCTACAGGCAGACACGCCCGCCACAAAATCGAGATAGTATTTTTCGTTTTTGTCATAAATGTAGCTCCCTTTGGCGTGCGAAATTTCCATACCCAACGGGTGTGGTGTGGTTTGCGCTTGGTATTGGTAGAAGTCGCTTAATGACATGGGGATGATTAGTTGATTAGTTGATTTGAAGATTTATTAATTTAGTTGGACACGTTGGCTTTGAGCCCGTCTCCGGTTTCTTTCTCGTCAGCTTCTTTTTTGATGCGTTTGAGTTCGATAATCGGGTCTTCTTCAATTTTAGAAGCTTCCAGCCCTTTTATTTTTGGCAAAACAAGTGGCGGATCACCGATGAAAATATCCTCCTTTGTTTTGATCATTTCTTCTCCACGCCAATTGAATCCTCGTAGCTTCCGAACATTTTTGGGCAAGTCTTCATCCCGATAGACAATACCGTCCACATCGGTAAAAAAAGTGATCTCATCGATTTGGTTGTTCGATAAATACATGCTTATCTTGCTACAGGCTCCCTTGTCTATGCCGATGAGTTCGCCTTGTTCGGAACGTGAAAAATAGACGTATTCGGTGTTTTTAACCAATTCGGAAAAATACAGGCTATTGTCTCTGAACAATCCATACATGTGTAAGCCTTTCACCTGGTTGTAGTTGTCAATCGAGTCGTGCTCTATCATAAAAGCGTTGTTGAATACCTTGAGCGAATCCAGTTTTTCAGTTTCCAAGTTCGAAATTAAGTGGATGGTGTCGCCGGTCATCTGGTTCATCCCCGACCAAATAATGGGTTTCCGGATGAGTTGTGTCTGACCTGTTTTTTGATTGGAATGGATGGAATCCGATTTCCCGCTGAGGTCGCTTTTGTAAAATCGGACGTTTCTAAACCCTCTGGTGATGCGTTCGTCCTCTTTGCCGGTTACCATGAGCGTGTCGGCATGAATGTAAGAAGAGTCAATCGATTCTTTGTTTTTTTCATAGGTAATGGCAACCGCTTTTTTGGTAATAAAAACGGAATCTTTGAGTTTGTAAACTTCCGCGTAATGGCCTTTAACCACGCTTTTATTGATAGTATCCGTTACCTTGATGTGGTTGGTTGCCGAGGCAAATTCCCGGCTTCTGTCATAGAACAAACTGTCGCCTTCTATCAACCTGTTTTTGTATTGGATATAGGAGTTTTTTACAAAATAAGAAGTGTTTCCTTTGGTGTCATAAAATCCTCTCTCGCAGTAGATAAGATTGGCATCGCTGGTGATGGTTGTCGGCTCGTACATATAAACGTGGCCGGATTGGGTGTAAAAATCGAGGTGTTGCGAATCGATGACATAATCCGGATTGATTAATTTGACTTTGGTGAGAAACTGGTATTTCTGCTCGTTTGCAAAATAAGTCCCGCGTTTGCTGGTCAAGACGTTCACACTGTCGCGAACGGTTCCGTAGGTGTTGTAATAGGCTTGCTGGCGTACTCTGTCAAAATAGAGTGTATCGGTGGTGAGTGACATTTTCGGGTCGGAAAGATGCACATTTTGATAGGCAATGGCTGTTTTGGTATCGCCGTAATATTCGAGGTATTCGCTGGTGAGTTTTAAGGTGTCGCCTTGGTTGAGCCGAACGTTTCCGTATGCGCGGATGAGGTTTCGCTTCGGATAGTGATAGGCTTGGTTGCAGTAGAGTTTGACCCCTTCGTGGGTAGCTTGCACGTTTCCGATGGCGATGATTACGCCGGGATGTTCAAGCTCATTTTTATCAAAATTATCGGCGTTGTTGACATTGATTCGCTTGGTCTGTTGTGCCAAAGAAGCAACACTCAGAAAGAGCATTAATAAGGTAACAAGATTGATAAATAATTTCAACGTGCGCAGATTTTTTGCAAAGTTAAGCAAATATCGACAGTCTAAGCGTGAGGTTGTAGAGATGCTTGCCAAATGCTTAAAAGTTTAGTAATATGTTAACTTAATTCAGTATCGAATGATTAGATTGTCTTCTATCATATCTTGTTCGCCTTCCCAATCCCGCGATATATTCTCTCTAAGTAATTTGGCAGGAATACCACCAATTAATATATTATTTCCGAAAGATCGGTAATTGTTGTTACACAAACTATTTGAAGCAATTGTGCAATAATCCGGCGTTTGTGTACCAAGCATGATGGATGTTCGATTTCCTATAAAATTGTTGTTTCCAAGTTGAATTTTCCCCGTCATCGGAAATTTTTCTCGGGTTAGTGTGTCGATCATTTGGTGTGAATTGGTGTCAACTATTTGAGAATCATATCCAATCCTCGCAAGATTCCCCAAGACTATTTCCATTGTACAGATTAGTTTTCCGTTTGATCCGAATCCGCTCAAATGCCCGATTTCACAATAAGCATCTTTTTCGATGTATATAAAATAGTCTTTACCAATCTGGACATGACCTTTAAAAACAATTTTTCCTAACAATGCTATTTCTGCTGTCCCTTTGGCTTTTGTCATTTTTTCAAATGGCTGGCCAAATCCAATCATTCCGCGCTTGATGGGTGCGTCAATAATCACTTCACCTGAAATATGCGTAAATCTTACTTTTCCGTAAAAATAGATAGGTAATTTTTTAGCAATAGAAAAAGGAAATTTTTTAAAATTGAAGTACAAGGTTTTATACCAGTTTATCTTCCGGTAGAACTTCAATCGATGATAAATACTTCTTAAATTAATGTATAGACTCATCATAATTGTTTTTGTTCAATTTTTCAAAGATAATTGCTTTGATGTTTATTTTTTTATCCAATTGATAAATCGTAAATCCCAACGATACGGCAAATAATAAACCCGAAATTCCATATCTCCAAAAATCTTTTTCAATGTTTATCGTCGCAAAAGATAGCAGGCAGAACCCGATACTTATCAAAAAGACGAAATAAAAACCTTCAGAAAACCGAAAACCGTATCGAAAATGGCAAATAATACCAACAATCAGAAAATGAACGATGTAATAAATAAAAAACGCAATTCCGAGCCCACGAAGTCCATCAAGATTATAACTCAAAATACTTAGCAACAACAAAAAAACATTAAAAAGTATCATGGTCTTTCCAAAAACTTTTGAGTCTGCGCGAGCGATGATTACATAGCCCATAGCCCATGAAGCTGCTTTGAAGAGCATGCCCATAATCGCCCATTTCACGTAAGTTGCAACGGGAATGAAAGCAGCTGCATACAACAATTGAATGATAAGTGGAGAAGCTATCAAAAACAATACAATGACAGGCGTGATGACCAAAACGCCGACCAAGGCTTGTTCGGAAACGGTTTTCTGTGTTTTTATTTTGTCATGACAAACCGCAGATAACCTCGGGAAATAATCTGTTCCCATGGCATTGAAAACCAATCCGACATAGGAGTTGATAATCACAAATCCTGCTTGGTACAAACCTACTTGATCAACATTTCCTTTAAAACTGATGTGCAAATTTATCAGATAAGCCACCAAAACATTGAGCAATCCGCCCATTCCAATCAGAAAACCCAGACCCAACATTTTTTTTCCTTCGATTATTGCATTTTTGATGGATATTTTGGGAACGTTCGACAGCTTTTTTGTATAATGCCTGCTGATTAAGAAACTAAAGATTGCAGCCAAAACGATTGCAGGAACAATTGCTTCAATCCGGAAATAATAGTATAAAGGCAAGATAAAAATCAGACTTGCCAAACTTCCATATACGTTTGCTTTTGCCAACAAATTCAGCTTTCTCAATCCTTGCAGGATGACTAAGTTTCCTGTGGTGAGTTGTTTAAAAATCAAAGCCAAAGAAATCCAAATAAAAGCGTAAGTAAAACGGTCGTTGCCAAAAGCCAGCTGACTTAATAGGGGAGAAAATATAACAATCGAAACGGCACCTAAAAGTCCGGTTAGCCAAACCAAACGTTGGATGACCCCGATGGTTTTGGTTTTTTTTTCAGGGTCTAATTCTCCATTGGAAACAGCAAGATCCCGCACCGCGCTTGTTCCCAAACCGAAGTCCGTCAAACTTCCCATCAAGTTGAGCCCCGTGTTTAGCAATCCCAAAACACCCAAGCCTTCCGGACCAATCCAGAGGGCAACAAATTTTGTTCGAACGATTGAGAAAAGTGTGTTTAAAGTTTGAACCCCGCCGAATAACGAAGTCACTTTGAGAATGTTCCGATAAGATTGTTGACTTTCGGTCATACTTTCTCTTTCGACTCTTTAAAAATTGTTAATCAACTCGACTACTTTCCCTACTTCCGCATCGGTCATCACCGGACTGATGGGCAGGCTCAAAACTATTTCTTGCAACGACTCGGTGACAGGTAAAGGCAAGTGATTGTATGCTCTCAAAGCTTCTTGTCTGTGTGGCGCAATCGGATAATGAATGAGCGTTTCAATGTTGTTTTCCGTCAAATATTTTTGTAAAACTTCGCGGTGCTTGGTTTTCACCACAAACAAATGAAAAACATGACTTTCCCAATCGGCAACTTCCGGAAGTTCGATTTTCGGGTTTTTGATGTTTTCTAAGTAAAACTTGGCAATCGCGCGCCGCCTTTGG
>PFUR01000064.1:37002-76067 GCA_002790195.1 Flavobacteriales bacterium CG_4_9_14_3_um_filter_40_17
GGTGTATGTATCTGTCCGGCCATAGTTGGCGAGTTGAGAAATGAGGGTTGCCAATTCGGCGTGGTTGGTTGTGACTGCTCCGGCATCGCCCAAAGCACCGAGGTTTTTGGTCGGGTAGAAGCTGAATGCGGCGGCATGACTGAGGTTTCCTGCTTTTATTCCTTCCTTCGAAACAGCCCCGTGCGCTTGTGCCGCATCTTCAATCACCAGCAAATCAAATCGTTTTGCCAATGGTCGAATCATGTTCATGTCAGCCAATTGCCCGTAGAGATGTACGGCCAAAATGCCTTTGGTTTTTTTGGTTATTTTTATTTCGGTTTCAACTATGTCAAGGTTGAAAGTCTGTGCGTTTGGTTCGATAAAAACAGGCTTCAGCCCGGCGTGGATGATGGAAAGAACAGTCGCGATGTACGTGTTGGCAGGAACCAAAATCTCATCTTCCGGCTTGAGTTTGCCCATCGCAATATACGCCTTGAAAATAAGGGTCAATGCATCCAAACCATTGCCGGTTCCCACGCAGAATTTGGTGTCGCAGTAAGCTGCAAATTCCATTTCAAAATCGGAAACGGCTCTGCCTTTAATCAGAAAATCATCCCGCAACAAGTGTTGTTGCGCCGAGAGAAATTCCCGTTCAAAACGGAGGTTGATTTTTTTCAGGTCTAAAAAAGGGATGTTCATAAGTTCAATAAATAACAATCTGCATTGACCGGACGGCCGCCGAGCCGCTCCTTGTAAAGCGTTAATGACGAATTAAATTTAGTGCCCGAATCCGTGTTGGTGTGGCCGAGATCAAAATACCGAAAATCTTCCTGTTTAAATTTTTTAAGCAAATCAACGTACAAATAATCAAGCGCATTGATTTTTTTTCCTGTTTCGTTTGCGGCAACATACTGTGTTTTGACTGTTTTTTTGTCAACAAACAAGGTAATGCCGGCTACACATTTCCCTTCATAATCGGCCTGATATTGTTGAATGTTATCCGGAAATCGATTTGCCAAGAGAGAAATTTCTTTCAGGTTGTGAACGGGTTGGGTATTGTATTGGACTCTTAGCGCCGGAATTAGGATATTATTCCAAAACGAATCAAAACCAGTTGTTTTTTCGATTGACAAACGAGGCGGAATTCCTTTTTTTGAGATTTGTTTCTTGTTTTTGCTTAGCACAAGCGGTGCTTGTAAATCTATCAGAAAATTCAAATCTCTTCGAAGGAGTTTGGCTCCTTTTTGAAACAATAAATATTCGATGGCGCTACCGTATTTTTCTTGGTAAAAAGCAGGTATGATTTTAATCTCTAATGCATCAAAATTACTTTTTTTCAAGTGAATAAGCAGTTGGTTAAAAATGGATTCTATTTCTGAAATGCCCATTTTTTCATTCAATATCAAGCCGGCATAAGTGAGCCCGCGGTGCGAACAAAACCGCTTCTCCACTCGATGCCCCGGGAGTATGCCAACCAACTTTTGTTGATTAAAAAACAACAGCGATGCATCTTCAAACCGATCTTGGTGGTATTCCATAAAATTGCGGTAGAATAAAAAAGTTGCGTTGCGATTCTTAGCCACAAAATCATCCCATATGGTTTGATGGAAGGGAAGATAACGAACGATTTGGTACGATTTCAAGATTGCAGGTTGTTTCGAGGGTGAAATTAACAATTTTTTCGATAAATCGAAGACAACCGTCGGCGTTGTGCCTAATGGGCAACTAAAATTTAAAAATTTGTAGAGCTGAAGAGCAAAAGCAAGTTGGGTATCGTTTAAAAAAAGTAGGATGCTGATTAGTTCCTATTGACTAAAAGCAGATTTCTTATCTCATCAAAATAATCACTCAAGGCTTCATTGCTATTCAATTTGTCTAAATCCTGCAAAATAATCTCAACATACGGTTTGTTTTCCCTGCTTTTTTGATTGGACAAGCTTAGGTAACTACTTTTAGCTTCGGTAATCTGGCCTTGTAGCAGGTAGCTGTGTGCCAGGTTGCATTGCAGGGAAGGCAGGTTTTTATCCAAATTTTGTGCTTTTAAGAGGATTTTTTCTGCTTTTTTGGGTTGGTTGAGTTGTAAGTAGAGCCACGAAAGGCTGTTGTATTCGTCTGCCAAATTTGTTTTTAGATTTTCGTTTTGTGGCGATTGACCCAGTTGCTCTTCTAACAGAGCGACTATCAATTTTTGGAATATGATTTTTTCCTTTGGATAAATAGTAGAATGTATATCTTCGGTGAGCGCATGTATTTTTTTGAAGGTATTTTCCAATTGAAGTTGCGGGAGTGAAATCCGATTGAAATAATCCAAATAATAACTGCAATCACTTTTCATACTCATCAAGACAGGCCTGTTTTCTGTATATTTTTGCAATCGGTCGGCCACGTCTTCAAGGAGACTTAAGCCTAATGTTTGATAGTGCAAATCCATTTTGTTTTCCAATTCGCCTTGATACAGTTCGACCAAATTTAAAGCGGTTGCACACACATCGGCATCGAACGCTTCGGGCTGATCAATCGCTAATTTGCTGCGGATTTGCAAGGCTTGTTTGAAATATTTTTCTGCCGAACCGATGGCTTTCAACTCAAAGTAAAACAAACCCAGATTGTGCAATGAAGTGGCCAGATAGTGCGTGTATGACTCGGGGGATTCATCGGCCAAATCGTTGTAAATATCAACCGTTTTATGGCTGTATGCAATTGCTTTTTCAAAGCTTTTGGTTTCCGCGTACAGGATGCTCAGGCTGTTGAGGGTAGCAGCTTCATAAGGAGTGAAAAGCGTATGCTTGTGACGAGCCAAATACTGATATGCCCGCAGAGCTTGTTCGTAGTAGTCGAATGCTTTCTCAGCTTCCCCCATCGACTTATAGGTTACGCCCAAGTTATTCAAAACAGCAGCCGTGTAGGGTTTGAATTTCAGTTCGTTTCCGGTTTCTAAATTTAGGAAAATACCCAATGCCTTGGTGTAGTTTGTCATCGCGTCATACACATTGAACTCTTCGGTGTAAAGGTTTCCCAAATGGTAATGAGCTATTGCTTTTAGTTCGTTGAATGCTTGTTCGGGCAATTGGTCATAAATTTTTACAGCAGATTTAAATTGCGTTTTGGCAGCGTATAAGTCTTCTTTTTGCTGAAAAGCTTCGCCCAACGCAAAATGTGTATTGGCAAGATGAGGATGAAATGCAGTTTGCCCATTTTCGGTAAGTTTGGTGTAAATCTGCAAGGCAATCCTGTAATTTTCGATGGCAAGATGGATGTTTGAAGCCAGACAAACCGTTGCCAAATTGTTGTAAACCACAGCTTGTTCCCTTAGGTTTTGTTCGTCAGTCAAAAGCTTGTACAGGTCGATTGATTGATTAAAGTATGTACTGGCTTTTTCGGGTAAATTCATTTTTTGATACAGTAACCCCAATGTATTGCAAATATCGGTTTGCTGCACACTTGTAGATACTGAAAGAAGTGCAGCCTGATAACTTTCAATCGCGTCTGCATACAGCTTCTCCTTTGTAAACAACTTGCCTTGGGTGATATTTTCTTCGATTGAAAGTTTCATTTTCGGTGAGTATTATTATTCAGTGTTGACGTGTTTTTCTTCATTTTCTCTGTGCTCTTTGTGCCTTTGTGGTGAAAAAACTTCAGCTACACATCTTCAAAAATAAAGGGCAAGTTGCCTGATTCGTAAGTTTTACAACTGCCTAAACTTCGTTGCATATTTCTCTGCATTAGCCTTGCAAAGTGCCACGTATTCTGTTCTCGACATTTCATCTAATTCAAAACCGTTTATCTGCATGGTTTCTTTTTGCATGTCAATCAGTTGAAAACCCTTTTCTTTAAGTTTTTTTATCAGATACAACAATGCAATTTCGTCCGCGTTTTTTTCCAACGAAAAAGTGTATTCCCCGAAAAATATTTTTCCGATGGCGACACCGAAAATCCCACCGACAAAGTGATGATCGCACCAAACTTCCACCGCGTGCGCCAATCCTTTTTGATGCAATTCCATAAAGGATCGAAATGCTCTTTCAGACAACCAATTGTTGTCCATTTTTTTTTCGTTGTTGTAAAACTTTTGGCAATGGCGGAGTACCCGTTCAAAATCGTTGGTCAAACCCACGGTAAATTGTTTTTCTAAATGATAAAACCGGTCAAAGGAAATTTCAAATGAATCTAATTGCAAGACTGTACGCGGATCGGGAGACCACCATTTGATGTGTTTCAACGGGTAATGCCAATAATAGATACCGCTGTTGTAAGCCAAAACGAGACGTTCGATGCTCAAATCACCTCCCGAAGCGACCAAGCCTTCCGGATCTGCAAAATAGGCAGGCGGAAAGTCAATCTCGTTTTTGGATAGTTCAAAATATGGCACGCTTCTATAATTTTAAATGGATATCTGGCTCGTCCAATTCGTGGAGTTCACCGAGTTGCCTGAGTATTTCAAAGGTTTTTCTGGCTTCCTCTTCATTCACCACACTAATTGCTGCTCCCACATGAACCATCACGTAATCACCCAATTTTGCTTCGGGAACCAAGGTTAGGTTTACTTCTTTGACAACGCCGTCAAAAGAAACTCTTCCGATGCGGAAAGTATCGTCCAATTGTGCGGTTATCGAGATTAATTTTCCGGGGATAGACAGACACATGGTTTTGGATTTTAGATTAGTTTTTTTGTTTTTTTAGCCAATCATACCAAGTGTTCATGCCTTCTCCTGTGGTGGCGGAGAGTTCGATGAATTGCAATTTCGGATTGACTTTCAAGGCGTGTTGTTTCAGTTTTTCTACATCGATATGCACGTAGGGCAACAAATCTATTTTGTTGATGATACACAAATCAGAAGTGTGAAACATATCCGGGTATTTGATGGGTTTGTCTTCTCCCTCGGTGGTGCTGATGATGACCACACGTTTTGATTCACCCAAATCAAACATAGAAGGACAGACCAAATTTCCAACGTTTTCAATCATCAAAACGGTGTTGTCAGTGATATTCAATCTTTTGACTGCATCAAAAATCGCATCACTTTCCAAATGGCAACCTTTTCCGGTATTGATTTGTATCACAGGAATGTCGATGGCCGCAATTCGATTGGCATCGTTCATGGTTTGCTGATCGCCTTCGATGACGAAAAACGGGATTTCAGTTTTCAAATCCTTTAACGTTCGTTCCAGCAAAGAGGTTTTCCCGGAGCCGGGCGAACTTACCAAATTGAGGGCAAAAATGTTTTTGGCTTCAAAATAGCCCCGGTTTCGGGCGGCCATCACATCGTTGTGGTGCAAGATATCCTGTTCCACTTCAATCACTTTTTTCTGGTGATGCGCATGTTGATGGTCGTGCTCATGTGCATGCGCGTGATCATGGGAATGTGTATGCGTATGTCCATCGTGCGTATGTTCATGGGCAGGTTCATCGTGGTGGTGATGCCCGTGTTCGTTTGTTTTTAAGTCTTTCGGATTATGAATACTTACGCCATTCTCTCCGTTTCCGCAACCGCATGTTCCGCACATAATATTGTTTTTTTATTGGTTAGACTACTTCAAGCGCTTTTACGCGCAATTCTTTTCCTTGGATGATTCCTTTAAAATTACTTCCACATTCCGGACAAGAATCATACAAATGCTGAATCTCAAAAACGGTGTCGCAATCCACACATTTGGCTTTGCCTTTGAGGACGCTGATTTTTTTTAAAGCAAATTCCAAAACGGTATCTTTCACGGCGGCAGGCCAAACAAATTCGAGCGATTCGAAATCAACGCCGGCCAAAGTGCCAATCTCCAATTCAATCAATTCAACTTTCTCTGCGCCGGCTTTGGCTGTTTCATCCTCAGCTATTTTTACGATTCCTAAAGCAACCGACAATTCGTGCATAGTTCACTTTAATTATTATATATCAATTAATCAGCTTATAAAAGTAGCAAGGAAATATTTTTCAAAACATGATATATGTCATGTTAAAGGATTTTATGAGTTTATATATTTATGGCTTCAATTTTACACAATTTTAACTCTAATATATTCTAAATTAACTTAATGATAATTCAATTTCAGTTATGGCTACAAAAACAGACGCAAAAGAAACTTATTATGAAAGCATAATAAGGCATGGTTACAGCCGACGCGATTTTATGAAATTTGCAACCTATATCACTGCATATATGGGATTGGAAACTTCCATGGTCGGGCAGGTAGCTAAAGCGCTTGAAACAACTTATCGCGTGCCGGTCATTTGGGAACACTTCCAAGAATGTACTTGTTGCAGTGAGTCTTTCATCCGTTCCGATCACCCCATCGTTTCAGAAATCTTGTTAGACAAAATCTCTTTGGATTATACTTTGACACTCATGGCAGCATCGGGGCATCAAGCCGAAGCAGCTAAAAAAGCAACCATGGACAAATACAAAGGCGAATACATTCTCTGTGTAGAAGGTTCGGTTCCGCTGGGCGACGATGGCAATTATTGTTGTATTGCAGGTAGAACCGCCAAAGAGATTTTGATGGAATCTGCTGCCGGTGCAAAAGCCATCATCGCTTGGGGCAGTTGTGCTTCCAACGGTTGTGTGCAAGCTGCTTATCCAAACCCGACCGAAGCTACGCCAATTCATAAACTCATCAAAAACAAACCCATCATCCGCGTTCCGGGCTGTCCGCCCATCGGCGAAGTCATGGCGGGTGTGATTGTGCACTTGGTCACTTTTGGGAAATTACCCGAATTGGACGGATTGGGAAGACCCAAAGCATTCTATTCCAAACGGGTGCATGACAGTTGTTACCGCAGGCCGTATTACGATGCCGGCTTGTTTGCCGAAACCTTTGACGATCAAAATGCGAAAGAGGGTTATTGCTTGTATAAAGTCGGCTGTAAAGGCCCGATGACATACAACTCCTGTGGAACGATTAAATGGAACAACGGTGTGAGTTACCCGATTCAATCCGGTCACGGTTGCATTGGTTGTAGCGAAGAAAATTTCTGGGACAACGGTCCTTTCTACGAAAGAATGACAGGTCTAGCCGGTTTTGGCATCGAAAGTACCGCAGACACCATCGGGAAGGTAGCTGCCGGCGCGGTTATCGGCGGCCTCACCGTTCATGCCATCGCAGCCAATATTTCTAAACGAAAAGAATTGGCAAGCCGAATTTCAAGAGGTACAGAAAATGAAAAAAAATTAGATGCTTAAAATAAAATATTATGGCAAACAGAATAGTAGTTGACCCAATCACCCGTATTGAAGGTCATTTAAGAATAGAAGTTGAAGTAAAAGACGGTGTCATCACCGATGCATTTAGTTCCAGCCCCATGGTTCGCGGACTCGAAAACATCGTCAAAGGCAGAGATCCGCGCGATGTTTGGGCCTTTGTGGAACGGGCTTGTGGCGTTTGTACCACGGTTCACGCATTGGCATCAGTCCGTTCGGTGGAAGATGCTTTGGGAATTGATATCCCGCCCAATGCTGAAATGGTGCGAAACATCATGGAAGGTGCTTTGTACATGCACGATCACACGGTGCATTTTTACCATCTGCACGCGCTGGACTGGGTGGATGTGGTCAACGCCTTAAAAGCCGATCCGGTCAAAACCTCCGAATTGGCGCAAAGCATTTCCAAATGGCCCAAAAGTTCACCCGGCTATTTTTCCGATATCAAAAAAAGAATTACAAAGTTTGTTGAAAGTGGTCAATTGGGTATTTTCGCCAACGGCTACTGGGGACACCCGCAAATGAAATTGCCGCCCGAGGCCAATTTGATGGCCGTCGCTCACTACCTCGAAGCCCTCGAGTGGCAAAAAGAAATCGTGAAAGTCCACACCATTTTTGGTGGTAAAAATCCGCATCCGAACTATTTGGTTGGCGGGATGGCCTGCGCCATCAATATTGAAAGCCCCGGCGGCATCAATGCCGAACGTTTGGCGTATGTAGGTAAATTGTTGCAAGAAGGAAAAGATTTTGTCGAGCAAGTTTACATCCCCGATTTGTTGGCGATTGCTTCGTTCTACAAGGATTGGGGTGGCATCGGCAGAGGATTCGGAAACTACATGGCCTATGGCGATTTCCCAACCAACGGCTACAAAGATATTTCGAGCTTCAAATTCCCGCAAGGAGCGATTTTAAACCGGGATTTGTCGAAGGTGCATGATGTCAACCACCGAAATGAAGATATCGAAGAGTTTGTCAACAACTCGTGGTATGATGATTATGCCGAAGGGAAAGACAAAGGTAGGCATCCTTGGGATGGTGAAACGAAGATTAATTATTCAGGACCGAAACCACCCTACGATCAGTTGGATGTCAATCAGAAATACAGTTTCATCAAAACGCCGCGTTGGAAAGGCAACCCAATGGAAGTCGGGCCGCTCGCCCGCTTGTTGGTCGGTTATGGCAGGCAAAACAAGGAAATTCAAGAAGCTGTCAATGCCGCATTGGCTTACCTAAACGTTCCGGTCGATGCTTTGTTCTCTACATTGGGAAGAACGGCAGCTCGGGGAATCGAAACCCAGTTGGTTGCCAACTGGACAATGGAATTTTATAACACCTTATTGCAAAACATCAAAAATGGCGACACCCGTATGGCCAACATGGACAAATGGGAACATGAAAAATGGGAAAAAGAATCAAAAGGCGTTGGGTTTTGCGAAGCTCCGCGAGGCGGTTTGGCACATTGGATACGCATCAAAGAAGGCAAAACAGAAAATTACCAATTGGTTGTTCCCAGTACTTGGAATGCATCGCCACGCGACCCGAAAGGACAAATGTCTGCCTACGAGTCAACCTTGATCGGCACGCCGGTTGCCGACCCTGAATTGCCACTCGAAATCATCCGAACCATCCACTCGTTTGACCCGTGTATTGCTTGCGCCGTACACTTGTATGATGAACACGGAAAACAAATTTCCAGGGTTCAAAATATTTCGAGTTGTGATGTTTAATCAATTAAAATCCTAAATCATGGAAACAAAAAATTTTCAGCGCGTCTATATTTGGGAACTTCCGGTTCGTTATTTTCATTGGATTAACGTATTGGCCATCACGATTTTGGCAACTACCGGGCTGATAATTTCCAACCCACCGGCAATTTTGTCAAATGCGGAAGCTAGTGAGTTGTATTGGTTTGGTACGTTACGGTTTATTCATTTTGCTTCAGCATATGTGTTTTTTTTCAACATGATTTTTAGGATATATTGGTCTTTTGTCGGCAACAAATATTCCAATTGGCGGGCTTTTGTACCTTTAAACAGAAAATGGTTTCGCATCTTTTTGCATGTCATCAAGGTCGATATTCTTCTTCAAAATGAAAAACATCAAAACCTTACCAATATCAGCGTAGGCCATAACAGCATAGCCGGTATCTCATATGTTGCGCTTTTTCTTTTGGCATTGGTACAAGTATTAACCGGATTCGGTTTATATGCTTCTACTTCAGGCTGGTGGTTGCCACAGATGTTTGCTTGGGTAGTCCCGTTTATGGGTGGTGATTTTATTGTCCGGACGGTTCATCACTTCGCCACTTGGGGTTTTATTTTGTTTACGTTGATTCACGTGTATTTGGTCTTCTACCACGATTGGCTCGAAGGCAGAGGTGAGGTTTCGTCTATGTTTGGTGGTTATAAATTCGTCAATAAAGATCGATTGAAGGACAACAAGAAGAGTAAATTGGCTTCAGAGCAAAAATAAATGTGATTGACGATTGATGATTGAAGATTTGTCACCCCGAGCGCTGTCGAGAGCAACGATTTTTGATTTTTAAGTTTCACATCGAATCATCATAGCATCGAATCATCATATCATCAAATCATTATATCATCAATCCCGATAGCTATCGGGACAAATCATCAAATAACATGAACCCTTCAGACCATTCCCCAATCGCCATCAGCAGTGATGCATTTTACTTCGAAAAAGACAAATCAGACAGCATCCTACTCTTGGGAGTGGGCAATTATCTGATGGGAGACGAAGGTGTGGGCGTACATTTGATTCAGGAAATGGCCAAATTAGACCTGCCCAAAAAATTAGATATTTTAGATGGCGGCACCGGTGGATTTTTGTTGCTCAACTGTTTTGAAGCCTACAAAACCATCATTTTTGTCGATGCCACCATGGACGGCAAACCGGAAGGAACGGTTTCTTTGATCCGTCCGAAATTTGCTTCCGATTTTCCCTCGGCACTCAGCGTACACGATGTCGGTTTGAAAGACATGATCGAAGCGGTTTATCTCATGGAAACCAAACCCAATCTGTGGTTGTTCACGGTTTCCATCCAAGAGATTGTACCCATGACCATTGCACTTTCTCCCAAAGTACAGCACGCCATCCCTGAAATTATCGAGCAAATATTTAATTTGACAGAAGCACTACAGGAAGATTATTGTTAGAATTAAAACATGATATTTATTAATGGGAGCATCACATAGTTCAAAAAGAGGTTTCGACTGCGCTCAACCTGACAAGGGTTTTCAAGAATTTGACAAGAACTAATTGACTAACCTATTAATAATCCGTTGGCAATCAATTCATCGCCGGATTGCGGCCTCATCAAAATTTTATTTATAAATTCAAACGTTACTTTTCCAGTCTTACCATGCTCAAAACATTTAAAATCATCATCACAGGTCAAGTTCAAGGCGTTGGATTTCGCCCTTTTGTCTATACGTTGGCGAACCGATTTCAACTAAAAGGGATGGTTTCAAACAACGAGTCGGGTGTGATTATCTACCTGAGTGGAGAAGAAAAAAAAATACACTCTTTTTATAAATCACTGATCAAAAACCCACCGAAAATTTCCAGGATAAACACGCACTTGACGGAAGAAATTACCTATAAATCGTATTCCGGATTCAAAATCATCCCAACCCGGAAAACCAAAAAACTCAACTTACAACTCACGCCCGATTTTGCGATGTGTGAGGATTGCAAAAAAGAAATCTCTGACCCGAAAAACAGCAGGTTTAATTATCCGTTCGCTACTTGTGTGAACTGTGGCCCGCGTTGGGCAGTGACCAAAACCTTTCCTTTTGATCGGCATCACACCAGTGTCGAAGCATTAGGTATGTGCAGAAATTGCCAAGATGAATACAACAATCCGCAAAACAGGCGGTTTCATTCTCAGACAAACACTTGCCCAGAGTGTGGCATCAGCCTTTCATTGACTGATGCGGCCGGATATGAATTGTGTGCGTTGAAAACCGATGTGTTTAATAAAGTAGCTCATTTGATAAGTAAAGGAAACATCCTTGCCATCAAAAACACCGCGGGTTATCTGTTGTGCTGCGACGCAAACAACCCAATTGCCATTCGCCGTTTGCGGAGCAAAAAAAACCGACCAAAGAAGCCATTTGCTGTTTTATACCCAGATTTATCGCTTTTAAAGTACCATTTAACCATTCATAAAAAACAAGAAAAAGCGATTACCTCATCCGAAAGACCGATTGTTATTATTTCCAAAAATAATTTCAAGGGCGATTTGGCAATGGAAGACTTGGCTCCCGGCTTAAACCAACTCGGTGTAATGTTACCTTACACGGGCGTTTTACAACTATTGGCCAACGAATTAACAATGCCCATTGTGGCAACCAGCGGCAACTTGCACGGTTCGCCGATACTGAGCAACCGGGAAGATTCCGTCCGTGTATTAAGCAAAATAGCCGATTATTTTTTGCATCACAACTTAGAAATCATCAATCCGCAGGATGACAGCGTGGTCAAATTCAGCAACAAGTTTCAACACCAAACCATGTTTAGGCGTTCTCGCGGTTATGCGCCAAATTATTTTGGAGAAATTCCACAGTCAAAAGAGAAAATCATGGCCATGGGCAGTCATTTGAAAAGCACGATATGTTTTCTACCAAACGACTATTTGTACATCAGTCAATACCTAGGAAATTTAGATAATTATGATGTTTATCAGCGATTTACTAAAGTAGCCGAGCAGTTTGTCCACTTGTTTGAACAAAAACCCGACGTGGTTTTGACGGACAATCATCCAGCTTACCAAAGCACACAGTTCGGTGTCGAAGCAGCAAAAAATTGGCATGCAAAACACGTTCAGGTTCAGCATCACAAGGCTCATTTTGCTTCGGTTTTAGGTGAACACAAACTATTTAATGAACGTGTTTTGGGAGTTATCTGGGATGGTACGGGTTACGGTGATGATGGTCAAATCTGGGGTGGTGAATTTTTCGATTATCAACACAAGGAAATAAATCGATTGGCACATTTTGAATATTTTGATTGGTTGGCAGGTGATAAAATGGCACAAATGCCCAAACTTTCCCTTCTTTCTTTGTCTGATGAAAGCATGGAAGAATCAACTGCTAATAAATTCACTAAAGCTGAGAAAGATATATATTCGGCGCTGAAGAAAAGTAATACGCTGAAAACGTCATCAGTCGGAAGGCTTTTTGATGCGGTGGCTTCATTGCTAGATATTTGCGATGTAAACTCCTACGAAGGTGAAGCCGCAATTTTATTGGAAAATTGCATCAAGGCATGCAAAATTAAAAAATGTAAAACCTATTGTTCGATATCAGATGATGGAAATATCCCTACCCAAATCATTTTGAAAAATTTGTACACGGATTGGAAAAATGGGACATCAAAAGAGCAAGTCATCACTAATTTCTTTTACACCTTGGCTTCATTGGTTTTTGAAACAGCAGACCGCCATCACTACACAAACATTGCCTTTAGCGGTGGTGTTTTTCAGAATACCACCTTGATTGATATGTTGATAGAAATGGCAAAAGAGAATTTTACGTTATTTTTTAACTCCAACTTGACTCCAAATGACGAGAACATCTCTTTCGGCCAAATGATGCATTATTTGAATTTAAAAACTTAAATTTGGGATTAGTTTGTTTTTCAAGCATTAAAATCAATTAAACAATTCCAAAAAAATGATAAATCTACCAAAACTCCTTGTCCTGTTTTCCGTCTCAATTGTGGCCCAAGAAAGGCAAAAAATTCAAAGTACATTGGAAACATTGGAAATATCCTCGGGGAAACGAACCATTATATATTCGGACACCACTCATTTTGAAGCACCAAATTGGTCTAAAGATGGCACCTATTTTGTGGTAAACAAGTCTGGAAAACTGTTCAAAATCAACATAGAAACCGGCGTTTGGAACGAAATTCCAATCAATGCCAAACTGAACGCCAACAACGATCACGGCATTTCTCCGGATGGAAAAAGACTGGTAATTAGTTCGAATGCGGTCGAACCGGAGCATGCAACGGATGAACATACTTCCTATATTTACACGACATCCATCGATGGTGGAAATTTAACCCGTGTGACCGAAAAATCACTTTCTTATTGGCACGGCTGGAGTCCGGATGGATCTACGCTTGCCTTTGTGGGACGGCGGAATAATCAGTTTGATATTTACACCATCCCGGTTGAGGGCGGAGATGAAAAGCAACTGACCGACACTCCCGGACTTGATGACGGGCCCGATTATTCGCCCGATGGAAAATATATCTATTTCAATTCATTTCGCTCCGGAATTATGGAAATTTGGCAGATGGATGCAGATGGGCAAAACCCGGTTCAATTGACCGATGACTTATATTCCAATTGGTTTCCTCATCCGTCGCCGGATGGCAAGTACATATTGTTTTTAACTTTTATGGATGATTTAAAACAAGACCATCCATTCGGAAAAGATGTCAAACTACGGCTGATGGATTTAAAGACACATATCATTACAGATTTGACCCCTGTTTTCTTTGGTGGTCAAGGAACAATCAACGTGCCATCTTGGTCGCCTGATAGTAAACACATTGCGTTTGTGAGTTACCGGATCATGGATTGAGAACTCAGATTCAAATATATTTTTCAACAGATGTCAAAATTATTTGTACTTTCAAAAATTATTTGAGTCAATCTATGGCAAATAAATTTGATTGCTTAACATCATTTTTCTCATGAGCGCAATGAAATCACCATTCAGCAAACAACAACTACTTCCTCAAGAGGAAATGTTGGAAATTGCCAAGGGCAAAGGAGAATTGTTTATCGGTATCCCGAAAGAAACCCATTATCAGGAGAAAAGAGTTTGCCTTACACCCGATGCCGTAGCCGCACTGACGGCACACGGCCATAGGATCATGATAGAATCGAATGCGGGTTTGGCGGCCAATTTTTCTGATGCCGATTACTCGGAAGCCGGTGCTGAAGTTACACCCGATACCAAGAAAGTGTTTTCTTGCCCCATGCTGCTCAAAATAGAACCGCCCTCTATGGATGAGTTGGCGATGATGAACCCCCAATGTGTTTTGATTTCTGCCCTACAACTCAAAACACAATCTAAGAAATATTTTGAAGTCCTCGCTTCTAAACGCGCAACAGCATTGGCTTTTGAATTCATCCGGGACGAAGATGGGTCGTTGCCGGCAGTGCGGACTTTGAGCGAAATAGCAGGAACCGCCTCCGTGCTGATTGCTGCTGAACTATTGACCAACCTCAAAGGTGGCAATGGGTTGATGTTTGGCAACATCAGTGGCGTGCCGCCCATCCGCGTGGTGATATTGGGCGCCGGGACGGTGGCAGAGTTTGCCGCACGGGCCGCGATAGGTTTGGGCGCGAATGTGCAGGTTTTTGACAACTCGATAACCAAATTACGCTGCTTGCAAAACAACCTTGGCAGACAGTTGCAAACCTCAACGGTGCAACCCAAAAAATTATCGGAAGCATTGTCCAACTGCGATGTCGCTATCGGCGCCGTTCGTGGCAAAAACCGTTCGCCGGTTTTGGTCACGGAGGCGATGGTTAGAAATATGCCCAAAGGTTCAGTGATCGTCGATGTAAGTATTGATATGGGTGGCTGTTTTGAAACATCCGAGTTGACTTCGCATGACAAACCTACCTTCGAAAAGTTTGAAGTGACGCATTATTGTGTCCCCAATATTCCCTCGCGTTATGCCCGGACGGCTTCTGTATCTATTTCTAATATCTTCACACCCTACTTGTTACAAATCGCCGAAGAAGGCGGGCTTGAGAATTCGTTGCGCTTCAACAGAGGTCTCAGAAATGGTTTGTACTTTTACCACGGAATTCTGACCAACAAAGGCGTAGCCGACTGGTTTAGCCTTCCTTACAACGATGTAAATTTGTTGATATTTTAAATCTTAGTAACGGTCAATAAGCAGGGACAATAGGCAATAGATAATTACTAAGAAACCTGAAAACATCAAACACTAAACACGCACATTTTTCATGAAATTCATTTACAGATTAAGTTATTTTTTAGGTGGTTTTTCAGTCGGTTTGGTGATTCTTTTTTTTGTTTTAAACAAGAAACACGCCTCTTGCAATTACTTTCCAAACGATCGGGTTTTGAGCAATATTCAGAAAAAGAAATTGTTTTTTTCCAAATCGGTTGACAGCTTATTTCAACTCCAAAAGATAGACAGCACGCGCATCTATGAAGTGTTAAAAAACGGCAATGTAGATTTCAGCCGTAGCGACACCAAACTCAAGGGGTGCAAAAACTACCTCATCGTTTCGGATGATGAAACCTTTGAAATAAGAGTTGTCAACTGTAATGAAAAAGCACAAATCGAGGAAATAAAATTTTTGGAATAGTGTTTGAGAAGATTCTTGAAATTAAATTTAACATCATGAAAAACACTATTTTGTTTGCAACGATTCTCAGCGTAACTTCAATCGTATCCGCGCAGGAAAAAAATTTCATCGACCAACCTTATGTCGAAACTTTTGCAACGGTTGATACCTTGGTCACGCCGGACAGAATCTATCTGAACATTTTTATCTCGGAAAAAGATACCAAAGACAAAATTTCTTTGGAAGAATTGGAAAACAAGATGGAAGCCATTTTGAAAAGCCTTAAAATCGATACCAAAAAAGATTTGGTTTTGCAGGACTTGGCGAGCAATTTCAAGACGTATTTTCTCAAACAAAAAGATGTTTTGAAAAATAAACTTTACCAACTGAAAGTTACAGATGCGCAAACCGCCGGAAAGGTAATTGTCGGGTTAGAAAATGCGGGTATCTCAAATGTACAATTAGATCGCACCGAATATTCAAAAATGGAGAAACTTCAGATTATCCTCAAATCAAAAGCCGTTTTGAAAGCCAAAGAATATGCTGCTGCGCTGACCCAACCACTCGGGCAGAAAGTTGGCTCGGCCATTTATATTTTTGAGCAAAATCAGCAGTCCTATGATGGACTGTACGGGAAGGCAGCCGGAATTTCGATAAGAGGAATGTCAACGAAAACCGAAAACTACGAGCCCATCGACATCGAGTTTCAAAAAATAAAAGTTCAGGTATCGGCGGGCGTTAAGTTTAAATTGTTGGACTAAAGCCGGAAGTCGGAAATCAGAAGTCGGAAATTTGGTGGCTGAGCGGCTTGCCCTGATTGTAGTCGAAGGAAGCCGAAGTAAGTCAAAACCACCGTTCGAAAGCCAGAAGCCAGTTGGTTGAGCGGAGTCGAAACCACTGTTGGGAAACTATAAGTCGTACAACCATTTAAGCTGTTAGACTAACAATCGATTTTAGTAACCTTTGTAAAAGTAATAAATGTGTTGTGTTAAAAACTTTGACAAAGGTTTTCTTTTGCGCTTAAATATTCCTTCTCTTTTTTTCAGCCGTAAGGAGTGCCAATTCGCGGTTGGTTTGCCCCACTACGGAGGTGTTTTCTTCAGCCCTACGGATGAGATAGGGCATCACGTCGCGTACTGGCCCAAAAGGCACATATTTGGTAACGTTGTACCCTCTGCCTGCCATGTTGAAAGTGATGTGGTCACTCATTCCGAAAAGTTGGCCAAACCAAATTCTTTCATCATCGGGTTGGATATCAAAACTGCGCATCAAATTCATGGCGAGTACAATACTTTCTTCGTTGTGCGATCCGATAAAAAGTGCATGGTGATTTAGATTGCGTAGAATGAGTTGCATAATCCGGCCATAATTTTCATCCGTACTTTCCTTGTCCGGGCAAATTGGGGAGAGATACCCTAATTCTTCTGCGCGCTTGTTTTCTTTTTCCATGTAAGCACCGCGCACGATTTTAAAACCTGCGTTAAATCCTTCTTTGTTGGCTGTGTTGAGTAAAAAATCCGCATATTCAAAACGGTCTTTCCTGTAGCATTGCAGAGTGTTGAAAATGATTGGTTTTTTTTTGTTAAACTTTCGCATCATTTCTAGTATCAATTCGTCAACCGCCTGTTGAATCCAGCTTTCTTCGGCATCAATCAGCAAGCTAATATTTTTCTGATAGGCAATTTCACCAATTTTCCAAAAACGTTGCTCAACAGCTTCCCATTCTTTTTGTTCTTTAGTTGAAAGTGTTGTGCGTGCCGATTTTTTTTCCAACAGTTCGAATCTAGCAAACCCGGTTGGTTTAAAAACAGCAAAGTGCAAAGCATTGTGAGAAGTTGCAAACGCGATAATTTCAAGTGTTTTTTCAAGCGCATGATTAAATTGCTTTTCAGACTCTTTTCCCTCTACCGAAAAATCGAGTACCGAATACACGTCTAACGCCCTCATTTTTTCAACAATCGGCAAGCAGTCTGCTTCGGTCGTACCTCCGCAAAAGTGGTCAAAAACGGTGGAACGGATAAGCCCTTCTACCGGCAAATGTGTTTTGATGGCAAAATTGGTAACGGCTGTTCCAATTTTCACAAGCGGCTCGTTGGCTATCAATTTGAAGAGAAAAACGGCACGCTCTATTTCAGAGTCCGACTTGAGTGCAAAAGCCACCTCTGTATTGTTGAAGATATCGACCTGATGCATGGTAAATTAGATATTACACAAATATACGACAGGACAGTACGATTATGATAAAATTTTAAGGGAATTTTACTGGAATTTTGCGAAATTTTAAAATCAACTTATAAGCCCGCATCGATAGCCAAATAAGCCGAACCAAGTAGTTGGAATTCGTCGGTATCGGTATAGTCAATTTTTAATCTTTGGATGGATTTTGGATACGGAAAATATTGTAACTCTCTGATCATCAATGCGTGATAAATCTCTTTACTTTTAGCAATCGAGCCGCCGATGATAATGGCTTCCGGATCGATGGCGCAAACAATGGTTTTGATGAGTTTGCCTAAGTGAATGGCAAATTCGGAAACGATTTGAAGGGCATTTTTATCTCCTTTTTCGGCTTTTTCAAAAACAGTTTTTGCATCGGTTTGGTAGTTTTTTTCGAAAAAAATACCGCTGCAATAATCTTCAAATTTAGTGTCGAGATAACACATTTCACCAAATTCGCCTGAACCACAGTTGACATCGATGAGCAATTTTCCGTTTTGAATGATTCCGCCCGCAATACCCGTCCCGATAGCTAAGCCGACAAAATGTTTATATTTTTTCCCCTTCCCGAAATGAAGTTCGCCTAAGGCAAAACAGTTCGCGTCGTTGTTGACATGGACGGGTACTTTAAATCGCTCTTGCAAGATAGATTTGAGCGGGACTTCATCCCAAGAGGGGATATTTTGAACGTTGTAAACGATTCCGTTTGCGCGATCAACTACACTCGGCACACCGATGCCAATTGCTGAAGCTGATTCTTCCCAAACCGATTCGATGGCGGTACAAATTGACTGCAACACTCCTTCCTTGCTTTTGTCTTCGGGCAGTTTGTCTGCAAAAGTTTTTGTCAGTTTTCCATTGGCAACCATTCCAGAACGCACGTTTGTTGCACCCAAATCAACCCCAATTAATTTTTTTATTGCATTCATTGTAATTCAATTTGTCAATTATAGAAATGAAATTTAAAACTACTTATTTTTTGGTTATGATGTGTTTTAAAATATCTTATGATAAATTGTGTTTTGCATCAATATTATTAATAGAAGTTTTATTTTTACACTTAGAAATTCAAGAGCTTACCAATCGGTGGCAGGAAACATGATTGATGAATTTTGAGTTTTGACATAATTACTAAAGACTAAAACTCACACGGCTCATAGACGAATTTCAAATTACAAATAACAATCAACAATTCAACAATCAACAATAGCCAATCATCAATCTAAAATCTATATGACTATCACACAATTACACTATGTCTTGGCAATAGCCGAACAACAAAATTTTACTGTGGCTGCCGAAAAGTGTTTTGTCACCCAACCAACCATGAGTATGCAGGTTCAAAAATTGGAAGAGGAGTTAGAGGTACTTATTTTTGACCGAAGCAAAAAACCCATCGCGTTGACGGAAGTAGGGAAAAAAATAATCTATCAGGCCAGGAAGATAGTCAACGAAGCCTCCCGAATTAAAGATGTAGTCGATCAGGAAAAGGGATATATCGGTGGGGAGTTCAAATTGGGGATTATCCCGACAGTTATGCCTACTTTGCTGCCGATGTTTATAAAAATATTCATCAGAAAATATCCGAAGGTCAACCTAAAAATAGAGGAGTTAAACACTTTTCAAATCATTAAAAAAATCAAAGAAGGTCATTTGGATGCAGCCATTGCTGTAACACCGCTTGAAGAAGATCAACTCAAAGAAAGAGTTTTGTATTATGAGCCTTTTGTAGGCTATTTGACGGAAACGCATCGGTTGGCTTCCAAGAATAAAATAGAAATAGATGATTTGGATCTCAGCGATTTGTTGTTGTTGGAAGACGGGCATTGTTTCAGAAACGGCGTTGTCAATTTATGTCATTCCAGTCGGCAGCGAAATGAAAAAAGTATCCAACTTGAGAGTGGAAGTTTTGAAACATTGATAAAATTGTCAAACGAAGGTTTGGGGATGACCTTACTCCCTTTTTTGCACACATTGGATGTCAAAGAGTTGGAAAAGAAAAATTTACGTTTTTTTGTAGAGCCATCTCCGGCTCGTGCTGTAAGCTTAGTTTATCACCAATCTGAATTAAAAATGCAAGTTACGGAAGCACTTCAAGAAGTCATTAATGGCGTTGTCCGCGGAGCCATTGCTTTTCAGGATGTCAAAATCGTGAGCCCAATTAAAAAAGCGAAATTGCAGGACTAACTGAGTGAAACATCGGGTTGTAGATAAATCATACAACAATCTAAATGTGGATTGTTTCGAACCAATGATTTAATCCAAAGACTGAGCTCTCTGAGTTCGTGTGGGAGTAAGTATTTGTTGGCTTTTTGTAGTTCTTTGCAGAACAAATTTGTGTCGAAACTGACGCTTTGCAAGACTGTTTTGGTGTATTCAAAAATCGCTCGAGGCATAAAGCAAAGTTTTTAGAATTCGCTAACGGATACAAAATAACGAAAATAATTGGGCAATATTGCACATATATAAGTTAAAATATTACAAAATTAATTGTCAATTTTAGAGTGTGTTCATTATCAGGTAGTTTTATTTTATTTATATGTTGAGTAGAAAAAACTAGTAATAAAAATTAATTTGAAGATTTGAAATTATGTCAATTCTATAGATTCTGAAAGTTGAAAGCTTAGTTTTAAGGGTTCAATATTGAAATCACGAATGCACAATTGTTTCTAATCATTTAATAGGTTAAAGCCAGTTGCTCCATCATTGCCAACTCATCTTCCATCGCCTGATTCCTTCTATTCCAACCCTTTGTTTATCCGCTTTAAAAAATCGATTTTACTAGAATCAATTTACGCGTTCAAGAAGGTTTTATCGGGTTAAATCTATCGATGTTTTTATTTTTTTAACATTCATTTAACCAAGCATACTTAAACGAAAACATCACTTTATAGTCAATAGGTAAAACTTAACAAATGCAAAGACTTTTATTGATATTTATAGCTATTTTGCTAATTACTGTTTCGGCAGAAGCACAAAGAAGGCCAGGTGGTGGTTTTCAGAATCAAGTAACACCTGAAGAAAGAGTTAGTAAACAGGTGAAAGCACTTGAAGAACCGCTAATGCTGGACAATGTGCAAATGAAATTGATGGAAATTACTATGATGAAAAACCAAAAAAAAATTACAGAATTGATGCAAAACATCGATTTGTCACGCGAACAAAAAAGAGATTCCGTCCAAAAATTGTATCAAATTCAAAATGATGAAATTCAAAACCTGCTCACCGAGGAACAGTTTGAAGTTTATCAGCAAATAGAAAAGGAAAACAGAGAGAAAAGAGCGAAAGAGTTTCGCGGAAAGCGTCCGAACCAAAATTAAAAATTCCCAAAAAAAATTGCTATGAAAAAGATTTTTTTTATGATGCTTGTCATCATAAGCATAGGCGTATTTGCGCAAGCACCACAAATTACCAAGGTGACAGTGAGCGGTACGGTTTTGGATGGTGAAACCGGCCAGCCACTTGAATATGCCACCATAACACTGCAAAACAGTAAGCGCACACAAATGTTAACCGGCGGTATCACCAACGAGAAGGGCAAGTTTGAAGTAGAAACTTTTGCAGGAACCTATAACATCAAAGTTGAATACATTTCTTTCAAATCAATAGAGATAAAAGAAAAAAACCTCAAAGAAAATTTTGATATGGGTGTATTAAAATTGTATACGGATTCTCAGAAGCTTGATGAAGTAAAAATTGTTGCTGAAAAAAGGGATGTGGAAATCAGGCTTGACAAAAAAATATACAACGTCGGAAAAGATTTGACTATCAAAGGTGGGACTTTTACAGATTTGCTTGAAAATATCCCATCGGTGACTACAGATGCAGAGGGGACAGTCAGCCTGAGAGGGAATGACAATGTCCGGATTTTGATTGACGGAAAACCTTCCGGTTTGGTTGGGCTCAGTTCAACCGATGCCTTACGCCAACTACCCGCAGATGCCATCGAAAGTGTGGAGGTTATTACGAGTCCCTCTGCCAGATATGATGCGGAGGGCACAGCAGGCATCATCAATATCATTCTTAAAAAAGGTAAAATCACGGGATTAAATGGGTCATTCAGTATAAATACTGGAACACCCGACAATTATGGAGCCAATGCCAACCTAAATTTCCGGACCAAAAAGATCAATCTCTTTAACACAACGAGTTACAACTACACCAATGCACCAGGCAACAGTGAAAACAAGCGCGAAAACTTTTTTGGCAGCCCGGATAATAAGTTCATCAATGAATTCAGGACCTTCGATCGAATCAGAAATAATTTTAACACCAACTTGGGGCTTGAATATTTTTTAACTGAATCTTCATCCATCGTGGGAAGTGTATTTTTTAGAGGAAATGGGGGCAAAACCGGATCAGATAACTTCACCAACCGGTTAAACGAATCCAAAGAACTGGTTGACCAATCGTTGCGTAGAGAAGATGAAAATCAAAAAGAACAAACCGTTCAGTATTCCTTAAATTATACCAAAAAATTTAAAACAGACGGTCATCAGCTCACCGCAGACTTTCAGTCGGAAAGATCTTTTGAAGATCAATTTTCCAATATCAGCGACAGGGGGATTTTTCCGATTGCGAGCAGTCCGGACATAGAAACCAATCGTACCGATGAAAACCAAGACCGCATATTGGCACAGCTTGATTATGTACTCCCGTTTGGAAAAAACTTACAATCACAATTTGAAGCGGGTTATCGCGGAAATTTCAATCAATTAACCACTGATTTTGAAGTTGACACCTTGGGCGTTGGTGGCGAATTGACGTTGGATGCTAATTTATCCAACAAGCTAATCTATGAAGAGAACATCAATGCCTTCTATACACAGTTGGGTTCTAAATTCGGAAAGTTTTCCATATTGTTAGGATTGCGTACAGAAATATCCGATATCAACGTTTTACTGGCTACCACCAATAAAACTTTTAATAAAAACTACACAGATTATTTTCCCACCATCAACATAGGGTATGAATTCAATGACGAAGAGAGCCTGACATTGGGTTTTAACAGACGAATCACGCGCCCGCGATCAAGATTTGTGAATCCGTTCCCTTCACGCTCCAGCGAAACCAATTTATTTCAAGGAAACCCGGACCTCAATCCTTCCTATTCAAGCGCACTTGATTTAGCCTATTTGAAACGATGGGAAAAACTGACGCTGACATCTTCTGTTTATTATCAAAGAAGCACAGGCGTGTTTGAGTTTATCTCAGAAGATACTGGTGTATTGACCGATAACGGCGACCCGATTGTGCGAAGATTTCCGGTCAATTTATCAACCAACAAGCGAGTCGGTTTCGAATTTTCCGGAAATTATACCCCTATAAAATGGTGGAGGATCAATGGAAATTTGAATGTTTTTAACTCTGAAACCAATGGAGATTTTGACAATGTATCTTTTGATGCCAATACCACTACTTGGTTTACGCGGCTTAACTCGAGGGTAACGCTGCCCGGAAAAATAGACTTTCAACAAACTGTATTCTACTCCGGACCTTCCGAAACTGCTCAAAATGAACGGAAAAGCGTATTCACTTCAAACTTAGCTCTCAGTAAGGATATTCTAAAGGAAAAAGCTTCTTTGGTGATCAATGTACGTGACTTGTTCAATTCCGGTGCGAGAGAAACCGACACGCGGACTTCCACATTTTTTTCGACCAGCAATTTCCAATTTCGCAAAAGACAAATCACGCTCACTTTTACCTATCGTTTCAATCAAAAGAAAAATCAACGGGAACGAAATAGGCAACAAAATGAAAATCAAGGGGGTGGAGAAGAAGAATTTGGTGGATAACACGCTTATTCCTTGTTAAGTATTTGTGAAACTTGTATTAAAATTTGATTAAACTCGTAATTAGTCCAACGGCTTGCCGTCCGACCGGGGGTATTTAAATTTAAAAAAATCACATTATGAAAAAGTTATTGTTTGCCCTATTTACAAGTGTTTCTTTTGTTAGCGTTGCCCAAGAGAAACTTTCAACAACTACCGGACACATCAAGTTCTTTTCTACAACTGCTGCCGAAAACATCGAAGCCAACAACTATAAAGCTGTCAGCGCCATAACTCCTGAAACCGGTAAAGTCGTCTTTTCTGTCCCCATGCAAAGTTTTGAGTTTGAAAAAGCACTGATGCAAAAACATTTCAACTCAGACAAATTTTTGGACACCAAACAGTTTCCAACTGCAAAATTTAAAGGTTCCATTCAAAACATCGAACGGTTAAATCTCACAAAAAGCGGTTCTTATGACGCGGTCGTACTTGGTGACTTGACACTTCACGGCATCACAAAACCCATCAAGCAAAACCTTAAATTGAAAATAGAAAATGGTAAAGTTACCGGATACAGCAATTTTGACATTACTTTGGCTGATTACAATATTGTACTCCCAAGCGGTAAACCAACCGAGCATGTTGCCAAAACTGTAAACGTCACAGTTGATCTTAATTTCAACAGCACGCTTACGGCTTCTAAATAATCATTACGGATACCACCAAAACCAAACTAATAAAATGAAAAAGAAGGTTTTAATTGCCCTTGCACTAATTGCCCTTTCCGCCATCGGTTATGTTGCTTACCTGTGGTTTATGCCCCACCGGGACATACAAGCCACAAAAGCAGATGCCGAGGTCACCGCATCAACGCTTGTCGATGAGTTTTTGGCCGATGCAGGAGCAGCCAATGCAAAATACTTAGATGCAGAAGGAGAATCAAAAGTGTTGATTATTTCTGGTGAAGTAACCAAAATAGACACAGACCAATTGGGTCAGAAAGTGCTTTTACTTAAAAGCAACCCTTCCGATAAGTTGGGCGTTTCTTGTACTTTCACCGCCGAAACCAACAATCAGGTGTCTGGTGTCAAGATTGGTGATCAAATAAAAATTAAAGGGGTCATTCGTTCAGGTGCCGAATATGATGAAGATTTGGATCTTATCATAAATGCCGTTGTCGAAAAAAGTTCGATAGCCAATTAAAAACCATCATTATACTTTTCAAAGGGGCTGTCCGATTTGTTGGGCGGCCTTTTTTATGCACCCGATTTATCCAGATTCAAAATAAATTCAAAAAGCAGTATCTTAGTGGTTTAAACTTTTACCATGAAAAACATCCAACCAGTCCTGCTGTTACTGTTCTTTTTTCAAACTGGATTTGCCCAAGTTTCGACAGTATATTTTGTATCCTTCGAAAATGCATCTCACCACGAAGCCGCCATCCATGCAACTTTTAAAAACCTAAAAACCAAAGAAGTCGAATTTAGAATGAGCCGTTCCTCTCCGGGGCGCTATGCGCTTCACGAATTTGCCAAGAATGTCTATGCCGTGGGAGCAACCGACGGCAGAGGGAACCTCCTTAAAGTTGAAAGGAAAGATCCATATTCTTGGCGTGTAAACAACCACGATGGGACAATCAAGGTGAGCTATACTTTGTTTGCCAATCGCGGCGACGGCACCTATGCACAAATCGATGAAACCCACGCCCATCTGAATATGCCCGCTGCATTTATGTATGTGCCCGAATTGATTGAACAGGAAATTGAAGTTACTTTCGATGTGCGTGAAGATATGAACTGGAAAGTAGCAACCCAACTGAAACATCTACGAGGGAATACCTATTATGCCAAAGACCTACAATATTTTATGGACAGCCCGACAGAGATAAGCAACTACAAAAAGCGGTCGTTTATAGCCGAGTCGGACGGTGTTTCTCAAACTTTTAATTTTGTTTTACACGACGACAAAGCCTCAGAAACCGAATTTGATGTCTATTTTGAAAAAATCAAAAAAATCGTCCTTCAAGAACAAGCCGTTTATGGTGAATTTCCAAAATACGATTACGGTGAATACACCTTTTTGGCCTGCTACATGCCCAATGTTTCCGGTGATGGCATGGAACACCGTAATTCAACTATCCTCACGGACAACCTGAGTTTGACCAATGGCGGAATCGAAGATAACATCGGCACTGTCGCACATGAATTTTTTCACGGTTGGAATGTCGAACGCATCCGCCCCAAAGCCTTAGAACCTTTTGATTTTACTCAAGCCAATATGAGCGGAGAATTGTGGTTTGCCGAAGGATTTACAAGTTATTATGATGATTTGACCTTGTGCCGGACTGGCATCATCAAACCCGAAGCATACATTGATGGATTGGCCGGAACGTTCAACTATGTTTGGGCTTCGCCGGGGCGATTGTTTTTCAATCCCATTGAAATGAGTTACCAAGCTCCCTTCGTAGATGCCGCCCGCTCGGTTGACGAAACCAACCGAGAAAACACCTTTATATCCTATTATGCCTACGGAAGCATGCTGGGTCTGGCTTTGGATTTGTCCCTGCGCGAACGCAACCTGAATTTGGATGATTATATGAAATTGATGTGGAACAATTTCGGTAAAACAAACACCTACTATACGGTCGGAGATCTGCACCAAACCCTCAACCAATTCGCAGGAAAAGAATTTGGCAATCATTTCTTCAACAACTATATCTACAAAAGCGGCATGCCCGGTTTTGAAAAGCTTTTTGAAAATGTTGGTGTAGAGTTGGCAGCAATGGACAACTGGGTATCGCTTGGTGTTCTTACCCGTAATCATTTGATTATGAGTAATCCAATGATAAACACCACTGCCTATATTGCCGAGTTGCGAAAAGGAGACCGGATTATCAAAATTGCAGATGTCGTTTTAAATGATTCCATTACCCTGGATAAGGTACTTGAAAATTTCAAATCCGGAACCGAAGTTAAAATCGTGTTTGAACGCTACGGGGAAACCAAAGAAAAAACTATCATTCTCAAGCCCGATATCAAATATAATTTGGCTTTAAAGAAAGAAATTGATGCCAGACAAAAAGAAAATAAAGCGGATTGGTTGAAGTTAAAAGAATAAGAATGTAGAACAATTTTTTAAGGACAAAATTTTTCAAGATAAGAAGCCATCTCGGACTGAATTTTTTGTGCCTCTTCCGCCGCTTTCCCGGCAAAATCTTTTCCCCCTGATTGATAAATAATCCCGCGGGAGGAATTGACCAACAAGCCGATGTTTTTATTCATGCCAAAGCGGCAAACGTCTTCCAAACTTCCGCCTTGCGCCCCAACGCCCGGTATCAGCAAGAAGCTGTCCGGAATCAGCTTTCTAATTTTTTTGAGATGGGCTGTTTGTGTAGCACCAACTACATACATCATATTTTCTGCATTTTTCCATTTTTTGGAAGTCTCAATTACTTTTTCAAACAAGTTGTCTCCCTTATCTAATTGGAAATCACGCGCGCCATCGTTGGAAGTAAGCGCCAACAAAATGGTGTGCTTCCCTTCAAATTCCAAAAATGGTTCTACCGAATCTTTACCCATGTAAGGCGCAACAGTAACCGAATCAAAATCCAACAAGTCAAAAAAAGTTTTGGCATACATACGTGAGGTATTGCCGATATCTCCTCTTTTGGCATCGGCGATAGTAAAATGATTCGGGTAATTTGTATTGAGGTAGCCAATCGTTTTTTCGAGGCTTACCCAACCTTTGGTTCCCAAAACTTCGTAAAAAGCTAAGTTAGGTTTAAAAGCAACCGAATAGGGGGCAGTCGCATCAATAATTGTTTTGTTGAATGCGAAAACCGGATCGGATTCTGTTAGCAGGTGTTTGGGTAATTTATCTAAATCGGGATCAAGGCCGACGCACAAAAATGTTTTTTTGGCTAAAATTTGTCCGGTCAAAAAAGCAAGTGTCATGTGACTGATTGTAAAGATTAAATACCTCCTTTTTTATTTAAAAAACTTCTCCTGATTCCTTGAGCTTTTCAGTGTTGTTGACCAATTGAAGTTCGTCAATGATTTTCTGAATGTCGCCGCCGTTCACGATGTTGTCCAAATCATATAAGGTTAGCCCAATCCGATGATCGGTGACTCTTCCTTGGGAATAATTGTAGGTACGTATTTTCGCCGAACGGTCGCCGCTGGAAACCATTGAATTGCGTCGTGCGGCATCGGCTTCGTTTTTCTTGGCCAATTCCATTTCATACAATCTGGAACGAAGTACCTGCAAGGCTTTGTCCTTGTTTTTGTGTTGTGATTTTTGATCCTGGCATTGTGCCACCAAGCCGGTAGGAATGTGCGTCAACCGGACGGCCGATTTGGTCGTGTTGACCGATTGTCCGCCGGGGCCGGAAGAACAAAAATAATCGATGCGGAGATCGTTCATGTCGATGTCCACATCAAACTCTTCTGCTTCCGGAAGCACCATCACCGTGGCAGCAGAAGTGTGGACACGGCCTTGCGTTTCGGTTTGCGGTACGCGCTGTACGCGGTGCACTCCGGCTTCAAACTTCAAGGCGCCATACACGTCTTCACCTGTAATCTCGAATATAATTTCTTTGAAACCGCCAGCTGTACCCTCGTTCAAATCCATCACCTGTGTTTTCCAACATTTTGACTCGCAATATTTTGTGTACATTCTATACAAATCTCCGGCAAAAATACTCGCTTCGTCACCACCCGTTCCGGCACGGATTTCCATCATGGCATTTTTGGAATCTTCGGGGTCTTTCGGAATCAACATAAAGCGAATTTCTTCTTCCAAAAGCTTGATTTTTTCTTTGCTTTCTTCCAACTCCATTTTAGCCATTTCTACCATTTCGGTATCTGATCCGTCCGCGATAATTTCTTCGGCTTCTTTGATATTGTTGGTTAAACGGACGTATTCCTCTCTTTTATCAACTATTTTCTTGAGTTCTTTGTAATCCCGATTCAATTCGATGTACCTTTTTTGATCAGCAATAATATTCGGCTGAATAATCAAATCGGATATCTCGTCAAAACGTTGTTTTATACTGTTTAATCTACTTAACATATTGGTTTCTTAGGTTTGCAAAATTACAATATTTATGTTTAAAAAATCAGTCGTTCTCGGCGTTTAAAAATAGTATTTTGCGTAGGCAATAACGCTTGTAGTGGTGGGTTTTATCCGTAAATAATCTTTTCAGAAATCTATAGTATTAAAACCGGCAAGTAGATTTTTATAAAGGGAGGAGAGGTTTTCATGTACTTTTAAACTCACAAAATTGCTAAAATCTGTTTTTGGGTGTGGCAATGTGACGGGTATTTCGCAATGATATTTCCGGAATTTTATACTTTAGTATTAATTTATCATTCTGCATGGCCAAACCTTTGTTAATCAACCAATCTGTTTCGTTTCCATTTGAAATGATTATTGGCATACGTTTTTTTGTGTTGTGAATTTTACGCATTAGTTCATTGGCTTCTGTTGTTAAGACAGTGTAGGTATAAACCGGTTCGTCTTTTGATTTGCCAAGCCATTCACTCCACAGCCCTGCAAAAGCAAAGGGTACATCATTTGGCAAATGCAGTAGGTATTTTTGCTTTCGTTTTCCTTTTTCGTCGAGCCATTGCCATTCAAAAAAACCGTCAGCAAGTATCAGACATTTGTTGTTTACTGAGTCTCTGAAAGAGGCTTTTTCGTTTATAGTTTCAATTTGTGCGTTCAGCGTATTCTCTTTAATGCGTCCATCTTTTGCCCAATTGGGAATTAATCCCCAATTAAAAAGTTGAATAATTTCTGGGTCGTTATTGGTGATAACGGGTGTTTTTGGGTATTGAAATCCTTTGTGAATTTGAGGAGAATAGCATTCTGTACTTTCAAATTTTGCTTTGAAACGGTTTTCCAATTCCTGGGCTGACGTTGATTGTTTAGAATGAAAGCACATTATACATAGATGGTTATGATGTCTGCCAGATGTGTTGTGTAACGAGGTGACAATTTTTCCTGTTTCATCTTCCAAACTCGCTTTGTGTCTTGTGAAGCAAGGCGGATTTTCTGCTGTCCGTAAAGCAAATTCATTTTATCGATAGCTTTCATCAACGGCCTATGGCGTTCGTCTGCGTTTTCGAAAAGGTTTTGTTGTAGAATAGTTTCGGGGATTAATCCCTGCACGATAACCCCTGCTCTTTTGTAATAAAAACCTTGCTTGAAAATTTTCGTTAATGCTTGCGTGGCAAAATTTGCCAATTCAATACTCGAATTTGTTGGAAACGGAAGATTTATTACAATGTTTATGTTGTATTGCGGTAAATCTTTTCTGTACCTATTGGTATGAATAAATACCATCAACGAATTGCAACACGATTGTTGCTTGCGCAATTTTTCGGCACAGGACACGGCAAATGTTGCTATTCGCTCTCGCAATTGATCATACGTAGTGTAATTGGTTTCAAACGAACGGGTAGTGGCAATGTTTTTTTTGGATTGTATTTCTTCAAGGCCAAGCGTTGGGATACCCTGTAAATTGTGTTTTAATCGCAAGCCTACAACGGTTAAATGCTGCCTTACCCAATTGTCTTCAAGTTGGGTAAAGTCAAAAGCGGTTTTTACACCAATCGTATTTAAGCGTTTGCTGTGTTGCCTTCCAATGCCCCAGACATCTTCTATTTTCAACCATTTCAAAGCCTTGATGCGTTTTTCTTCGTTATCAATGATGTATGCACTTTTTGTTTCTTTCGGAAATTTTTTAGCAATCCGGTTGGCTACTTTCGACAATGCTTTTGTGGGGGCAATGCCAATACTGATGGGTATTCCTGTCCATTTGGTCACTTTATACCGCATTTCTTCTGCATAATCTTGAAGGTTGAAAAAATCAAACCCTTTGAGCTTTAAAAATGCTTCATCAATACTATAGATTTCCATATCGGGGCTGTAATCTGAAAGAATAGACATCACCCGATTGCTCATATCACCATAAAGGGCAAAGTTTGCGGAAAATACCTGCACATGATGTTGCTTAAATTTTTGCTCGTATTCAAAAGCCGGTGCGCCCATCGGAATACCGGCTGCCTTTGCTTCGTTGCTTCGCGCAATCACGCAGCCATCGTTGTTTGATAAGACAACAACAGCTTTCCCGTTTAAATCCGGACGGAAAACCCTTTCGCAGGAGGCGTAGAAATTATTGCAGTCAATTAAAGCAAACATTTATACATCTTTGATAACGTGTGTGACTATACCCCAAATCATAAAATTACTATCTGCGGTAACCTTTATCGGTGCGTAATCCTCGTTCTCGGGAACTAATAAAATTTCGTTTTTAGAAATTTTGATTCGTTTCAGCGTAAATTCTCCATCGATATAACAAACGGCAATTTTGCCATTGGTGGGTTCGATGCTTTTATCGATGACCAACAAGTCGCCATTGTCAATTCCGGCATTTTTCATTGAAACCCCCTTGACTCTTCCGTAAAATGTAGAAGATGGATGTTTTACCAAATGCTTGTTTAAGTCAATACTTAAGTCCACAAAATCCATTGCAGGGGAAGGGAATCCTGCCGAAATCCCTTCGGTTATGATGGGCAACACAAGTTCGGTGCCTGTCAGGGCGGAATATAGATCAATTGTAGGGCTGCTATGCAGTTTCAATGGTTTCACGAAGGCTTCTTAGATTTACTGTTGTCAGGGTTTAAAATTACCTTTTTTTTCTCGATATCAAGTGCCTATTTTTAATATTTTGGCGAGGTTTAAATGACAAAAACCTTCTCTTTTCGAGAAGGTTTGTCGTTTTATATGAGCCGGCAGAGGGATTCGAACCCACGACCCCGAGATTACAAATCACGTGCTCTGGCCAACTGAGCTATGCCGGCTTAAGGCGGTGCAAAGATAAAATCGAAATTATTTTTTGCAAGACTTTTTTAAAAAAAATAAAAATTAGGAAAGTTTGTTGATTTTTTCAACCAAATCAATCGCAACAGACTCTAAATCTTTGCGGACGGCTGTAAAATGAGCCCTTTTGTTTTCGATATTTTTCTGATTTACTTTGTCGATTAAGGTATCGAAATGGTTGATTGCCTCGTCAACGATGGCTTCCACTTTTTCTGATTTTACTTCAGCGCGGGCAATTTGAACCAAGTAGGCCGATTCGATTAAATCCCCCAATACATTATTGATGTTTCTTTTTAAACTTCTAACACTTGACATACCATAAATTTTTGCAAAAGTAATCTAAATATCCTGTGCTTGTTAGGAAATCTAAAAAAAAAGTGGAACACCTCGTTTAAAGACTCTAGTGTGATGAAAATATTACAGTCGATATTTCGCGTACAATCGATAGCTGGCTCTTTTTAACACTTTCTCATTTCTACACATTCAAAATTTAAAATATTTTTGCACCTTTGTGATAAACATCAGAGCATGCCAAAAATATCACAAAAAGGCTTTGAAATGCCTTCTTCACCCATTCGTAAATTGGTTCCTTTTGCAGAAAAAGCCATCCGGATGGGCAGAAAAGTTTATCCGCTCAACATCGGCCAACCAGACATCAAAACGCCGAAAATCGCTTTGGAAGCCATCCGAAACATTGATATTAAAATATTGGAATACAGCCATTCTGCGGGTATTGAGAGTTACCGCATCAAACTGGCAAAATATTATCAAAAACACCACATCCAAGTCAATTCGTCCGAAATCATTGTGACCACCGGTGGTTCCGAGGCCTTGCTTTTTGCCATCGGCAGCATCGCCGATCCGGGCGACGAAATCATCATTCCCGAACCCTTTTATGCCAACTACAACGCGTTTGCGATTGCTTCAGGTGCCAAGGTTGTACCGGTTATTTCGCGTATTGAAGAAAACTTTGCACTCCCGCCCATCGCCGACTTTGAAAAGTTGATTACCCCTCAGACCAGAGCCATACTGATTTGCAATCCGAGCAACCCAACCGGTTATTTATATGCTAAACAAGAACTCAAAATTCTGGCGGAAATTTGCATCAAACACGATTTGTTTTTGATTGTAGATGAAGTTTATCGTGAATTTGTTTACGATGGTTGTGTCCACCACTCTATTCTTTCACTTGGCAACATAGACCAACACGCCATCGTGGTAGATTCGGTTTCTAAACGATACAGTATGTGCGGTGCTCGAATCGGTTGCTTGATTTCCAAAAACAAAGAATTTATGGCCACCGCACTCAAGTTTGCTCAAGCGCGTTTGAGCCCACCCACCCTCGCGCAAATAGCTTCCGAAGCTGCTCTCGACACGCCTGATTCTTATTTTGAAGAGGTGAATAAAGAATACACGCTGAGACGAAATACCTTAATTGAAGGTTTACAGAAAATTGACGGCGTGAAAGTGGCTGTGCCGAATGGTGCTTTTTATTGCATAGCCGAACTTCCGATAGACAATGCAGACGCATTCGCACAGTGGTTACTCGAAGATTTTCAGTTAGATGGCGAAACCGTGATGGTGGCTCCGGCCGCAGGCTTTTATGCAACACCTAACACCGGTCTCAATCAAATCCGAATCGCATACGTATTGAAAATTGAAGATTTAAAACGGTCAGTTGACATTCTCAAAATAGCCATTCCCGCTTATCAAGAATACCTTTCCAAAAAATAGCCGTGTCCTGATGAATATTTTCAAACCCAAGAAAAACTTTTCGCTCAAAGCCTACAATACTTTTGGAATTGACCAAGTTGCCGAGAATTTCATTTCGGTAAACAACCTCGATGAACTCAGGAAAGTTCTTGCAGATTATGCGGACGAAAGTTTATTCGTTTTGGGTGGTGGCAGCAACCTGCTGTTAACCCGTGATGTGCCGGGGCTTACCTTGCATATCGGGCTCAAGGGAAAAGAAATTGTCGATGCCGATTATACCAAAAATCATGTTTTGATCAAAGCCATGGCGGGCGAAGTTTGGCATGAGTTTGTGCTTTGGACGTTAGAAAACGGTTTGGGCGGTTTGGAAAACCTGTCGCTGATTCCGGGTAATGTAGGTGCAGCCCCCATCCAAAATATCGGTGCTTACGGGGTAGAACTCAAAGATACTTTTGAGCGGTGCGAAGCCATGGAAATCAAAACCGGACTTGTCAGGGCTTTCAGCAAAACGGATTGTCAATTCGATTACAGGCATTCTATTTTTAAGACCAAACTCAAAAATAAATACATCATCACAGCGGTTTATTTCAAACTGACAAAACAAAATCATCAACTCAAAACCGAATATGGAACTATACAAGCTGAACTTGCTCAACAAGGTGTTAAAAACCAGGCTCCTTCAACTATTTCAAAAGCGGTAATATCCATCCGGCAACAAAAACTTCCCGACCCGAAAATCATTGGCAATTCAGGTAGTTTTTTTAAAAATCCGGTTATAGAAAAGGCTCTGTTTCAATCCTTGACAGATAAATATCCCGAAATGCCTTTTTATGAAGCCGGCGACTTGATAAAAATCCCGGCAGCGTGGTTGATTGAACAAGCCGGATATAAAGGGAAACGCTTTGGCGATGCGGGTGTTCACGACAAACAGGCATTGGTTTTGGTCAATCATGGCAATGCCAAAGGCCAAGATATCTTGTCATTATCGGAGAAGATTCAACAATCCGTTTTCGAAAAATTCGGCATTCAACTCACACCCGAAGTGAATATTTATCCTTGATAAAAAATAAATTGAATTTGCTTAAATTTTACAAGTCTTTATACCAAATATGGCATACAGCGGACAAAAATTAATCAATGCGGTAACGAGCATTATTGTTGCAATTGCCAAAGCTGCATATGTTTGCCAACCTGTAAGCGATTCGGTATAAATTAAAATAACCGCAGTTAGCGCTATGAGATAACGAATAATTTTGTCTATTGAGCCCAAATTTTTTTTCATGTGTTTATATTTATTTGTTTTTTTTAAAGGTCATGCTTCGACTGCGCTCAGCACAGGAATTGAACACCCTGAATAATCATCGTCCTGTGTGTAAATGTTATTCTTATGGGTGTTTCATCTTTTTAAGATTTGATATTACGTAAATTTATAAACCTTTTTGCAAAGCTTGTGTAACAGTAGTTACATTTCAATTTTTCAAATTGGTTATTATTGTATCATTTTTAATTCAAAATTTCCTATGCTTGAAACCCTTATTTTTGGATATTTCGGAGCTGTTTTTACTGGGTTGGTATTAGGTTTGTTGGGTGGTGGTGGCTCCATACTCACACTTCCGATAATGGTTTATTTATTTCATCTGAATCCCGTAACAGCGACGGCTTACTCATTGTTTGTGGTTGGCACGACTTCACTGACGGGTGCTATCAACAATTACCGAAAGAAATTGGTTGAACTCAAAACCGGTTTGGTATTTGCCTTTCCGGCATTTGTGGTTGTGTATTGTGTGCGGAAATTTTTGATACCACTTCTACCTGAAATATTCTTTCAATCGGAAAGTTTTCAAATTCATCGCGATTTCGCCATCATGACTTTTTTCGGTTTGATTATGGCAATTACTTCCGTCATCATGATTAGAAGCAAAGGGGATACCATCCCAAACCTACGCATTTCTGTACTCCACTACCCGCTGTTGATCCTTCAAGGAATATTGGTGGGGCTTATTGCCGGATTGATAGGTGCAGGCGGTGGATTCCTGATTATCCCAACCTTGGTGTGGTTTGGCAAACTTCCCATGAAAAGAGCCATTGCCACTTCACTGCTTATCATAGCAATCAATTCATTGATAGGGTTTTTGGGCGATCTTCAAAACATTGAAATAGATTGGGCATTCTTGCTGATATTTACCTCATTGTCTATTTTTGGTATTTTTATCGGTATGTATTTTTCCAATAAAATCGATGGTAAAAAACTGAAAAGATGGTTTGGATGGTTTGTTTTGAGTATGGCTATTTTTATCATCTACAAAGAGTTGGCTTTAACCGTATAATCCCATCCGTTTCAAATTAAAAACAACCTATTTACTTAAAACACTTTATGAAAATCGAACAAATCTATACCGGTTGTCTTTCACAAGGAGCCTATTATATTGAAAGCCAAGGCGAAATTGCCATCATCGATCCGCTGAGAGAGATTGGACCGTACTTGATGCGGGCAGAAAAAGACAAGGCAAAAATCAAGTACATTTTTGAAACCCATTTTCACGCCGATTTCGTGAGCGGGCATTTGACTTTGTCCAAACAAACCGGTGCATCCATCGTTTTTGGTCCTACGGCCAATCCGAATTTTGATGCCATCATCGCCAAAGACGGACAGATTTTCCCATTGGGAAAAATTACCTTAACGGCACTTCACACGCCGGGTCACACGATGGAAAGCACCACCTATTTGCTCAAAGATGAAAATGGAAAAGATTATGCAATTTTCAGTGGCGACACCTTGTTTTTAGGAGATGTAGGCCGGCCGGATTTGGCTCAGAAAGCTATAAACATGACCAAAGAACAACTCGCGGGACTGCTCTACGAAAGCCTGCAAACCAAGATCATTCCATTACATGACGAGGTGATTGTCTATCCGGCACACGGTGCCGGTTCGGCCTGTGGAAAAAACATGATGAAAGAAACTTTTGACACACTCGGCAATCAAAAAAAGGTGAATTACGCCTTGAGAAAAGGCATTAAAAAAGAAGACTTTATCAGAGAAGTGACAGACGGTTTATTGCCTCCTCCGGCCTATTTTCCTTTTAATGTCAAAATGAACAAAGAAGGGTATGAAGATATTGACACAGTCATCAAACGAGGTGCAACACCTTTAAACCCGGATGAATTTGTAGCCATTGCCAACCAAACTGATGCTTTGATCCTCGATGTAAGAAGCGAACAAGAATTTGCCCAATCGCATATTCCCCGTTCAATCTTTATTGGTATTGACGGTGGTTTTGCCCCGTGGGTCGGAGCACTTATCAAAGATGTCAATCAGGCTATTTTGTTGGTTGCACCATCCGGAAGGGAGGAAGAAACCATCACCCGTTTGTCACGTGTAGGATTTGACAATACCATCGGATTTTTAAAAGGCGGGATGAATGCATGGAGAAAAGCAGCTAAAGAAACAGATGCTATCCAATCTATTACGGTAGATGTGTTCGAAAAAATATATTTTTCAGAACAACCGGCCGTTTTTGATGTCAGAAAAGAAAATGAGTATGTGGCATCTCATCTGAAAAATGCAGAAAATACACCACTCGACAACCTAAATGATTTTTTGAAACAATTCCCGTCCGACGAAAATTTCTACATCCATTGTGCCGGAGGATACCGCTCCATCATTGCAGCGTCCATTCTCAAAAGCAGAGGAATCCACAACCTGATCGATATTGCCGGCGGATTTGGTGCAATGAAAGATACCCGATTGGAATTTGAATTGCAAAAATGAAGTGATTATTTTGAAATAAGAATGCCAAAAACCTGCTATTTCGTGTTTTTGTATTTATTCTTATTGATTTCGTCTTGCAGTTTTCGCATGGCTCTTTGTTCGCGTTCCAATGCTTTTTGACGATGCGTGGCATACTCTTCTTCCAAATCATTCAGTGCGCTTTTGGCATACTCAGTGACAATGTTGCTTTGTTTAAATTTATAAAAAAACAACAAAAACAGTCCGAGTAAAACAACGATTATAAACCACATGAAGAATCGGTAAAAGTTTTTATGCATTTCTAAAAACCCCATAAAACCGATGCTGTCTTTTGTTCTTTTTGTTTCTTCCAATTGTTGGAGAAGTTGATTGCGGTAAGCTGTTAGAGAATCTATTTGCTGTTTTTGTAAGTTTATTTCTGCAAATTGTTTCTGCAACTCCGATTTGTAATTTGATAGCGTATCTGTTACATTTTTCTGCAATTGAAGCAGCCAAGTTTTGCGGGCTACCTCATAGGTTTGTCCCTTTTCATCGTTGTAATTTCCTGACTTTCGATAGATATCTTCAAATTGATTATCAATCGTTTGTCTCTCGTTTTGTGCATCAGTTCGAGACTCACTTTCTTGAGATAGCCCAAGGGCGAACCATCCCAAGCATAGGATAAGTGGTAGTTGGTTTTTTAAGTTGTTCATGACATTAAGTTTGGTATATTAATTTGGGGCTGATAAATTAACGATAAAAAATCCTAAAACTTGTGTAACAATTTGTTTTTTTGCAAAACAAATCGACCGTACATTTAACAAAAATACAATTTTAATTTTTTTAATAGTCAATTAAATGAATTTCATCAAGCAGGCAAACCCTTATAAGAAATCTATCTGGAGTTATATCGGCGGATTTTTGGTGTCGTTTATCGGCGGGCAAACCATCGGCGCTATCCCATTGGGCATTGCTATTATGTTTAAAATCAGCTATTCAGATAGCAAAACAGCCAAAATCGATGAAAGCAATATTTATAAATTATTAGATCCCAATCTTTTCCTGTTTCTGATGTTGTTTGCTTTTGCAACAAGTATGGTTGTTTTGCTTCTTTGGATTAAAATACACCACCATCAACCGTTAAAACCATTGATAACTGCCAGAAAAAAAATCGATTGGAGCCGATTCAGGTTCGCGTTTATCACTTGGGGATTGGTCATAGTTGCCATTACTTTCTTGGACTATTGGGAATCACCCGAAAAATACATCTTCAATTTTAAACCGATTCCGTTTCTAATCCTATTGCTTATTTCCGTCATTTTCATTCCTATACAAGCAGCTTACGAAGAGTTTGTATTTCGAGGATATTTGATGCAAGGTATCGGGTTGCATACCAAAAACCGATGGATGCCGCTGATTGTTACCTCTCTGATATTCGGTTTGTTGCATTTGGCAAATCCGGAAATTGAAAAATTGGGATACGAAGTTATCCTGATTTACATTGCCATGGGATTCTTTTTCGGCATCATCACTTTGATGGATGAAGGTATCGAGTTAGCTTTGGGTTTTCACGTGGTCAACAACCTGATTACGGCACTTTTGGTAACGGCAGACTGGACTGCTTTTCAGACCGAGTCCATTTTTAGAGATATTTCCGAACCCGATGTCAAGTTTCAATTTCTCTCGCTCCTGCCCTTGCTCGTCATGCTGTACATTTTTGCAAAAAAATACGGCTGGGCGGATTGGAAAGAAAAATTGACCGGAAAAATTGAACTAAATTCCGAAGAAATTGCCCAAACAAATCCTGAAATTCCATCAGAAAACAACTGACAGTGGGTTTTGCTACATTTTTGAAATGCAAATTGACAATTTAGAAGCAATGACAAGGCTAACGGTCTACTGTATGAGTAGTGCGGGATTCCAAGGTACTTCACTGTCCGTTCACCGAAAAGTTTATTTAATGTAATTACTTTAATATCATCACTTTAGCCTGCATTACGTATAGCCATTGTTGTGTAATCGTGCTTTCTTTTTTCTCGTCCGTGCGATGGCTCGGACACACTTATTGGCAAGCTTTGGATCGTGTGGCTGGCATGAGCGGCTTGGCAATGTGTGTGGCTGTTGAGCGGTGGCATTATTTCGTTATTACTCTGTTTTTCTTAAAATTCTCCGCTTGTTCAAATATGTCTTTATATACTTCGTCTCTTTCTACTGGCGG
>PFUR01000058.1 GCA_002790195.1 Flavobacteriales bacterium CG_4_9_14_3_um_filter_40_17
GCCGATTTTGTCATCACCCACCCGAAAGGCTATGAGTTGCATCCAGCTATTGTGAAAGATTCCAGGGTCGAATACAATCAGGAAAAAGCTTTTGAAAATGCTGATTTTGTTTACGTCAAAAACTGGAGTGCCTACCACGATTACGGAAAAGTGCTTTCTACCGACCCGGCTTGGATGGTCACCGCCGAAAAGATGAAACTGACCAACCACGCTTATTTTATGCATTGCCTGCCCGTGCGCCGCAATGTGATTGTGACAGACGAAGTGTTAAACAGCCCACAATCGGTTGTTATCCAACAAGCCAATAACCGTACTTTTGCAGCACAGTTGGTGTTGAAGAAGATATTGGAAAATCTATAACTAAATCATGAAACCCATCCTAAAAATCATCAAAATCGGAGGAAATGTCATCGACGACGAGATGGCACTACAAAGTTTTTTAAAAGACTTTGCCGCCTTGCCGTCACCCAAAATCCTTGTGCACGGCGGCGGGAAAATAGCGACTCAGATTGCGACTAAACTCGGTGTGGAAACCAATATGGTAGGTGGTCGCCGTATCACTGACCAAGCTTCGTTAGACGTAGTGGTGATGACGTACGCGGGTTTGATTAACAAAAAAGTGGTCGCCCTGTTGCAAAAAAACCACTGCAACGCCATCGGGCTTTCGGGTGCCGATGCCGGGAGTATCTTGTCGCGCAAACGCACGCATCCGGAGATCAATTTTGGCTTTGTCGGCGATGTACAATCGGTTCATTCGGGCAATATCGACAAACTGCTTCAAGCGGGTTTTACACCCGTTTTTTGCGCCATCACCCACGATGCTGCCGGACAGCTACTCAACACCAATGCCGACACCATCGCCTCGGAAGTGGCCATTGGCATGAGCGAAAGTTATCAGGCAGAACTTATCTATTGTTTTGAGAAAAAGGGAGTTCTGACAGATATTAACGACGAAGATTCCGTCATAGAACACATTGACAGCCAGAAATATATCGAATTAAAAAACGATAAAATTATCGCGGACGGCATGCTTCCAAAAATGGAAAATTGTTTCCACGCCTTACAAAACAAAGTTTCGAAAGTCATCATCGGCCATCCGTCGATAATCGGCGATAAAAAAAAAATGTTTACAACCTTGGCGATTTAAAATGAGACAAGACCCGAAAGGTTTTAAAAACCTTTCGGGTCTAAAAAAAGAAAATAAATGAACTTAACAGAATTAAAAAACGAAGCATTACAACTCTTGCAACACTTGATTGCAACCCCTTCGTTTTCGACCGAAGAAGATCAAACGGCCAATCAAATTGAAAAATGGTTGAGCCGTTTTCACGTACCGTTTGAACGATTTGGAAACAATGTGGTTGTGAAAAATAAATTTTTTGACCCTGTCAAGCCCAACATCCTTTTAAACTCACATCACGACACAGTCAAACCCAACGGCGGATACAGCAAAGACCCGTTCGCTCCCGAAATTTCAGACGGAAAACTCTTTGGATTGGGCAGCAATGATGCCGGTGGCGCTTTGGTTTCGCTATTGGCAACCTTTGTTTATTATTATTCGAAAGAAAATTTAAAATACAACCTTATACTTGTTGCTTCGGCGGAGGAAGAAAATTCCGGTAGCAACGGGTTGAATAGTGTTTTACCAAAGATTCCAGAGATTGATTTTGCTATCGTAGGCGAGCCAACGGAAATGCATCTGGCAATATCCGAAAAGGGGTTATTGGTACTCGATTGTGTCGCTCACGGGCAAGCGGGGCATGCCGCACACGGTTTGGGCGACAACGCAATTTACAAAGCGATGGAAGCCATTGAATGGTTTCGTACATTCGAATTCCTAAAAATTTCTGAAACCTTAGGCAAGATGAAAATGACCGTCACGCAAATCGATGCAGGCAGCCAGCACAATGTTGTCCCTTCTTCCTGCCATTTTGTGGTTGATGTGCGGGTGACCGATCAATACACCAACACGGAAGTTTTGGAAATTGTCAAATCACATCTTTCGATTGAGATCAATCCGCGGTCATTGCGGCTCAATTCGTCTTCCATTTCAAAGGAACACCCGATTGTGCAAGCGGGCATTAGGCTTGGGAGAAACACCTATGGTTCCCCTACTCTATCCGACCAGTCGGTGTTGAGTTGCCAATCGCTGAAGTTGGGCCCGGGCGATTCGCACCGTTCGCACTCATCCGATGAATTTATCTATGTACATGAAGTTGAAGAAGGAATCGATATTTATGTACAACTTATAGAAACTGTAATTTTATAACCGTTTAAAAAATAATCCTGCCTTTATAAATAAAAAAGGTATTAAAACTCGATACAAACATGAAACTTTGGGACAAAGGCTTTTCAACCGATAAAAAGATAGATGCTTTCACCGTCGGAAATGACCGAGAACTCGATTTGGTTTTGGCTAAATATGATGTGATAGGTTCGTTGGCGCATGCCAAAATGCTGGAAAAAATCGGTGTTTTGACGGAATCGGAATGTAACAATCTTGAACGCGAACTCCATCTGATTTTAGAAGATATTTTGGCCGATAAATTTGTGATTGAAAGCGAATTTGAAGATGTCCATTCGAAAATCGAACACCTGCTTACCGAAAAATTGGGTGATACCGGGAAAAAAATCCACACGGCTCGCTCCCGAAACGATCAGGTTTTAGTGGATATGCATTTGTATTTGAAAGATGAAATAAATGATATCAAACAGTCTGTGATGGATTTGTTTGATTTGCTCATGCACAAAGCTGATTTGCACAAAAATGTTATGCTGCCCGGCTACACCCATTTTCAAGTGGCGATGCCTTCTTCTTTCGGGCTGTGGTTTTCTGCCTATGCCGAAACGTTGATTGACGATGTGGTGATGCTCAACGCGGCTTTCTCGGTTGCCGACCAAAACCCGTTAGGCTCGGCGGCAGGATATGGAAGCTCATTTCCGGTTGACCGGAAATTCACAACAGATTTTCTTCATTTCAAAACACTGAAATACAATTCGGTTGCCGCGCAAATGAGTCGCGGGAAAGTGGAAAAAACAACTGCTTTCGCCATGAGCTCGGTCGCCGGGACTCTATCCAAACTCGCGATGGATGTTTGTTTGTACATGAGTCAGAATTTCGGATTTGTGGCTTTCCCCGATTCGTTGACCACCGGTTCGAGCATCATGCCACACAAGAAAAACCCAGATGTTTTTGAATTAATCCGCGGGAAATGCAACAAAATTCAATCACTTCCCTACGAACTTACCCTTTTGACAAACAACCTGCCCAGCGGGTATCACCGCGATTTACAGTTGCTCAAAGAAGGCTTAATCCCCGCCATTCAAAACCTGAAAGCCTGCTTGGAATTGGCTGTGTTTTCGTTGGAACAAATTCAGATTAATCCAAACATCTTGGAAGATGACCGGTATGACTATTTGTTCAGCGTTGAAGAGGTCAACAAATTGGTCCAAAAAGGCATGCCTTTCCGCGATGCCTACAAAACGGTTGGGAAACAAATACAAGACAAAACATTTTCACCCCTAAAAAAAGTAAGCCACACCCACGAAGGTAGCATCGGGAATTTGTGTTTAAATGAAATTACCTCAAAAATGAAGGCTGTTATCTAAACAGAAGTTTTAACTAAAATCTTGTAATGACTGCCTAATGATTTAGACTATAAAAATTGATAAATCATGAAGTTATGCGAAATTTCAGGTATTTTTTAGTTTGCTTGTTTCTACTCAATTGTGTAGTTGTTTTTTCGCAAATCAACAATCCGAATCGACTTCCACTCGACTGGAAAACAGACCTCAGCAAAACCAATATTGACCTTTCTGAAGTAACCGTTGTAGTCCGGAAAGGGGCATTTCCTGTTTTGAAAAACCCGAAATTTATCAGACGGCAACAAGGCCTGTTGTCTTTCTTCAAAAACGAACCCGTTTTGGTGGTCATTTTGGGAAGCGAAGCAAGGGCTTATCCACTGAATATGCTGACCATACACGAAATCGCCAATGACCAAATCGGCAATAGAAAAATATTGGTTACTTACTGCCCGTTGTGCAATTCGGGAATGGTTTTCGATCGAAATATTGAAATTGACAATCAAACATTATCCCTTGATTTTGAAGTTTCCGGCATGTTGCGAAACAGCGATATGATCATGTTTGACACCCTAACCGAAACTTGGTGGCAACAACTCACGGGTGAGGGAATAGTCGGAAAGCTTAGCGGGATGGAATTGAAGATTGTTCCGTCGGTTGTACTTTCAGTATCTGATTTTTTTGATAGCTATCCACAGGGAAAAATCTTATCGAAGGAAGATACCGGAGTGAATCCAAAAAGTTACGGGCAAAATCCGTATGTCGGCTACGATGTGTTAAACGGGAATCCCTACGGCGGTTTTATCAAACCCGGAAAACTGACCCGCAAACTGCCGAATATGGAGCGTGTGATTGGACTGACTATCAACGGTCGACAGATGATTTATCCGTTTACAGAATTAAAAAAATCCAAAGCCGTCAATGACGAGTTTGAAGGTCAAAAAATTGTTGTTTTCTTCAAAAGTGGAACGGTTTCCGTGTTGGACAGTTATAAGGTTTCCGAGAGCAAAGACGTGGGAACAGCCATTATTTACAAACCAATTATAGAAGGCCAAACACTTACTTTTAAACAAAAAAAGGATTATTTTTACGATGTGCAAACCAACAGTAAATGGGACATTACCGGCAAATGTTTGTCCGGAAAAAATGAGGGAAAACAACTCGAAATTCAACCTCATGGTATTCACTTAGCTTTTGCATGGCTTGCATTTTACCCGAAAAGTGAAATTTATTTTGAGTAGCTTAGCTTTCTTAACTAATTGTCAAATAGCACTTATTGGACACCCTTTAGATTGGTTTGAACAGATTTTAACGTCTTAAAATTCATCTATTTTTATCGACAGTAATTGATTCCGTCAATTCCGGTTTCAGGGTATCGATTTTTCAAATATCTTTACCAAACAAATTTTTTCGGCGGATGCAAAGTTTTTTAAAACCTACACTTTTTGTTTTATTACTGTTCATAGGTATTTTTGCCCACGCGCAACAAATTGCCTTACTCAAATACAAAGGGGGTGGCGATTGGTATGTCAACCCGACTTCACTACCCAACCTCATTCGTTTTTGCAATGAAAACATTCAAACCAGACTCGAAACTAAACCTGCAACTGTGGCGCCTTCAAGTTTAGATATTTTTCAATATCCTTTTGTCCACATGACCGGGCACGGCAATGTTTTTTTTAGTGACGAAGATTTGGAAAACCTGAGAAATTATTTGATGTCCGGCGGTTTTTTGCACATCGACGACAACTATGGCATGGACGAATATGTGCGCAAAGAAATCAAAAAACTCTTTCCCGAGGAAGAATTGACAGAACTTCCGGCTTCCCACCCTATTTTCCATCAATCTTACGATTTTCCGGACGGAATACCTAAAATCCATCAACACGACGGCAAACGTCCACAGGCATTTGGCGTTTTTATTCACGCAAGATTGGTTTTGCTCTATACCTATGAGGTCGATTTGGGTGACGGTTGGGAAGATCCGGAAATAAACAACGACCCACAGGAGGTTAGATTGAAAGCACTCAAAATGGGAGCTAATCTAATAGAATATGTTTTTGAAAATTAATACTTTAATTCATTATCTTGCCTGAAATTTCTGACAATCACAAAGAACTGCTCAAGCTGGTACAAGCCAAGATGCCATTCGGTAAATATAAAAATCGTTTTTTGATTGACTTGCCCGAATATTACGTGGTTTGGTACAAAAACAAAGGTTGGCCTGCAGGAAAATTAGGTAAACAGTTGCAATTGGTTTATGAAATCAAGCTCAACGGTTTGGAAGACCTGATACGAAAACTTAGATAGATTTTATTTGAAAGAAAATCAAGTTTATTCGTTATTTTGCCGTCAATCAATATTAATCGTTATGAATCCAAAAATTATCAGCGGAGGTCTATTGAGAGCCATCGGCATCCTTTTCGGGATTTTTTTGCTGCTTTATTTTTTGTACGCCGTCCGTTCGGTCATCCTGTATATCGGCATCGCGGCGGCTGTTTCTTTGATAGGTCGCCCGGTCGTAATATTTCTGAGAACGCGATTAAAATTTCGCAATACAATCGCGGTTTTAGTGGCCATCGCACTGATTATCGCCATCATCTTGGGTGTATTTTCGTTGTTGATTCCGGTTTTCATACAACAAAGCCACAACCTCTCCACCATCGATTTCAATTTACTGAGGCAAAACCTGAATGATTTATCGAGAGAAATTAGTCTTTATTTTGGCCAAAAAGAATTTGATTTGATGCAAAGTATCCAAGCCTCTCAATTCATACAAAAATTCGAGTTTAACATGATTCCAAACTCGTTGAATTATCTTTTTAACAGCATCGGCAATTTTGGAGTGGGTTTGTTTTCCATACTTTTCATCACTTTTTTCTTACTCAAAGACAGTAATTTGATGGTAGAAAGTGTTTTGGTTTTTTCAAAAACCGGGAACGAAGATCGCTTTTTGGGTGTTTTCAACAAAATCAAAGATTTGCTATCACGGTATTTTATCGGCTTGGTTTTTCAGATTTTAATTCTATTTATTTTATACAGTATTTTGCTGATGGTTTGTGAAGTCGATAATCCGTTGGCCGTAGCACTTATTTGCGCGTTTCTGAATATAGTCCCCTACATCGGGCCGATTATCGCGGGTTTTTTGATGCTGCTGCTCACGGTTTCTTCAAACCTCGGGGCCGATTTTCAATCCATCATCTTGCCAAAATTGATTTACGTGCTTTCCGGTTATGTCTTCGCGCAACTGATTGACAACGTATTGAGCCAACCGCTTATTTTCTCTAAAAGCGTGCGATCGCATCCGTTGGAAATTTTTTTAGTGATTATTATTGCCGGTTTGCTTTTCGGGATAGGCGGCATGCTCGTGGCTGTGCCGGGCTATACGGCTATCAAAGTGGTTGCCAAAGAATTTTTATCAGAGTACAAAATTGTGCAATCGCTCACCAAAAATCTTTAGCTCATGTTTCATGCAAGCCTTTTAGAGAAAGAGGTGCAAGCTTTTATTGAAGAACATTTGAACGATGATTTACAACAATTGGCACTCAAAGGGATTCCTTATAAAAACATTCCCGTTTCAAAAATTATCGACCAAATCACCGGCAGAAAAATTGCTAAAAATAAGTTCGCACCCGTTTTTGACAGGCCGGGAATTTTATTTCCACCCAAAATATATTTGGAGCAAACCTCCTCTTTTCAAACTGCCTGTTATAAGGCTTCTTTGGTTTCTGGAAAATCTTTGATTGACCTGACCGGTGGTTTAGGGATTGATACATTTTCATTTTCAACAAAAATGGAAAGTGTCATCCATTGTGAAAAAAACAGCGGATTATCTGAAATTGCCCGATACAATTTTTTTCAAATCCAACAGACAAAAATAAATTGTTTGACGGTGGACGGCATCCGTTTTTTAAAAGAAAACCAGCTTTTGTTCGATTGGATTTACATAGACCCTTCGCGGAGAGACACACAAAAAAAGAAAGTCTTTTTGTTGGAAGATTGCGAACCCGATGTATCAACAAACCTCGATTTGTTTTTTTCAAAAACAAACCAAATACTGATAAAAACATCACCTTTATTAGACCTTTCGTCCGGAATCCGCTCGTTGCGGTATGTTTATGAAATTCATGTGGTTGCTGTTGACAATGAAGTCAAAGAATTGCTATGGATACTCAAAAAAGATAAACTTGTTTCCCCAAAAATCATCACAGTTAATATCAATAAGAGCCAAACGCAAACATTTTCTTTTGTTTGGGATGAAGAGATAAGGGTCAAAACAGAATTTTCACCCATCAAAAAATATCTCTTTGAACCCAATGCGGCTATTATGAAAAGTGGTGGATTTAAGTCATTTGCCAAAGCATATTCATTGCTCAAATTGCATCCCAACACCCATTTATACACCTCGGATAAATTGAAAACCATGCCCGGAAGATCCTTTAAAGTGATAGAATCCATTCCTTTTGATAAAAAAATAATCAAGGTGAAATTGATGCATCAAAAGGCGAACATTACCACACGCAATTTCAAGATGTCAGTGGAAGATATTCGAAAAAAGTTTGATATTGCTGATGGAGGCAATTGGTTTGTTTTTTTTACCACCAATTGTTTGGGCAAACCGGAAGTGCTTATTTGTGAAAAAATTACGAATTAGTTTAACCTTCGTTTTTATATATTTGTTCAAAATAATTTCCATGAAAAACTTCAGAAAAATCAATTTCTTTTTATTTGCAACTATTTCAATATTAATAGTTTCCTGCAAAGAACAACCCAAGATCGAAGAAGTTGCCGCCGACCCCGAAAAACCCCTTTCGAGCATTGACAACGAAAAAGTAAAGCACTCAGATGAATTTAAGGCTTATTGGTATGCCGGCGAAGCCGAATTGGCCTCCTACAAGCTCGATCAGGCTCGTTACGGGGAAATGAGAGACGGGCACGCAGTATTGGTTTTCGTGACTGAAGATTTTTTACCGAAAGAGCAGGTGAAAGCCGATCAATTCAGCAAAGAAAACATTCCGGTTTTAAAAGTTAATTTTACCAAAAAATTCAACACCGGCATTTATCCGTATTCCATCATCAACAGCATATTTTATCCGGTAAACAACAAAAACCACGCAATCAAATTGACTTTTGCTTCTCAGGAATGGTGCGGGCATGTTTACACCCAACTCAACAACCGGGGTGGTTTTAATCTTACTTCACATTCTTATTTTGAAGGAGAAGCCGATCAGGATTTTTCCTTGTCGCAGAACATCCTCGAAGATGAACTTTGGGCGCAGTTGCGCATCAACCCCAATTCACTTCCGCAAGGAGCCATCACTTTGATTCCCGCCTTAGAATTCAGTAGATTGCATCACAAACCTGTTGAGGCACATCAAGCTGTGGCAGAATTGGCCATAAACGGAGATGAATCGGCCTACACCATCGCTTATTCCGACATTGAGCGCATCTTGAAAATCAGGTTTCAGACGACTTTCCCACACCAAATTTTGGGTTGGGAAGAAACCGGAAAGAGTGGTTTTGGAGACAATGCCAAGACCTTAACCACCACAGCTACCCTGATTAAAACAATCAAATCGGCCTATTGGACAAAAAATCACAATGCTGATGCCGGATTGAGAAAGACTTTAGGCGTGGAATAGATCTTTTGGCAGTTGCTCTGTAAACCAAAACTATCATTTTTACAATAAATCTATACACTTGATTCTTAAATCATAAATCTTAATTATAACCCCTCCATTTTGCTTACCAAAAGAATCATTCCTTGTCTCGATATCAAAAACGGGCGCACGGTAAAGGGCGTTAATTTTCTCGATTTGCGCGATGCCGGCGACCCGGTAGAATTGGCGGCAAAATATGCCCAAGAAGGTGCTGATGAACTCGTTTTTCTCGATATTTCCGCAACAGAAGAACGCAGAAAAACGTTGGCAAATTTGGTACTTCGCGTGGCCGAACAAGTTAACATCCCCTTTACGGTAGGCGGCGGCATTTCATCGGTAGAGGATGTGGACATTTTGTTGAAATCGGGTGCTGATAAGGTTTCGATCAATTCATCGGCAGTCAAAAACCCATCGTTGATTAACGAGCTGTCTGCCAAGTTCGGAAACCAATGCATTGTAGTTGCCATCGATGCCAAACAAATAGACGGTCAATGGAAAGTGCATTTGGTAGGTGGAAAAGTCCCCACAGAAATCGATTTGTTTGATTGGGCGAAGGAAGTTGAGCAACGTGGCGCAGGTGAAATTTTGTTTACTTCCATGGATCATGATGGCACCAAAAACGGTTTTGCCAACGAGGCTTTAGCTAAACTGGCCGAGCTTGTCAACATTCCTGTGATAGCTTCGGGCGGAGCCGGCAATACGCGGCATTTTATCGACACCTTCAAAATCGGAAAAGCTGATGCAGCCTTGGCAGCCAGTGTTTTTCACTTCAAAGAAATTGAAATTCACGCTTTGAAATCCGATTTACGGTCGGCGGGGGTTTTGGTGAGAATATAAGTTCGATTGAAGATAAAACCTTAGTTTGTTTTCTCGTTTTTACCGTATAATTGATTTTCTAACATCATGATGTCGGCACCGCTCTCTTCCCATTTGTTAACTGATTCTTTCGGAATTTGACGAAAAGATAAAGTGAGTGGGGTCAGGAAAATATCTTCATCGCCATCTTGGTCAAAATCACCGGAATCCATTAGCATCCAGCTACCCGAAGTAATTTTACTAAAAGTATAAGGTTTGAATAAGTATTTTGCAGGATTGGTATTCTCCAAATACACAAATGATTGTTCCGGATAATTTTCAAAATCACTGAAAGAGGCAATCACCGCAATATCGATGTCATTGTCCTGGTCAAAATCTTTAGCAATTAGGCGAGTCGCACCATTGATGGGATGAAAATATTTTTGTTCGAAATGGTTTCGACTGTCATTTATAAAAACTCGAATGCCATGGTATGGTTTTGGAATCACCGAATAGTCGGCATTGTCACCGCTGGCTATGATGATGTCTTTATACCCATCAAGATTGTAATCAACCAATTCAAACCAACTTGAACCATAAACAGGACTAAGCCTAATCACCTGTTCCTGACTAAATCGCATGTCATCTTTTTGGTAAAAAATAAAAATACTTTCGTTGCCTTGGGCAAACAGGACAACCAAGTCCTTTTTGCCATCATCATTCATGTCCTCAGAGATAATTCTGATGGCTCCAGGAAGATTGACCAGTGTTGTCTTGATTAATTGATTGCTTTTTTTGTCCATTTTTAGCATGGATAATTCACCCGTCAAATGGCCGAATTCGCTGATGATATACTCGGTTTCTCCATCGCCGTCTAAATCTTCTGCCAACAAATCGACTGGGCGGTGAAGCAAATCACCAATCTGAGAAAGGCGACCATCTCTTTCAACTTTGTAGAGCTTCCCAAGCACTTGTTGGGATGGATTTAGTTTTCCGATTTCCATTAAGTATTGTCTGCCATTGGCTTTTTTGTAGGTGGTAACTGCTGATTTCACCTTTTTTAAATAGCTGGTTTGATCGTCCTGAAAAGTGTGCTTGATGACATCTCCATTCATGTTGCCAATAATCAAACTATTTTCTTGGGTTTCATATCTAAAATAAGTAATCAGCATTGATTTATCATTTCTCTTGTGTAGCTTAAAGGGATTTTCAGAAAACTGAGTCAATTCTTGTGTGCTGTTTAAAGTACGGGCGTCAAATTTTAAACTATCCGGCGCTTCGGTCAGTACATAAGCTGAAATTTTATCCCAAACAGCTTGCTCAATAAGTGGTATCGTAGGATAGACACCTGTTATTCTCACATTGGCTTCCATAAATGGAGTATATCCATTCGTACGGATACCTAATCTTGCCCCCATTTCCGGCAATACATTTTTCTCCCAAATATTTTTTGGCAAATCTTGAATTGAAGGTGTGATGTGGCAAATCGAACAATAAATCGTAAACAACTCGGCTCCGTTTTTATCGGCTACGGTTTCTTTTTGTGGTATGGCTTCTTCGAGTGGAGCAATTATATTTTTAGGTTTTTCATCGTTTTTGCAACTGATTAATAAACCGGTTATTACTAAAAATAATAAAAAGGGCTGGCTATGCTTTACTGAAAACATATTGAAGGGTTTGTTGAATTTAATATTCCGACAAATGTACTTTTTTAAAGCCAAAGAAAAAGTATTCAATATCTTTGCCCGATAAATAAGTTTAAAAAATCCACTGATCCTATTTTATTCATGACTATTGATTTCTCAAAATCCCCCGATTATATGGTTCCTGCCATCGTACAAGATGCGCATACCAAAACTGTTTTGATGTTGGGTTATATGAACGAAGCAGCCTATCAAAAAACGATTGAAACCCAAAAAGTCACCTTTTTTAGCCGGAGCAAACAACGACTTTGGACAAAAGGAGAAGAGAGTGGTAATTTCCTTCAGTTGTGCTCAATCAAAACAGACTGTGACCAAGACACTTTGCTCGTTCAAGCGATTCCGATGGGACCGGTCTGTCACACGGGTACAGACACCTGTTGGTCGGAAGAGAACGTTTCCCATTTCGGTTTTCTGTCAGAATTAGAAGCCATCATCAAACAAAGAAAAGAAAATGCAACTTCCGACAAGAGCTATGTAGCTTCACTTTTTGAAAAAGGCATCAACAAAATAGCCCAAAAAGTAGGTGAAGAGGCTGTCGAAACTGTCATTGAAGCCAAAGACAACAACGATGATTTGTTTCTCAACGAAAGTGCTGACCTCCTTTTTCATTACTTGATTTTGCTTCATGCAAAAGGCTATGGCTTGAAAGACATCGAGAAAGTACTGGTAGAAAGGCATCAAAAATAATTCACATACAATTGTTTGCCATTTAATTTAATGTTCAGATTAGCTATAAGCCAAAACTACAAACCTCCTTTTAATTAATATTTTCTACCGCTAATATCAAGATAGAAAAAGAAATATTATCTTCCTTCAAAATTGTAATTATCCAACTCCTTCAAAAAAAGTAAACTTTTAAAAAATTGTTATGGTTGTAAAAACATTACACATAACTAATTGAATTTCAATGCTTAGAAAGCATAAAATTCAACTTGGATATTGTAGAACAAACCTATATTTTTAACATCAAACCTGCGAATTACGTAATCTTGCATACGATTTTAAAAAGTACTTCTACTTTTTGGAGTAAAAACAGATAAAATTCTCAATAAAAAGATGATTTTAAACAAATATAGTAAAACCGTTACACAAGACGAAACACAACCTGCTGCTCAGGCCATGTTGCATGCCATCGGCCTGACCGATGATGATTTACAGAAACCTATGATAGGCATCGCCAGCACCGGGTATGAGGGAAATCCTTGCAACATGCATTTGAATGATTTGGCCAAAGAAATAAAAACCGGCATCCAACACGCCGATATGATTGGTCTCATCTTCAACACCATTGGTGTTAGTGACGGCATTTCGATGGGAACACCCGGCATGCGGTTTTCCCTACCTTCAAGAGACATTATCGCCGACTCAATAGAAACCGTCGTTCAGGCGATGAGTTACGATGGTTTGGTAACCATAGTCGGGTGCGATAAAAATATGCCCGGCGCACTGATGGCCATGTTGCGGCTCAACCGGCCTTCCGTTTTGGTTTACGGCGGCACCATTGCCCCGGGTTGCCACAATGGAAAAAAATTAGATGTTGTTTCTGCCTTTGAAGCTTGGGGAGAAAAAGTTGCCGGAACCATTACCGAAAGAGAATTTAAAAATGTCATACACAAAGCTTGTCCAGGCCCAGGTGCCTGCGGTGGTATGTACACTGCCAACACCATGGCTTCTGCTATCGAGGCGATGGGAATGACTCTGCCCTACAATGCATCCAATCCGGCAGTAGGCGGATACAAAGAACAAGAATGCCACAGTGTAGGTCATGCACTCAAAAACCTGATTAAAAAAGACCTCAAACCTTTAGACATCCTCACCAAAAAATCATTGGAAAATGCATTTAGATTGGTGACTGTTTTGGGTGGTTCTACCAATGCAGTTTTGCATTTTATGGCCATCGCAAAAGCCGCCGGCATTCCCTTTTCATTGGCAGATTTTCAGGCTATATCGGACACCACACCTTTTTTGGCAGATCTTAAACCCAGTGGCAAATACTTGATGGAAGATTTGCACGAATTGGGCGGAATTCCGGTAGTTATGAAATATATGTTGAAGAACGGAATGCTTCACGGCGATTGTATGACCGTCACCGGAAAAACTTTGACAGAAAACATGGAAACGGTTCCCGATTTGCGTTTTGATCAAGAAATTATCCATCCTATAGAAAATCCCATCAAAGAAACTGGGCACATCCGCATTCTTTTTGGCAACCTTGCCTTAGAAGGTGCCGTGGCAAAAATAACCGGTAAAGAAGGCTTGATTTTTAAAGGCCCAGCGAAAGTTTTTAATAGTGAGTCCGATACAAACGAAGGAATACGAAAAGGTTTAGTAAAAAAAGGAGATGTCGTAGTCATTCGATATGAAGGCCCAAAAGGAGGACCGGGTATGCCCGAAATGCTTAAACCAACCGCTGCTATCATAGGCGCAGGCTTGGGCAAAGATGTCGCCTTGATAACCGATGGCAGATTCTCAGGAGGCACACACGGTTTTGTGGTTGGCCACATCACTCCCGAAGCACAAGATGGCGGTTTAATAGCACTTTTACAAGATGGTGACCCGATTGTCATCAACGCAGAAAACAATACCATACATGCGGAAATAGACCCAAAAGAAATTGAATACCGAAGAAAAAAATGGAAACAACCCCCGTTGAAATTCGACAAAGGTATCTTGTACAAATATGCCAAAACCGTTTCAACCGCCTCAGAAGGTTGTGTAACTGACACATTTTAACTACCATGGAAAAGACCCTTATCAAAGAAAAACCTACCCCTATCGAAACCACCCCACAAATATCAGGTTCTGAAGCCATCATGCGTTGCCTGATAGAAGAAAACGCCAAATTGATATACGGCTATCCGGGTGGAGCCATCATGCCGATTTACGATGAGTTATACAAATTTCAAAACCAGATTCAACATGTCTTGACACGCCACGAACAAGGAGCCATTCATGCCGCCCAAGGTTTTTCCCGTGTGACCAACGAAGTAGGTATCGTGTTTGCAACTTCCGGTCCCGGCGCAACCAATTTGGTAACCGGTATTGCCGATGCGCAGATCGACTCCACCCCGCTTGTCTGTGTAACAGGGCAGGTTCCATCGCACTTATTAGGTTCGGATGCTTTTCAAGAAACTGACATCATCAGTATTTCTACGCCGGTGACCAAATGGAACTATCAAATCACCAAAGCCTCAGAAATACCTGAGATATTCGCCAAAGCCTTTTACATTGCGCGTTCCGGCAGACCCGGCCCTGTGTTGATTGATGTTACCAAAGATGCGCAATTTGGTTTGCTCGATTTCGAATACAAAAAATGCCACGCCGTAAGGAGTTACAAACCGGTTTCAAAACCCATTGCGCATCAATTGGAAAATGCGGCTGCCTTAATTAACCAATCCCAAAAGCCTTTGGTTGTCTTTGGGCAAGGTGTTATACTCGGAAACGCGGAAGAAGAACTTACAGCATTGATTGAAAAAACGGGTATTCCATCCGCATGGACTATTTTGGGCCTTTCGGCTTTGCCAACCAATCATCCACTCAACGTCGGGATGGTCGGTATGCACGGGAATTACAGCCCCAATATGCTCACCAATCAATGCGATGCCCTGATTGCCATCGGTATGCGTTTTGACGACCGCGTGACCGGTAGCTTGAACACTTATGCCAAACAAGCAAAAATCATCCACTTCGAGATAGATCCCGCCGAAGTCAACAAGAATGTAGCTGTTGACGTTGCTGTCATGGGAAACGTGAAACATACCCTCAAAGAAATATTGCCACTTTTAAACGCCAATCAACATACAGATTGGCTACAAGAATTCAAAAAATTGGATCAAATCGAGTTTGAAAAAGTCATCAAAAACGATTTGAAACCCATCGGAGAAGGATTGAGCATGGGCGAAGTGATTTACCAAATCAATCAAGAAACAGATGGTGATGCAGTCATTGTAACCGATGTGGGACAACACCAAATGATTGCTTGCCGGTATGCTAAATTCTCCAAAAGCCGCAGCAATGTGACTTCAGGTGGGTTGGGCACCATGGGTTTTGCACTTCCAGCTGCACTTGGGGCAAAAATGGGTGTTCCGAACCGCGAAGTTATCGCTATCATTGGTGACGGTGGTTTTCAAATGACTATTCAGGAATTGGGGACTATTTTTCAAACCCAAGCAGCCGTCAAAATTGTGGTACTCAACAATAATTTTCTAGGAATGGTACGCCAATGGCAACAACTCTTTTTTGACAAGCGGTATTCTTCAACCGAATTAGTCAACCCGGATTTTGTAACCATTGCAAAAGGCTATTATATCCCTGCAAAAAAAGTCACTCAACGAAGTGAACTTGCAGCTGCTGTCCGCGAAATGTTGACCACTAAAGGCCCTTATTTCCTCGAAGTTGTAGTCGAAAAAGAGGACAACGTTTTCCCGATGATACCTTCCGGCGCATCTGTCTCTGATATTCGTTTAAGCTGATTTATATCCCATGCAAATACAACCTTTCACCGTTTCTATCTATACAGAAAACAACCTTGGCTTACTCAACCGGGTAACTTCTATTTTTCTGAAAAGACACATCAATATAGAAAGCCTGACCGTTTCCGAATCTGAAATTCCGCATGTCCACCGTTTCACCATCGTTGTGAAAACAAACACAGCGCAGATACAGAAAATAGTCTTGCAACTAGAAAAACAAGTAGAAGTCATTCGCGCTTATTACCACACGATTGAAGAAACTGTTTTTCAAGAAATCGCCTTATACAAAATTTCATCAGAAAGCCTGTACAAAGGTGAATTACAAAAGGTTATCAGGAAAAACTACGCAAGAATTGTGGAAATAGAGCCCGAATTTTTGGTAGTCGAGAAAAGCGGTACTTATCAAGAAACAAAAAAGTTATACGAAGAATTAACCCCTTTCGGATTGATGCAGTTTGTCCGTTCGGGCCGGATTGCAGTCACACGCCCTAAAATGCTCATTTCAGAAATCTTAAAACAATAAACATTAATTATCTCAAATTCATATTATTATGGCAAAATTAAATTTTGGCGGTGTAGAAGAAAATGTAGTAACCCGCGAAGAATTTCCACTTTCTAAAGCCCGTGAAATTCTCAAAAACGAAGTAGTAGCCGTGATTGGTTACGGCGTGCAGGGCCCCGGCCAATCGCTCAATCTAAAAGATAATGGCATCAACGTGATAGTCGGACAAAGAAAAGGCTCCAAAACTTGGGATAAAGCAGTTGCTGACGGCTGGGTGCCGGGTAAAACGCTTTTTGAGATTGAAGAAGCTGCACAAAAAGCAACTATTATTCAATATTTGCTATCCGATGCCGGTCAGATTGCCACTTGGCCAATCATTCAAAAACATTTAACCGCCGGTAAAGCTTTGTATTTTTCGCATGGCTTCGGGATAACCTTCCATGACAAAACGGGCATAGTCCCGCCAAAAGATGTGGATGTCATCTTGGTTGCTCCCAAAGGCTCTGGTACTTCACTCAGAAGATTATTTGTAGCCGGAAAAGGCCTAAATTCGAGTTATGCCATCTATCAGGATGCTACCGGAAAAGCCAAAGACCGTGTGTTGGCACTCGGTATAGCGGTAGGATCCGGCTATTTGTTTGAAACCGATTTCAAAAAAGAAGTATATTCCGATTTGACCGGCGAACGCGGGGTACTTATGGGAGCCTTGGCAGGAATCTTCGAGGCTCAATACAATGTGCTTCGCAAAAACGGGCACTCACCTTCAGAGGCTTTCAACGAAACCGTGGAAGAGTTGACCGAAAGTTTGATGCCTTTGGTAGCCGAAAACGGGATGGACTGGATGTATGCCAACACTTCGGTAACCGCACAACGAGGTGCGCTCGACTGGAGGCATAAATTCAGAGCCGCGACTGAACCAGTTTTTGACGAACTCTACAAAAGCGTGTCTTCCGGAAAAGAAGCCGAACGAGTAATCACCACGGCATCCAAACCTGATTATCGCGAAAAATTGGATGCAGAACTCAAAGAAATCAGAGAATCTGAACTTTGGCAAGCCGGCGCAACTGTTAGAAAACTAAGGCCTCAAAACAATTGAAATCATTAGTGAATCAATATTTCCCGTCCCTTGAAAACGTAACGGAAGCAGCCAAAACGCTCAGGGGAGTTTCGCAAGAGACTCCTTTGATGCTCAATTTGTATTTGTCCGAGAAGTTTGGATCCAACATCTTTCTCAAGCGTGAAGACCTTCAGGTAGTCCGTTCCTACAAAATCAGAGGAGCTTACAACAAAATAAGTTCGTTGAATGAGGAAGAAAAAAAGCGTGGTGTTGTCTGTGCCAGTGCCGGAAACCACGCGCAAGGCGTAGCTTTTTCATGTTGCAAATTGGGAATCCACGGCCACATTTTTATGCCTACTACCACCCCCAAACAAAAAATCCAACAGGTAAAAATGTTTGGGAAAAATTTTGTGGAAGTAGTTTTGGAAGGCGATACCTATGATGATGCCTCCCACCTTGCCCATCTATTCTGTAGTGCGCAAAACAAAGTTTACGTCCACCCGTTTGACGATGAAAAAATCATAGAAGGCCAAGCAACGGTAGGTTTGGAAATTATAGCGCAAGCCCAACAACCGATTGATTACTTGTTTATTCCCATTGGTGGAGGCGGACTTGCCGCCGGCGTATCAACCGTGTTTAAAAGGTTGTCCCCAAATACGAAAATAATCGGTGTAGAACCAGAAGGTGCCCCATCAATGAAAACCTCTCTAGACAATGGTCAGAACACTACTTTGGAATGCATCGACAAGTTTGTGGATGGAGCCTCCGTCAAAAGAGTTGGAGACAAAACCTTTGCAATCTGCCGGGAAAACCTTGATGCAATGATTACCGTACCGGAAGGTAAAGTCTGTAAAGTATTGCTCAATTTGTACAACAAAAGTGCGATGGTTGTTGAACCCGCGGGAGCTTTATCTGTAGCAGCATTGAAATTATTCGAAAACGAAATCAAAGAGAAAAATATAGTATGCATATTAAGTGGTGGCAACAGCGACATTTCCCGTACGGAAGAAATTCGTGAACGTGCCCTGCTCTACTCCGGATTGAAACACTATTTTATCATTCGTTTTCCTCAACGTTCGGGTGCGCTGAAAGAATTTGTGGAAGATATCCTCGGTCCTGATGATGACATCACCCATTTCGAATATACCAAAAAACACAACAGAGAAAAAGGACCCGCTTTGATTGGTATCGAAATCAAGCATAAATCTGATTTTGAACCCCTAATCAAGAGAATGAAAGACAAGGACTTCTTTGGTGAATACCTCAATGAAAAACCCGATTTGTTTCAGTTTTTGATTTAACGAAAGTTTATCGTTGCATACTTGAAAATCATTTTATTTCTCGTCGAACAAGTTGGAATTATGCCACAATGAATTTTATAAAACAAACGCACTTCAATGTAAATTGATCTGTTTAAAATTATTCAAAACTGTGTTTTATTTGCTCTTAAAAATTACCAAAAAGCCAAAACATTAATAAAAAACACAACCAATCCGGCTGATTCAAACCTAAAATTTAAAATATGCCTTTACGAGAACTCTTTAAAGACAAAACCATACCCGAAACTTTTCAGATTAAAAAACACCTCTGTCAAGATACCTACTTGATAAATGGTGAGTTGCGGCCATGGAAAGGTCTCACGACTGAAATTTATTCACCCATTTTGGTAGCCGAAGAAAATGGTGAATTCAAAAAAAAATTACTAGGAACCGTTCCTGAATTAGGACAAAAAGAGGCACTTGAAGCACTCGAAGCAGCCAAGAAAGCCTATAATTTAGGTAGAGGCTCATGGCCAACTATGCGAGTTTCTGATCGGATTGATTGTATGCTGCGTTTCGTAGAAATCATGAAAACCAAACGGGAAGAAGTAGTCAACTTACTTATGTGGGAAATCGGAAAACCATTAGGCGATTCCCGCAAAGAATTTGACCGTACTATCCAATACATCTACGACACCATAGAAGAATATAAAGAAATTGACCGCAGTTCGGCACGTATTCAACTATCAGAAGGTGTCTATGCACAAATTCGACGCGGGCCTTTGGGAGTAGTTCTTTGTATGGGTCCTTACAATTACCCGCTCAACGAAACTTTTTGTTTGTTAATACCGGCCTTAATCATGGGCAATACCGCCATCTTTAAACCTGCCAAGCACGGGATTTTACTGATGCATCCCTTGTTGGAAGCCTTTCAGGAAGCATTTCCGAAGGGTGTTGTCAACATCTTGTATGGCCGTGGCAGGGTCGTTTCGACTCCTATCATGAAAACCGGCGATATCGATGTGCTGTCGCTCATCGGTACGAGTACAGCGGCCAATGCCCTTCAAAACTTACATCCCAAACAAAACCGTTTGCGCTTGGTCTTGGGCTTGGAAGCCAAAAACCCCGCGATTGTTATGCCCGATGCCGATCTTGACTTAGCAGTAAGTGAATGTGTCTTGGGTAGTTTATCATTCAACGGGCAACGCTGTACGGCACTCAAACTACTTTTTGTACATGAAGCCGTCGTAGAAGAATTCAACAAGCGTTTTGTGGCAAAAATTGCGCAACTCAAATACGGCTTGCCTTGGGAAGAAGGTGTTGCGCTTACGCCGCTACCCGAACCCGGCAAACCCGAATACTGTCAGGCGTTGATTGCCGATGCAGTCGCAAAAGGGGCAAAAATAATCAACGAAAACGGTGGCACAAGAAACGAAACTTTTATGTTTCCAGCAGTTTTGTACCCGGTAAACAATGCAATGAACATCTACAAGGAAGAACAATTTGGTCCGGTAGTGCCCGTGATTCCCTTCAAAGATATCGAAGAACCGATTCGTGCCATTTCCGAATCCAATTACGGACAACAAGTAAGTTTGTTTAGTACCAACCCGGAGATTTTAGCACAGCTAATTGATCCGCTGGTCAACCAAGTGTGCCGGGTGAACATCAACAGCCAATGCCAACGCGGGCCTGATGTATATCCTTTTGTAGGCAGGAAAGATTCAGCGGTAAGCACACTCAGTGTGAACGATGCCTTGCGTTCTTTTTCGATTCGAACATTGGTGGCAGCAAAGGACAATTCTTTAAACAAGGAGATACTCAATGAGTTATTGGACAAACAAACATCCAATTTTTTAAACACTCATTATATCCTGTGATTTATAATTAGTGCATATCAAAGGTTGGAAAATGTCTCATAATCGAATCCTTTTTGTCTGATAAAAAACAAAAACTATTAGGTGAATCCTCGTATTCTCGTGATTTATACACCAAATCACCTCGATGGATTTGCCTTTTTGATGATTAATTTTTCTCTAAAAATCACTGAACCGACCATTTTAAAACTATTCCCGTCAAGGGTGAAATATCAACCCAACAAAGATTTTTATTGAGTTGAAAATACTTGGGGGCGGCCTTATTTTAGTGTGAGCAAATGCAATCAGTCCTTTGATGGCTTCTTTCAATTTCAAGAGGCAAAAGAAAATTGTTCAACTGTCTGTTTTATCCAAATTAACGACTAAAAATTTAATTTCTTTATCGAGCATTGTAATTTCTATTTTTTTTATAAATTTAGAACTGCGAAGCTCCAAAAACAAAAAGCTATGAAACCACTGACGTTATTGATTGCCCTATTTTTCTCCCTGTTTGTGCTTGGGCAAAAAAGCAATCGCGTACTCATCGCCGGTAATGTTGAAAACAAAGAAAATGAAGTAGAAGGAATTTCTATTTTTAACGAATCTTCCGGCTTAGGAGCCATCACCAATGAAGAAGGGAAATTCACCATTGATGTTCAAGAAAATGATATCTTACTGTTCTCCGCTGTTCAGTTTCAAAAATTTAAAGTAGTCATTGACAGAGGAATCATCAAAGAAAAAAAAATGCGTGTGTTTATGAATGAAGTTGTGACCATACTTGAAGAAGTTATTGTCAGGCCTTATGACCTCACTGGAAATGTCAGAGTTGATGTGGCTCGAATCAAAGTACAGCTACCAAAAATAGACCCAAATAAAGCAAGTGAAAAAACCTATGTAGCCTTCGACTTTAAGCCTGACTTTTTATCGCCCGTAGTCAATACAGCTACCGATGTACCAAATTATTCGAATGGAATAGACATGGCAAACATTTTTCGAATGGTCTTTCTCAAACGCAAAGATGACAAAAAAAACCAACCCAAAACGATTGACACAGAAATCCGAAAAATTTACAGCAACGAATTTTTTCAACAAAATTTAGATATCCCTGAAGAAGAAATCACGCCATTTATTTCCTATTGTGAAAATCAAGGATTGACCTATGACTTGATTGAAGATAAAAACCAACTCAAACTTATTGACTTTTTATTAGTCAAATGTGCCAATTATAAGGCTGAAATACATACGGAAAAGAAAGAATAATTTATTCTTTCAAAGCCAATAATTCATCCAACATTTTCCGGGTATTTTCACTATTCCAATCGGCTGATCCGGTTTTTTTGATAACAATCCAGCCCTTTTTATCAATCAGATATGTTGTTGGAAGTGAGTTGGTTTCCAACAATTTTGGAGGAGGGCTGACCGGCCTTGTTGAAGTAAGTTCATATCCTTTTTTGTTTAAAAAGGCCCGGGTTATTGAAGCATCTTCATTGGAGATAAACAAAAAAATGACTTTGTCTTTATAATCTTTGTACAATCCATCCAAATAATGCATTTCGGCGATGCACGGCGGACACCAAGTTGCCCAGTAGTTTATCAGTATAACCTTTCCTTTGGCCTGTTTCAAATCAAATCTTTGCCCATCTTGCCCGACAAGTTGCCAGTTGTAATCAGTTAGGGCTTCGCGTTTGGAAGCCTGAATCTCACTCGGGCTAAAAGCAATCAACCGATTGAACTGAACTTTTAAAAATGTCCCAATCGGTGTGAATACAAAAATCAGGATTATTCCCAGAAAAATCAAGTCGGAACGATTGGGTTTGGGTATTTTCATTTTATTTAATTTAAAAAAAAAGCTGCCTTAGAAGACAGCTTTATGTAAATCCAAGTATCTTATTGATTCTGAGCTTTGATTAAATTGAGTGCCGATCCGGCTCTAAACCAGCCTATTTGTCCGGCGTTGTATGAATGATTGACAGAAATCACCTCTTTGGAGCCATCGGCGTGCACAAGCTCGATGCTTAGGGGCTTATCCGGTGCAATTTGTTTTAAATCCAAGAAATTGATGGTGTCATCTTCCTTAAATTTGTCGTAATCGCTTTCGTTTTTGAAAGTCAGAGCCAACACACCTTGTTTTTTCAAATTGGTTTCATGTATTCTGGCAAACGATTTCACCAAAACTACTTTCACACCCAAATGCCTCGGTTCCATGGCGGCATGTTCTCTTGAAGAACCTTCTCCGTAGTTGTGATCCCCTACTACGATGGTTCCGACATTTGCTTTCTTGTAGGCACGTTGCGTATCGGGCACACTACCGTATCCACCAGTTAATTGGTTTTTGACAAGGTTAGTTTTCTGGTTGAATGCATTGACAGCACCAATCAGCATGTTGTTGGAAATATTATCCAAATGGCCTCTAAAACGAAGCCATGGCCCTGCCATCGAAATATGGTCGGTGGTACATTTGCCATAAGCTTTAATTAGTAATTTCAATCCTGTAAAATTTTTGCTATCCCAAGGATTGAAAGGTTCTAAAAGTTGCAAACGCTCAGAAGTAGGGCTTACTTTTATCTCGACAAAACTGCCGTCTTCCACCGGCGCAATAAAACCGGGATCTTTTACGTCAAATCCTTTTGGTGGTAGTTCCCAACCGGTCGGTTCATCGAGTCTCACTTCTTGTCCATCTTCATTGATGAGCGTGTCTGTCATTGGGTTGAAGCTTAAATTTCCGGCAATTGCAAGGGCTGTGACAATTTCAGGTGACCCAACAAAGGCCAAGGTATTGGGATTGCCGTCTGCCCTTTTAGAAAAGTTTCGGTTAAATGAATGAACGATGGTATTCCGCTCTTGTTTTTCTGCACCTTCTCTGTCCCACATCCCGATACAAGGGCCGCAAGCATTGGCGAAAACGGTAGCGCCAATTTTGTTAAATGTATCGATAAACCCATCTCTTTCAATGGTATAACGGACTTGTTCGGAGCCGGGTGTGATGGTAAACTTCGATTTTATTTTTAGTTTTTTATCCGTTACTTGCTTGGCTAATGAGGCCGCTCTCGAGATATCTTCATAAGAAGAATTTGTGCAAGACCCTATCAAACCAAACTCAACTTTCAACGGCCAATCGTTTTTTAACGCTTCTTCTTTCATTTTAGAAATAGGCGTAGCCAAATCCGGCGTAAAAGGTCCATTGAGGTAAGGTTCTAGTTCCGAAAGATTGATTTCGATGATTTGGTCAAAATATTTTTCAGGTTGCGCATACACTTCGGCATCTGCGGTTAGGTAATCTTTGATTTCATTAGCCGCATCGGCCACATCGGCTCTTTTAGTTGATCGAAGGTAACGATCCATCGAATCGTCATACCCGAAGGTAGAAGTTGTTGCCCCGATTTCAGCTCCCATGTTGCAAATAGTCCCTTTCCCTGTGCAGGAAATTGACTTTGCTCCTTCGCCAAAGTATTCAACAATGGCTCCGGTTCCTCCTTTTACGGTCAAAATTCCGGCTACTTTTAAAATGATATCTTTGGGGGTTGCCCATCCGGAAAGTTTTCCGGTGAGTTTTACGCCAATTAATTTAGGAAATTTAAGTTCCCAAGCCATACCGGACATCACATCAACCGCGTCGGCGCCGCCAACTCCAATGGCGAGCATGCCCAATCCACCGGCATTTACAGTATGTGAATCAGTCCCAATCATCATCCCGCCCGGGAAGGCATAGTTTTCTAAAACTACTTGGTGGATAATTCCCGCTCCAGGACCCCAAAATCCAATGCCGTATTTTTTGGAAACGGATTCGAGGAAGTCAAATACTTCGCTGCTCGAATTTTTGGCTGTTTTCAAATCGGTTGCAGCATCTATTTTGGCTTGAATCAAGTGGTCACAATGAACGGTTGTGGGAACTGCCACTTTTGGCTTTCCGGCGTGCATAAACTGAAGCAAGGCCATTTGAGCAGTCGCATCTTGACAAGCAATGCGGTCTGGTGCGAAGTCCACGTAATCTTTTCCTCTGCCATAGGCTTTTTCAGCAGGATTGTCCCAAAGATGCGCGTATAATATTTTTTCTGATAGTGTCAAAGGACGACCTACCAATTTTCGTGCGTGGTCAACGCGTTCAGTCATGCGGGCATATACGCCTTTAATCATGTCTATGTCAAATGCCATGGAAATGTGGTTTTTAGGTTTATTAAGATTAAGAAGTATGGAGTGCTAAGGTACAAAATAAATAAGTTAGATAAAAACAACCGGGCGACACCTTAGTAGTTTTTTTAAAAGTATAATTACAGCATCTGCCAAATAATATCTGAAAATCACAACAGTTGTTGTATGATGGCTGATTCTGTAATTCCTTCGGCGTCGGCCTTGTAGTTTTTAATTATGCGATGCCTCAAGATCCCCTCTGCAACTGCCTTTACATCTTCAATATCAGGAGAAAATTTACCCTTAGTGGCTGCATGGGTTTTTGCACCCAAAATCAAGTTTTGTGAAGCCCGCGGGCCTGCTCCCCAATCAATGTATTTTTTAACTATCTCTGCGGCTAGAGGCTCGTTTGGGCGTGTCTTGCTCACTAAACCGACCGCATAATTGATGACATTGTCAGCTACGGGGATTCTGCGAATCAAATGTTGGTATTGGAGAATTTCATCAGCTGTGAAAAGCGACTGGATGGTTTGTGAAACTTCGGCAGTCGTATTTTTAACTACTTGTACTTCTTCTTCAAAACTCGGATATTTCAATTCGATAGCAAACATAAAGCGATCCAATTGCGCTTCCGGCAAGGGATAAGTTCCCTCCTGCTCAATCGGGTTTTGTGTTGCCAACACAAAATAAGGTTTTCCCAATGGATAGGTATGCCCGGCAACCGTCACGGATCTTTCTTGCATTGCTTCAAGCAAAGCTGCCTGTGTTTTGGGCGGTGTACGGTTGATTTCATCTGCCAAAATGATATTGGCAAAAACGGGGCCTTTGATGAATTTAAACTTGCGGTTTTCGTCTAAGATTTCGCTTCCCAATATATCTGAGGGCATCAAATCGGGTGTGAATTGAATCCGTTTGAAATCGAGTCCCAATGCATCAGCCAAGGTACGAACCATGAGTGTTTTGGCCAACCCGGGAACACCAATCAGCAGGGCGTGGCCTCCGGAGAAAACGGCGTTTAAAAGTAAATTAACCACTTCGCTTTGCCCTACTATTTTCTTAGAAATTTCTTGCAGCAGCAACTCGTGTTTGGCAACTAATTTTTTGATAGCGTCAACGTCAGACATAGTTTATTTCTTTAACCAATTGGCTGCAAATTCGCAGTCTTTATAGTCCGCTCCTATGCTGATGTAATTGTCTTTAATTTTCTCTTCAGTCCATTTTCCAATGGCATTGATTTGCTTCTCTCTAAGTGCTAATTCTTTGATTCGGCTGTAGTCTTTAACAAAATCAGCCACGTGTTCGTCATAGCGGTTGGTAACCATGATAGTTTTGTAGCTTTTTCTTTCAGTCCGAGGCTCTTCTTCCATAAAAGGCTCTGAAACTTCATTGTTTTTAAGATTGACAACGCGCTCATAGACGGTTGGGTCAAGCCGGGTGATTTCAAGACGTGTTTCCATATTCTGCGGATTATAAAGCTTTCCTCCGTTGGCTCTTGTCTCTTTTTCATCTGAATATAGCTTGGCCGCATCGGCAAAAGTAATTTCGTTTTTAACAATTTTGGCACGAATAGAATCTATCCTAACTTTGGCATCTTCAATATCTTTTTTGGATACTTCAGGAATCAAGAGTATATGCCTCAACTCACGGTCTTGACCTCTAATTTTATCTAATTGGATAATATGCCAACCAAATTCTGTTTCAAAAGGTTCCGATATTTCTCCTTCCTGCAGTGTAAAAGCAGCATCCTTAAACTCCTTGGCAAAACCTGTTTTTTTGTTAATTATATACAAGCCTCCTTTTGAACGGGAACCCGGGTCTTGTGAATACAGAATAGCTTTTGAGGCAAAACTCGAACTGTTTTCAATCACATCTCGACGAATAGTATTCAATCGATCGACAACGGCTTGGGTCTGTTTTGGATCAACCAAAGGTTTGATGACTATCTGCGAAATCTCTACTTCCGCACCAAAAACCGGGCGTTCGTTTTCCGGAATTCTGTTAAAAAATTGCCGAACCTCATCGGGTGTAACTTCTATGGGATCTATAATCTTGTTTTGCATTTCTTGGGAAAGCTTTTGTCCTCTGTCTATCTCAAAAAGTTCTTGACGCAACTCTTCGATGGTGGTTTTTTGATAAAATTCAATTGCCTTTTTTTCGCTACCCAATTGTTCTATGATATTGGCTAATTGTTGTTCGACCATTCCATTGATATCGGCATCTTTGACATCGATGCTGTCTTGAATTGCTTGGTGAGCGTAGAGTTTGTCTTCGAGCAGTTTCCCCAAAAGTTGGCACCTGTTGACATCGGTGGCTATTATGCCTTGGTTTTTTAAATCGATCAACGCTTTGTCAATATCCGACTCGAGTATCACAAAACTACCGACAACGGCTGCAACTCCATCAATCTTTACCCTTCCATTTTGCGATTTTTCGATTTTCGCATCAGCTTTTACTTCCTCGATTACTTCATACTGTTGTGCGGTTGACATTTGCCCGGCAAGCAAAACGATTAATAGTAAGAAGTTAATTTTTATTCTCATGGTTATAAATTTCAAATTGTTTGTTCTTGATAGCATCTCTGGTTATATCTGTTTCCAATTTTTTATTGAGTTCGGAAATTCGTTTGTTCAGGACAATCTGCCTGATGGTTTCTCTGATGAAACTCAAGGGGGAAGCATCGTTGCGAATGCGTTTATCTTTAACAAAAATCAAATATACACTTAAAGAATCTTCAAGTTGTGAAAATTGTGATTTTTTTAGAATTTGATCTTTGTTTTCGACAGTTACAGGCGTTATCACATTGATGACATCAACTGCCTTTACCCAAATCGAATCATTAAAATTGTATTTGATAAACTGAATAGATAGTGAATCCAATAGTTTGGAATCATTCTTGTCGTATCTTCGGAATTTCTCAGTCAAAGGCTTGAGTGCAGAGTGGCTTTTGGGTAATTGAATGAAGCGGATTTGAAGGATTTCTTCATTCAGCCGAAAATTATTGATGTTTTTCTGGTAGAAAGAATCCAACGTATTTTCTGAGACGACCGTATCCAATGACTGGCTGATGACTGCCTCTTTATATGCTTTGGTGTACAAATCTTGCCGGTATTGGTTGATGAGATTGTCTAACTCCTGTTGTTTTTCTGTACTTAAATTAATCATGGCAAGATCTATCAACAACTTTTCGGTAGCCCAAAGATTGATGTAGGTTTGCGCCAACTGGGCACTGTCCTCTTTTTTGGTGTCAATGGGAATCAAATTTTTTAAATACGTTGCAGGCAAATACTCATCGTTGACCCGGGCAACAGCATCAAGCGGCTGCTCTTTTTTAAAGTATTGGCAACCAACAGTAAAAATTAAAACCAGAATAAATATATACGCCTTTTTCAATGCTATTTTGTTATTGCTTCTATTGCCTGAACGGCTTTGGGATGTACTTCAACTTCATATTTTACGAAAAGTGCTTTCAACCATTTTTTCTCTACAAATTCTTGATAATCATTGAATACGGTCGAATCGGATGGGTTGAATTCCATTTTCACCGCAGGGATTTCAACAAATTTTACCAGCGCGTAGTTCGAACTTTCGGTGGGGATAATTTCGCCTTCACTAAACTTTGACGCAATCTGTCCGGAATATTTAACTTTACTTCTTAATTCATCTTCTGAAACAGTGGCAAAATTAACCTTTTTAAACAACTTTTTCGATTCTTCGAGATTGGATAACCCTGATATATCTGAATTTTGATAATATTTTAACACTTTTTCCAAGACACTTTTTTTACTACTCTCGGCAACCCAATATCCATATACTTTTTTGGGCAAATATTTTGATTGGTATTTCTCATAAAATTGCTTCATGCCGATGGTATCCTTTTGCGATTTTTTCCATACTTCATTATCCATGATATTGTAAACCAGCAAGCCATCATGGTATTTCTGAACAATGTCTCTGAATTCGGTATTATATTGCTCCAAATGGGTTTCGTGGTATCGCTCGAGTTGAATTTTTAAGTAGTCGGTAAATAATTTATCGAAAGCTAAGTTGTTGGGTTTTTTTAAACTCTCAAAAAAATCTTTGGCAAAATAACTTTTGTCTGCTATTTGAAAAAGGATTTTTTCTTTCAATACTGCATCGGGTTGTATTTGCTCGTTTAACAAATGATTCACTGCAGCCTGTATGACTGTTTTGTTTTTTTCGTAAATCTTGGTTTTATAGTTTGTTTTAAGCCAATCCAAACGGGCATTTTCTATCAATTCGGAGCGATCATCCCGTCTAACATTCGTTTCCAACATGGATTTTTGATCTTCAAACGAAGCAATGGGTTCTCGGTGTATCAATTGAACAATGTGCCAGCCAAACTGCGTCTGAAAAGGTTTTGAATATTTCCCTTCTTTGAGCGCAAAAGCTTCCTCTTCAAACACTTTGGTCTGCAATGTCCCAATGCCAAAAGGTCTCAAAACACCTCCCGACGAAGTAGTCGATTTATCTTCGGAATACTCTTTAGCTAACGAATCAAACGCTACACCTGCCTGAAGTTGTCCGTATATTTTTTGGATTAAATCGGATTTTACTTTGTAAAGCGAATCGTTTTCAGCGGGAACTAACTGTATGTGTTTGACCGTCACCTTTCCATTCGCAGGCCGCCTGTCGGTGACTTGAAGCAAATGATACCCGTATCGAGAGCGAAAAGGTCTTGAAACTTCGCCGACCTTGGTTTTGTAAGCCATTGACTCAAAAGGATAAACCATTTGAAAAACCGTAAAAAAACCTAAGTCTATCTGGCTTTCCGCTATTTGTGGCTCACTGTATTCCATTGCTATGTTGTCAAAATCAGCTCCATTTTGCAGTTTTGTATAGGCTTGCATCAGCCGGTTGTATGCTTTCAATGTGTCTTGCGGACTCGCGTCAACGGGCAATGCAATCAAGATATTTTTTGCACGAATCTCTTCATTAGATCGAATGTAGGCTTCTTCCACCAAACGATTTTCCATTTCCGGGTTTTTAGTGAACGAAGAAATCAGCTGTTTCCGGTAACCTTCATATTCGTTTTTGAAAGCTTGCAATGTGTCATAACCCAAGGCTTTTGCCTCGAGAATCTTCAGTTTATAATTGACAAATAAATCCAAATATTCTTGAACGGAATAGGCTTGGCCTTCTTCCATGTTACTAAGAAACAAGCTTTTAAACTCGTCCAACAAAATCGGCTCTCCTTGGATGGTAAACAAAATATCTTTTTGTTGTGCATTTGCTTGGATGACAATAGAAATCAATAAAAATATTTGAAAAACTTTTTTCATGGTTTTGATAAAATTAAAACTAATAAACGAAAGAATAGCTGGGTTATTTTAAACTTAATAATTTAACAAATTAGGTAAAATGATTGCAAATTTACCCCAATCCTATTTTTTTTTTACCAACTAACCTTTTTTTTTTAATTTAGCTTTTAATAAAAATCATTGTTTCATTTTAAAAAATCCAATTATGAAAAAAATTTATTTTTTTATTGCTTTAATGCTCTCCCTCTCCTCTTATTCGCAAAGCGTTGGAATACTTGGGGACGGTGTTCCCGGACACGGTTTTGCTGATGCCGATTTAAACCTCAACCCCGTAGGAGATGGTGTCAATTTTGTCTTAATGAATGTGACACTAACCACCGCAGCAAACGGCTTAAAATTCAGGCAGGACGATGCTTGGACAACCAATTGGGCAAACACACAATTCCCCAATGGAAGAGGTTTTCTGAGTGGGGTAAATATACCTACAACCGCAGGGACGTATGATATTTATTTCCATATCGACACGTTCAATGGTGGCAACAGCACTTACAGCTTCCAACCTGCGGGAACAATGCCTTCGGTAGGGATTTTAGGTGATGCGGTTGTCGGGCATTCCTTTGCCGGGCCAGACTTGGTTATGACAACCACAGACGGTATCAATTACACTTTGGATGCTGTTGATTTAATAAGCGGTGGAATGAAATTCAGACAAGACGGCAACTGGAACATCAATTGGGGAGGTTCGTCCTTTCCTAATGGAACAGGAGAAATAGATAGTGCAAACAACATCCCTGTCACAACAGCTGGTACTTCCGGAAAATTTGATATCACTTTCAACAGGAACACAAATGAGTTTACTTTTACAGAGTCAACACTTTCTCTTGGTGATTTCACCAACGCCGGCATTCAAGCCCAATTCATAGGCAGCAACTTGGTGGTAAAAGGGCTGAACGAAGAGGCAACAATTTCGGGCTATGATTTACTCGGGCGAAAGTTGTTTAGTTTCAAAAGGGATATGAAAAGTAATTTTCAAGAAAACTTACCTTTGCCGAAGAATCAAATCGGGCTTGTCAGGATAGAAAGCTCTTCTTTCCAAAAGACACTCAAAGTGGTTCCGCAATAATGTGATGCAAACAGAAACGATAAAACTCATTTGGGATTTCAAAGGCGAGGACGCGGCTAAAATCGCCGAGCATCACGCCATTCATCTCAAAGAATTTGCGGAAAAAGAAAATTTAACACTTCAAATAGCCGGAAGCAAAACGATAGATTCGCTTTCGGCTATTGCGTTTTTAGCAGTCACCCGCGAAGAAATGCCACACGTACGTGATTTACTCAAACCCCATCGCGGCGAGTTGTTTATGGACAATTAGTTATTTGCTGATAAAAAATGCTCCCGTCAAAAACCGACGGAAGCATTTTTTATGCAAATAGCCCACTCCTTGTTAAGCGACTTCTGACACTTTCACTACGGATTGCAAATAGCGTTCGGCATCCAACGCTGCCATACATCCGGTGCCGGCAGCTGTGACCGCTTGTCGGTATTCTTTATCTTGAACGTCGCCGGCTGCAAAAACACCAGGTTTGTTGGTGCGAGTCGTTTTCCCGATAGTTTTCAGATAACCGGTTTCGTCCATATCCAATTGCCCTTTGAATATATCGGTATTGGGTTTGTGGCCAATAGCGATGAAAAGCCCGGTGATGCTTATTTCTTCTTTCACTCCGGTTTGGTTGTTCAGAATACGAAGTCCTTCGACAACACTATCTCCCAAAACTTCATCCACTTGAGAATTGAATTTGACAATCAAATTGTGCGTATTCATCACCCGGTGTTGCATCGCTTTGGAAGCTTTTAAAAAGTCTTTTCTGACAAGCATGGTGACGGTTTTGCAAATTTTAGCTAGGTAAGTAGCTTCTTCTCCGGCTGTGTCTCCTCCGCCTACGATGGCTACATCCTGCCCTTTATAAAAGAATCCGTCACAAACAGCACAAGCTGAAACCCCACCACCCCGCAATCTTTGTTCACTTGGCAAGTTGAGATATTTGGCCGTTGCACCCGTGGTAATGATAACACTCTCAGCTTCGATTGTTTTGTTTCCGTCGATGGTGACCTGGTGAATACCGCCTTCTTCACTGCTGAATTTGACCGCTGTCGCCATTCCGATTCGGACATCGGTACCAAAACGCTCGGCTTGTTTTTGGAAGTCAACCATCATGGCCGGCCCGTCGATACCTTCAGGATAACCCGGGAAATTATCAACTTCCGTTGTCGTGGTAAGTTGCCCGCCCGGCTCCATTCCCGTGTACATAACAGGTTTTAAATCAGCTCTTGCCGCGTATATAGCGGCTGTATATCCGGCAGGCCCGGAGCCTAAAATGAGGCATTTAACTCGTTCGATGGATGATGACATTTTGTTTTAATTTAATGGGTTTCAAAGATAAAATTTTTAAATCACATAAATCCTTAAAATTTGATTTGTTCTGTCGAAACTTGCATTTACACATTTGATTTATCACAATGCATTGAGGGTTCTATTTAACAAATAATTGTGCTGTTTAAAACTCAAATTTAATATTTTTATCAAAATTTGTGTTAACAATCTCAACCGGCTGAATATGTATTCTTCTAAAACTTTTTCGATTCTGATTTATTTTATGGTTTTCTCGATTTCGAGTTCTTGCCAATCAAAACTTGCCCAATCTTTTGAAAGTGAAAAACTTGCTTACACACTCGAACCCGTCATCACCAATATGGAAATCCCGTGGGGGATGGCGTTTCTTCCGGACGGAAGCATATTGGCTACTGAAAAGAAAGGCGAGCTGATACACTTCAAAAACGGCAAAAAGATATTCGTAAAAAATGTCCCAAAAGTTTACGCAAAAGGCCAAGGCGGTTTGTTAGATATTGAATTACACCCAAACTACAACAAAAACGGTTGGATTTATATAGGCTATGCATCCTCTGAAGGACAAGGTGAAGGTGGCAACACAGCCATCATTCGTGCAAAACTCAAGGATGACGCACTGATCGATATCCAAAAACTTTACAAAGCTGAGCCCAACACAACCAAAGGACAGCATTTTGGTTCGAGAATAGAATTTGACAATGCCGGATATCTCTATTTCTCGATTGGTGAACGCGGAAATCATCAGCAAAACCCACAAGACCTCACCCGTGACGGCGGCAAAATTTACAGGCTTTATGACGACGGGCGCGTTCCCGAAGACAATCCGTTCGTAGGCGTTGCTAATGCCAAAACCGCCATTTATTCTTATGGGCACCGCAACCCGCAAGGCATTCTCAAACATTACAAAACCGGGAAAATATGGGTACACGAGCACGGCCCGATGGGCGGTGATGAAATTAACATCATCCAAAATGGGAAAAACTACGGTTGGCCACTTGTCACCTATGGAATTGACTATGATGGTAAAAAAATTTCCGATAAAACTTCTGCACCCGGTATTGTTGAACCCATCCACTATTGGTTGCCTTCCATCGCACCCAGCGGGATGACCTTTGTCACCTCCGACAAATACCCGGAGTGGAAAGGAAACCTGTTGGTTGGCTCATTAAAATTTCAGTATTTAGAACGATTGACTATGGAAGGCGAAAAAGTCACCGACCGTGAAAATTTGATAGTAGGTGTCGGCAGACTGCGCAGTGTACGCCAAGCTCCGGATGGCTATTTGTACGTAGGTGTCGAAGGCAAAGGGATTTTTAAGATTGTCCCCAAAAGATAGACGTCAATCTAACTAAATCTATGCTCGATTAATCCTAAATACTTCATTTTGTCTGATTTTAGAATAGGTTTTTGTGTCAAAAACCAGCATTTAGGATTCTAAAACCAATTCTTGTCTTACTGTTTTCTAAATCATTGAAACCACAGCACCCGTTTCGATTTATATCGAGTTAACCGTTTTTACATTCCTTTATAAAAATCTTAATTATATTACCTTGAATTATCGTTTACCCTAATTTTTCGGCCATTTACGATTGAATTTAGGTTTCACTGTTTGCGAAGCACTTTCGGTTTGTTAAGTTGGAAAAAACAAAAACCTGTATTGCCAGCAATCCTGTGTATAAACCAATTTCTTTCCTATTTTGGACTAGTACAATCAATTTAGTTACTCATACCAATTGTTGTGATTTATTAAAAAAATAAAGGCTATTCAACGAAGCTCCTCCACGTCAATAAACCAGCTAAATTGATCCTACTTTTTTCATCCATCCCATAAAAATGTTAACTTTGGAAAGTAAACCACTACTGCCCATGAAACCCAAAAAGAAACCCAATCCAAAGAAAAACACCTTTCGACTCAAAAAAATCGGATTGGCACCTGGCACTTTGCTTTACATGGGTAAAAAACACCATATCCCATTGAATGTAGAAATTTTCCACTACGATTCGGAAAGCTACGAAAGGCAAGCTTCCGCATCGATTGATGATTGCATCCCCTGCAAGACCAAAATGGGTGTCACTTGGCTGAATGTTAATGGTTTGAGTGACTTGGCATCCATCCAAAAAATTGGCAATTTCTACCAATTGCATCCCCTACTCCTCGAAGACTTGGTCAACACCGGACAACGTCCCAAACTCGATGAATATGAAAATTGCATATTTGTTGTTATTAAAATGTTGTCCTATCCGGAAGAAGGCGATATCGTCACGGAACATCTGAGTTTTGTTTTAGGCGACAATTATGTGTTGTCTTTTCAAGAAAATGAAGGCGATGTTTTTGACAGCGTGCGCGATCGGATTGAAACAAAAAAAGGACGTGTTCGCAATTCCGGCGCAGATTATTTGTTGATGGTTTTGATGGATACCCTGATTGATCACTATTTTTTGGTCATCGAGACATTGGGCGAAAAAGTTGAAACACTCGAAAACAGTTTAATCGAAAATCCATCTGAAGATTTGGTGTTTGAAATTCAACATCTCAAAAAAGAAGCGTTGACCATTCGCAGGGCAATTTATCCACTCAGAGAGGTGGTCAATCAGGTTGAAAAATCGGAACTGAAATTCATCCAAAAAGAAACGCTTCATTATTTCAGGGACTTATATGACCACACCATTCAAATCATCGAATCGATTGAGCTCTACCGCGATATGCTCTTCGGGCTAACCGATTTGTACATGTCCGGGCTGAGCAATAAAATGAACAGCGTGATGAAAGTACTCACCATCATCTCTACCATTTTCATCCCCTTGACTTTCATCGTAGGCGTTTACGGCATGAATTTTAAAAACATGCCTGAACTTACTTTTCACAATGGGTATTATGTAGTTCTGGGTGTGATGTTTCTTATTTTTGTACTGATGATCCTGTATTTCAAAAAAAGGAAATGGCTGTAAAATTGATTTATGGTTATTTTTTAAAATCAGTTGGCCGTAAGCTATTGTCTGTTAGCATGTTGGTTTTAAATGATTTAATGTTAAAATAAGTGCTAAAAGCTCCCAAGTCATCGAGTTTAATTTTTCAATTTCTAAAAATTCACGGTAAAACAAAAAATAAAAATATATGCTTTCCGAAGAAATATTTAATTTCCTATCCGATCTCAAGAAAAACAATGTCCGCGAATGGTTTGACGCGCACAAAAACGAATTTAAAACCCACGAAAAAGAAGTTAAAAGTTTTTATCAATCCATTTTCTCAAATCTTCAAAAGCACGATCATTTAGACAGCGTAAAGGTCTATCGCATTTATAGGGATGTGCGGTTTTCTCCGGATAAGACTCCTTTCAAAACTCATTTCGGTGGCGTTTTCAGCCGGGTAAAACCGGATTATCGCGGTGGCTATTACCTACATCTCGAACCAGGAAATACTTTTGTCGGCGGCGGATTTTGGGAACCGTCCAAAGAAGATTTACTCCGCATACGCAAAGAGTTTGAAGCCGACGACACCGAAATTAGAGCCATCCTTTCAAATCCCGTTTTCAAAAAAACCTATGGTACTTTTGAAGGCGAATCGATCAAAACAGCACCCAAAGGATTTGACAAAAACCATCCGGCTATCGATTTGATTCGGTTCAAACAATTTGTTGTCTTCCACAAATTTGACAACAAGGAGGTGTTCTCGGAAGGTTTTGCAGACAAAGTAGCCAATCATTTCATGACACTCCGTCCATTTTTCGACTACATGAGTGAGGTGCTGACTACCGATTTGAATGGAGAGCCTATCTAAAAAATAAGTAAACTACACATCACAAATCAAAACACCTTCTCTTAAAGCGAAAATTTTATCTTCATAAGCCGGGATAAATTCCTGCGCTACATAGCCTTTAAAACCAGTTTCGAGTATGGCACGCATGATAGCCGGATAATTCAATTCCTGAGAGCCGTTGATTTCGTTTCTGCCCGGCACGCCGCCCGTGTGGTAATGCGCGATATAGGAATGATATTTCCGAATGGTTGCAATCACATCGCCTTCCATGATTTGCATGTGGTAGATGTCATACAGCAATTTAAAATTCGGAGAGCCTATTTTGTCAACCAGTGCTACACCCCATTCGGTGTGATCACACTGATAATCAGGGTGATTTACCTTGCTGTTGAGCAACTCCATGATTAATGTGACTCCATGTTTCTCGGCCAATTTCACCAATTTATCTATACCTCGGGCACAGTTTTCTAATCCAAAAGCATCGTTCATCTGACCTCGGTTACCTGAAAAACAAATCACATTTGGCAAGCCATTTTCTGCTGCCTGAATAATGAGCTTTTCATAAGCTTGTTGCAGCCTGAGATGATTAGCGGGATTGTTAAACCCATCCGTGATACTGGCAAAAGTATCTGTGGCTACCGCGCAGGTGAGACCATGTTTTACAGCCGTTTTCCATTGGTCCGGACGCAATAATTCTATCGATGATATGCCCGTATTTTTGGCCTTTTCAGCAAATTCATCGAGTGGTATCGACTCATAACACCAATAGCAAACCGATTGGCGGATGTTGCCTTTCAATTCAAAATTTGGCTTGATTGCATCCAAATTATTTGCCGATAATTTGACCAATGGGCCTACTCCAACCAATCCGGCTCCAAGTACAATGTTTTTAATGGCCTTGCGCCTGCTATTTGAATAATTCATGGTTGCTCTATTTTATCATTATGTAAATTAAATCAATTATTGCCGTAAGTTCGTTAAGATACCTACCTGTTTTGTAGCTTGGCCTACTTCTTTCGGTCAATTACATAATTGACCATCAACAACAACGAATCTCGGTGAGGCGAACTCGGGTAAGTATTGAGAATTTCGAGGGCTTCGTCCCGATACTTCAGCATTTGTGCTACGGCATAATCCAAGCCTCCTTTTTCTATGACAAAATGAATCACTTCCTGCACACGTTTTTTATTTTTGTTTTGATTTTTGATTGAATTTATCAACCACCGTTTATCTTCTAAACTGCTATGGATGAGCACATATATCAGAGGCAGGGTCATTTTTTGTTCTTTGATATCAATTCCGGTTGGTTTCCCAATTTCTTCTTGTCCATAATCGAATAAATCATCTTTGATTTGAAAAGCAATCCCGATTAGTTCGCCAAACTTGCGCATTTTTTCAACATCCTCCGATTCGGGCTTTACCGAACAGGCTCCTAAACTGCAACAAGCTGCTATGAGCGTGGCGGTTTTCTGACGAATAATATTGTAATAAACCGCTTCCGTAATGTCCAAATCTCGTGCTTTTTCGATTTGAAGCAATTCACCTTCGCTCATTTCTCGAACAGCTACGGAAATGATTCGCAACAGGTCGAAATCACCGTTGTCAATCGACAACAACAAGCCTTTTGACAACAAATAATCGCCAACCAACACGGCTATCTTGTTTTTCCAAAGTGCATTGATGGAAAAAAAACCACGCCGCATATTGCTGTCATCAACCACGTCGTCGTGTACCAAAGTGGCCGTATGAATAAGCTCAATCACCGCCGCTCCGCGATAAGTCCGCTCGTTAACTTCTCCTCCCGAAACCATTTTAGAAACCAAAAAAACAAACATCGGACGCATCTGCTTGCCTTTCCGATTTACAATATAATAGGTAATCCGGTTGAGTAAAGCTACTTTTGAAGTCATCGAATCAAAGAACTTCTTCTCGAAAAGTTCCATTTCAGCGACAATCGGCAATTTAATTTGTTCGACTATTTTCATTCCATGTCAAAGATAATTGTAATAATTTGAAAATTTGTCAATTTGCCTATGTGAAAATAGAAAAACAGGTTCAATGATTATTCGGGCAGTAGGTTATTTCAAAATTGATTCAATTTGGCTTAATTCATCCGATGAAAAATGCTTGTTTTCCAATGCGCCTCGTGAATCGTGTAGTTGAGAAACTTTGCTTGCACCAATCAATACCGTGGTGACACGCTCGTCTTTCAGCAACCAAGCCAAGGCCATTTGCGCCAAAGATTGTCCGCGTTTTTGTGCCAATTCGTTGAGTTGTTTTATTTTGTTTACGACTGCTTCACTTACTTCTTCTTTTTTGAGATACCCGTGTTCTAAGGCGGCTCTTGAACCTTCCGGAATACCATGTAGATATTTGTCTGTGAGCAATCCTTGCGCAAGGGGCGAAAATGGAATACATCCCACACCGTTTTTCCCGAGTACGTCCAAAAGCCCGTTTTCGGAATCGCGGACAAACATCGAATATTTAGGTTGATGAATCAAGCAAGGAGTTCCTAAATCCTTGAGTATAATCAATGCGCGTGCGGTTTGCTCGGCGTTGTAATTACTCAATCCGGCATAGAGTGCTTTGCCCGAACGCACAAGGTAGTCAAGCGCACCCATGGTTTCTTCCAGCGGAGTTTCTGGATCCGGCCGATGCGAATAGAAGATGTCGAAATAGTCCAATCCGGTGCGTTTGAGGCTCTGTTCACAACTGGCAATCAAGTATTTGCGCGAACCCCATTCGCCGTAAGGCCCAGACCACATAAGGTAGCCGGCTTTGGAGGAAATAATAAGCTCATCGCGGTATGGCAAAAGATCTTTTTTGAGAATTATGCCGAAATTTTCTTCGGCAGAGCCGGGCGGCGGGCCATAATTGTTGGCTAAATCAAAGTGGGTTATCCCCACGTCAAAAGCAGCCCGGAGAATGGCTCGGTAGTTTTCGAAGGTGTCGACTCCACCGAAATTATGCCACAAGCCCAAAGAGATTTCCGGCAAACGGATTCCACTCTTGCCACAACGGCGATAGGACATTTTTTCGTAACGCGAAGGGTTAGGTGTATAATTCATGGCATCTTAAAAAGTAGGTTTCATTTATATCTTCCTTAAAAGTAATGATTTTTATATCAAAAAAATTGAAATCTAAAAAGCAGATTATAACCACATTATAAATTTAATTTTTTCCAATAAAACCAACGACCATTTCTATCAATTTTTCAGATACGGGCAACTCTTTTTTGTTGTACGACATTTGGTTTTCCATCACATCAGCTTCAATGTTTTTCAAGATATGATTCATATTGTCGATGATTGCCAACTGCGCATCGGTTTTAGCTGCCGCGAGCAATTCGGCATCTTGCACAGAAACTTGTAAATCCTTGTTGCCGTTGACGATTAAAACGGGAATGTTGAGTTTTGCTATCTCGACAGCCGGATTGTATTTGACCCACGAACGCATATACGGCTGAACAGTAGGGCGAAAAAGGGATGCCAAAATTGGGTTTACCGTTTTGATTTCTTTTTTTTCTTTGAGCAAAGTGAAGTTTTGATCTAACTCTGCAACCAAATTGGGTGCTTGCTTGCCGATTTGTTCTTTTAAAATATCGTCAATCGGCCTACCGGCTCCCGAAAGAGAAATAAAACCAACTGCATTTTCTTGGGCTGCCACCATCCCGATGAGTGAACCTTCGCTGTGCCCAATTATAAAAACGCGGGTGAAATCGGGGTGGAAATAGTTTATAACCGCTTGGGCATCGTCTATAAAATCTTCGAAAAGCAAGTCTTCTTCTTTGATGGTATTCAGTTTGATTTGTTTAATAATCCGCTTGTCGTAGCGGAAGGTTGCCATGCCCTTTTTGGATAATCCTTCTGCCAAATATTTCAAAGAATTGTTTTGCAACATCGGTTGATTGCCGTTGCGATCGGTCGGTCCTGAACCTGCAATAAGAATGGCTAAAGGCGGGTTTTGGATTCCATCGGGCAACAACAACGTGCCGTCTATCAGTTCGTTTATGTGTATTTCAACCGTTTGATAAGCCGGATTTTGAGCACGACTCAACGGACAGAAAATCAGAAAAGCAAGAACGACATTTTTTTTCATGATGAGATGTTAGGTTGACTCAAAGATAAGCCAATTTACTGAACATAAAATCAGTTTACCACCGCGATTGCGTCTATTTCTATCTTGACATCGGGGCGGAAAAATGACGAAACGCCAACCAAAGTTGTGGCAGGAGGTTGTTCATTATCTATGAATCGTGACCGTGTTTTCTGGATGATTTCCAATTTTTTGGGCGTGAAGCCAACAACAAATATTTGCATTTTGACCACATCTGCAAAAGTTGCGCCAGCCGTTGCCAATGCCTTTTGGATGTTTTCGTAAACCTGTACGGTTTGCTGTTCGAAATCAGGGCTGATTTTTCCCAAACCATCGATTGGCACTTGCCCCGACAGAAAAATGGTTTTGCCTGGATTGGCCACAACCACTTGAGAAAAACCCACGGGTTTTGTTCCTTCCTTATTTAGGTGTAGTTTTTGGGTTTGGCTCAAAACAGTCGAAACTGTGAGGTTGCAACAAAAGAAGAAGAATATCGATTTTCTGAATTTCATGGTTTTGGTGTTTGAGGTAATAGATAAATCAGGTTATTAAGGGGGACATCATTTAGTACTTTAACCACAATTTTACTAAAAAGAACAAAATATAAAAGTCTCTCTTTGTATTCATTGCGTAATTTCTTCGTGTCCTTTGTGGTTAATGGAAGTAAGAACTAACCAATAGATTGTTAACTTAACATCGTCCTCAAAATCGCCAATAATCAGTCATTGCATCATCAAATCATCACTCCCACAAACTCTTCGGATATACTTGACGGTCGATGAGTTGGTTGATTTGCTGTTGCACCCAAGGTTTGTCTTCCACATAAGTCACGCCAAACCATTCGCTCTCTGTCGGGATGACTTTGAAAGTGGCTTTGTGTTTCTGGATAAGCGATTCCACAAAAAGCGCGATAAAAAACTCGGCTTTGGAGTCGGGTTCAAGTTGCGATAAAAACAGTTTGAATTGCTGCTCAATGTAATCAAAAACATCGGGAGTGAATCCCCAGAAATTCATCGAAACCAAAGTATTTTCCGCAAGCGAAAGCTTTTGTTCATTTTCCTCAAAAACGATATTGCCGTCTTGACTGTATATTTTAGTCCGCTCTTTAAATCCTGCGATGTTGTTGTGAGAGTCAAATTCGCAAATACCTCTGGAAACATAGCCAAATTCGGACAGGGTTTTCCCCAAACGAAACCCAACCAAATTGAAGAAATCTGGCCGTGCTTCTCGAATCAAGAATTCCGCCATGACTTCAAAGGTTTCTTTCCCGTAAAAATCATCCGCATTAATGACACAAAAGGGCTCATGAACAACTTCTTTCCCAGCAAGTATCGCGTGAGCTGTACCCCAAGGTTTTTTTCTATCGGGAAAATCAAAACCATATTGCGATACATTCATCGACTGATAGGCATAGTCAAATTCTATTTTCCCTTGGATTTTCGGTTCGATAAAGGCTTTAAATTCGTTTGAAAAATCTTCGCGTATCACGAAAACGACTTTGCCAAATCCAGATCTAACAGCGTCAAAAATACTGTATTCCATGATGGTTTCGCCATTCGGTCCAAAACCGTCCATTTGTTTCAATCCGCCGTATCGACTTCCCATTCCGGCAGCCATAATCAAGAGTGTAGGTTTCATTTTTTTTTAAATTTGGGATTCGCGGTGTACAGCATCTATCGAAAAAGCAGGTTTGCAGATGGCAACATATTTCACGGGTTGGTCAAACGGGTTGGCATATTGTACACGGGTATTTTTGGGAATATAAATCGACTCACCGGCATGCAAAACAATGGTTTCACCATTGATGATAAATTGTTTTTTACCTTCTAAAATTATCGTATATTCATCAAAATCAGGCATTTGAAAAGGTTCGCTCCAGCCCGGAGGTGCTTCCATATAAGCGATGCTCAGGTTTGAATTGCCATCGGAGGCCAAACCGAAATGCTCGGCTATCAATTTGCCGTCATCTGTTGGGACTATGAAGGGTTTTCTTTGGATAAAAGGTTTGTTGACAGACATTTTAATTTTTTTTAAATATGAAATAAACAGCCAAAATCAAAAAAATCATACCGATGAAATGAGTCAACTTAAAGGTTTGGGTTTTGAAAAAAATCATCGAAAAAACCACAAAAACAAGCAGGGTGATAACTTCCTGAATGATTTTCAATTGAAGTAAGGTAAACGGGCCACCGTTTTCTTTAAACCCGATGCGGTTGGCGGGTACTTGAAAAAAATACTCAAACAAAGCAAGCCCCCAACTGATGAATATAATAGCTATCAAACCGAGGTTTTCAAACCACTTTAGTTCCTTAAATTTCAAGTGCCCATACCATGCCAATGTCATAAAGATATTGGACAAAACAAGAAGTAATATGGTGACGAGTCCACGAATTGGCATATTTTAATCGGTTTACCAACTCACATTAAAATATTTGACTTTTGCATTGTCAGGAATTTGTAGTTTGTCGATTTTTGATTTGTTGTCAAATCGCAATTCGTTCGGCAATTCATCCTTGCTGATGACAATGTAAAAATCATATCCCTGAAAGGAAACCATCACATTGTTTATCATGTTTTCGATGCTTGAGATGGTGTATTTTTTTTCAAAATCTTTAAATGTGCTTTTTGATGAAAGCCCTTTTTCGGTTTTGTAACGCTCATCTAAAATTTGAATATAACTAATCCCTTGTCCGTCATCAGCATATTTTGAAGGGGTTATTTCGAGTAATTTTTTTCCGCCCTTTTCATAAATCTGTACCACACCCGGAACATTGGTATTGCTTGCCGCAAACAAATTAACGATAGAATCATTCGGAAACAACGAACCCAACTGTTTGATTTTTGTGTATTTAGTTATTTTCCCAACTTGCCCATTGCGGATGACAAATGTTTCATCTTTTTGGCAAGCAACCAACAGCAACAAGATTGAAAAAAATGGAATAAAAATCTTTTTTAGAGCCCTCATAACTGTTTTTCAGTAATTGTTAAATAAATTGTTTGGCAAACATAGTTAAAATTTAAAACTCAACAGTCCGGTTTTTAGTATTACTTCCGCAAGACTTTTGACAATACCCCAAAAACACCTCTGATAAAGGTTGCACTAGTCAGCAATTTGGTAATGGGGTTTGCTGCGGTCGATCGTCGCCTTGTACCACCGGTTTCATAAGGAAAGGTTGTTCTCCGGTTGTTGGTTTCTTCGCGTCTATTTTCTTCCTCTGCTATTTGCCTTGCCCGGTCTATTTTATCGTTTAAGATTTCGTAAGCGCTTTCCCTGTCGATGGTTTCGTTGTATTTAGCTACCAACTTGGATTGAGCAATCAACCGGCTGATTTCATCCGAAGCCAACACGTCCATCCGGCTTTGAGGAGCTCTGAGCATGGTGGCGGCAAGTGGAGTCGGTATCCCCTTTTCGTTGAGCGCAGATACCAAAGCTTCCCCGATGCCCAACGAGGTGAGTACCTCGTCGGTTTTGTAAAACTCAGAAATCGGATAGTTTTCTGCGGTCAGCTTGATGGCTTTTCGGTCTTTGGCGGTAAACGCTCTGAGCGCGTGCTGAATTTTCAATCCCAATTGGCTCAAAACCGCATCCGGCACATCGGTCGGGTTTTGGGTGACAAAATATAAACCAACTCCTTTGGAGCGGATGAGTTTGACAATATTTTCGATTTGATTGAGCAACGCCCCTGAAGCTTCATTAAAAATCAAATGCGCCTCGTCCAAGAAAATCACCAATTCCGGCCTGCCCGAATCGCCTTGCTCCGGAAAAGTATTGTAAATCTCTGCTAGCAAACTCAACATGAAGGTTGAAAACAACTGTGGGCGGTCTTGGATGTCGGTCAAACGAATGATGTTGACATACCCCCTGCCTTGGTCGTCGATGCGCAACAAATCGTTTACATCAAAAGAACGTTCCCCAAAAAACAAATCTGCTTCCTGTTGTTCAAGTGCAACAATTTCCCGTAAAATAGCACCCGTAGAGGCAGTGGATATCCGCCCGTATTCGCGTTCCAGTTCTGTCTTTCCTTCTTCGGTGGCATATTGCAATACTTTGCGAAGGTCTTTTAGATCGAGTAAAGGCAATTTGTTGTCATCACAATATTTAAAAATTATTGAAATGATTCCGGACTGTGCATCGCTCAAACCCAGTATTTTAGAAAATAACACTGGGCCGAATTCGGAAATTGTGGCGCGCAACCGCACACCAGGTTGTTTGGACAAAGAAAGCAGTTCAACAGGATAACTACTCGCCCGATACGGTATATTGATCGTTTTATGGCGTTCTTCAATTTTTGGATTCGATTCGGCGGCTTGTGCAATTCCGCTCAAATCACCTTTGATATCCATCATCAGGACAGGAATCCCTTTTTCAGACAATTGCTCCGACAAAATCTGTAATGTTTTCGTCTTGCCGGTTCCGGTAGCTCCGGCTATCAAACCGTGCCTGTTTAACGTTTTAAGTGGAACAGAAACCGTAGCTTCCGGATTTGTAACTCCGTCGAGCATCGCTTTTCCCAACACGATGCAATCGCCTTTAAAAAGATATCCACTTTGGATGGTTTGGATAAATTGTTCTTGTCGGTTCATAAAAAAAATTTGCTAAATTTATGTATTATTTTGTGTATATAAAATAAACCTAAAAATTAAACATATGAAATGAGCCATAACAATTTTGGATACCAACCGAAATGTTGATTAGCGAATTACATCTGACCTTTTAAAAAGAAATAAATATCAACAGATGAAATATACATTAATTTTTCTAATTTCGTTTTTATTAAGCTTGATAGTAATCAATTCCATTGCGCATCAATCGGCTACTGTCAATTTTATAAAATCACAGGAACCCAATCGTCAAAACACGCCATATTCAGAGGTGGTCCGAGTCGATAATTTGTTGTTTTTGTCGGGTCAAATCGGACGTAATCAAAACAAAGGCGAATGGGTGGTGGGCGGAATTCAGGTACAAACGCGCCAAACCATAGAAAATATCAAGGCTGTTTTGGAACAAAATCAATCCGGCTTAAGCCATGTCGTTAAATGCACCGTTATACTTTCTGATATTCAAGATTTTGAAGCGTTTAACGAAATTTACAAACAATATTTCCCTAACAAACCCGCAAGGACTACCTTTGTTGCATCCGCGCTCGTTGCCGGAGCACTCATCGAAATAGAGGTTGTCGCTGTGCAACCTTAGCATATTTTTCGATGTATAATTAAAAATTTATTGTGTCTTTTTACCATGAACAAAAAAATAACCATCTTAGGTGCAGGCATTTCGGGATTGACCACCGCCTATTTACTTCAAAAAAAAGGCTTTGATGTGACTGTCATCGAAAAAAACAACCAACCGGGCGGTGCCATGGAATCGGTACACGAGCAAGGCTTTTTGTTTGACCGCGGGCCCAACAGCCTGCTCGAAACCGTTCCGCTCATCGGGCAATTGGTCACTGAACTCGGACTGGAATCGGAGATGATTTATGCCAATGAAGAAGGCAACAAACGATATATATTGCGGAACAATCAATTGCATGCATTGCCGACTTCACTCAAAGGATTTTTGCAAACCAAGCTCTTTTCGGTCGCTGCCAAATTCAGATTGCTCAAAGAACCATTTGTAGGCAGGTCAAATGACGGATACTACCAAAGCATCGCCGATTTTGTCAAACGCAGATTGGGGCAAGAGTTTTTGGACTACGCCATCAATCCCTTTGTAGCAGGTGTCTATGCAGGTAGGCCAGAAAAACTAAGTGTCGCTTCAGCCTTTCCCAAACTGTATGCCTTAGAAGAAAAATACGGTGGCCTGATGATTGGTGCATTCAAGAGTGCCAAAGAACGAAAAAAAAGAGCTGAAGTATCCAAACAAAGTGCCAAGATGTTGTCTTTCAGAAATGGAATGCAAACCTTGCCATTGGCATTGGCAAAGTATCTAGGTAATCATGTGTTGACTGATAGTGAAATCATCTCGGTAGAGAAATCGTCAGATGATAAATTTATTGTGACTTATATGACGGATGGAAAAAAATATACTCTTGTATCGGATGCGGTACTTTCGACCATCCCACCTTATGGCATCAACAAACTACTGTCAAAATTTGATGCAAGCATCGATGCAGTTTTCAGTAAAATCGAATATCCGCCAGTCTTGGTTTGTTATTTGGTTTATCCAAAGGAAGTGATTGGGCAGCCCCTCGACGGTTTTGGTTTTTTGATACCCGAAAAAGAAAAAAAATCTTTCCTCGGTGCAGTTTGGAGTTCGGTTATTTTCACCAATCGATCGGATACCCAACACGCGGCTTTCACGCTTTTTGTCGGAGGCATGCGCAATCCGGAAATCATCAAGGAAGACCGAGAGAAACTCTTTGCCCGTGTTCAGGAAGAATTTGAAAGTATTATGAAAATAAGTGGAAAACCGGTTTTCAAAACAACTCGGTTTTGGGCAAAAGCCATCCCACAATACAATCTTGGTTATGTCGAAACCGAAAAATACTTTGATACGTTTGAAGCCAACAATCCCGGAATTTTCCTTAGCGGCAACTACCGTGGCGGTGTATCGGTAGGTGATTGCATCAAAAATGCCGAACCAACAGCGGAAAAAATTGAAAAGTATTTTGATGATTTGATGATGCAATGATTTGCTCCGATAGCTATCTGAATAGATATTTTTAAAATGATTAAGATGAATAATACCCATTCCATCGCTACTTTTGCAGGAGGTTGTTTTTGGTGTACGGAGGCCGTTTTAAAACGGGTAACAGGCGTGCTTTCGGTAGTGCCGGGATACACGGGCGGGCACATCAAAAACCCTTGTTATCGAGAAGTTTGCAGTGGCCGAACCGGACATGCGGAAGCCGTACAAATAACTTTCGATCCATCTTTGGTTGTCTTTGAATACTTGTTGCAAATCTTTTTTGCCACCCACGACCCAACTGCTCTCAACCGGCAGGGACACGATATCGGGACACAATATCGCTCAGGGGTATTTTATCACGACGAAACACAAAGAAACACAACTTTGGAATATATTCGTCAACTCGAAGAAAACCATGTGTTTAGCCTGCCTATCGTGACTGAAATAACACCTTTTGAGGTTTTTTATCAAGCAGAAAAAGAGCATTTCAACTATTTTGATTTAAACACCGAACAGCCTTATTGCCAATATGTGATCGTGCCTAAAATTGAAAAATTGAATCGGTTGGTGGGAGAAAAACGGAAAAGAGGAGAAGAATCAAATTCATGAATAGACTTTTGAAAAGATTTAAAATGAAACTCAGTTTTTTTTATTTAAAATATTTCACAACAAAATAAAATACATTTCACCGATTTATTCTTTTACTTTCAGCGGATTTTGCTTTACAAAAGCCTCCCACCCGGTATATTTTGCGCCCACATTTTCGTTACCTGAATTGTAAAAATGACAAACCGCAGCAGCCAAACCATCGGTGGAATCCAAATTTTTAGGAAGAGAAGTTAAGGCCAATAAACTTTGCAACATTTTGGCAACTTGCTCTTTGCTCGCGTTTCCATTACCGGTGATTGCCATTTTTATTTTTTTTGGTGAATATTCTGTGATGGGGATTTGCCTTGATAGCCCGGCTGCCATGGCGACCCCTTGGGCACGACCCAACTTGAGCATCGACTGCACGTTTTTTCCAAAAAAAGGAGCTTCTATGGCTATTTCATCCGGGTGATATTGATCGATTAAAGCAATAGTCCGCTCAAAAATTATTTTGAGTTTCAGGTAATGATCATCGTATTTTTTGAGCTGTAACTCGTTCAACTGTAAAAACTTCATTGTCTTTCCGGTCACGGAAATCAATCCGAATCCCATGATGGTTGTTCCCGGGTCTATGCCTAAAATGATGCGTTCGCTTTTCAAAATTTATTTGTATTCAGATGGAATTACACAAACCGGTATCGGATTCATTTTGTGCCGGTTGGCACGGTTGTACTGTTGATAAATCTTAAAAACTTCTTGTTTCCTACCCGAAAATTCTTCCTTCGTTCGGCCATTTTCATCCTGCGCCATTGCCCATTCGAGCTCGTCATAACTTGCCCCGATTTGGTCTTCATCGCTTCGGTCATCGGCAAAAAGCCCGTCGGAGGGCTTGGCTTTCAGAATGGATTCGGGCACGTTGAGATATTTGCCCAAGGCATAGACTTCAGATTTGAGCAAATCTGCAATCGGGCTCACATCCACCCCTCCATCGCCATATTTGGTGTAGAATCCGATACCGAAGTCTTCCACTTTATTGCCCGTTCCGACTACCAAACAGCGGTTCATCCCCGCCAATTGATAAAGCGTCATCATCCGCAAGCGTGAACGGGTGTTAGCCAAGGTATGTTCGTGCAAAGGGTCGTATTCTGAGTGCGAAAAAAGCCCTTTGAATGCTTCAAAAACCGGGGTCAATTCCGCCTTAAAATCACTCACATTCGGATATCTTTCTTTCAGTTGGTTGATGTGTTCCCTTGCTCTGCTCACGTGGCTTTCCGGTTGGTGAATGGGCATTTCCACACAAATTGTAGGTAGGCCTGTTGCCACACAAAGCGAAGAGGTAACTGCCGAATCTATACCGCCGGAAATGCCAATAACAAAACCTTCCACACCCGATTTTTTCACATAATCGATTAACCAATTTTTTATGTATTCTGTAATCTTTTGGGCATTCATGAAAACTTCCGATTTGAGTGGATTATATTTGCATCCAAAGATACGGATTTGTAAAATGAACTTCGGCATTTGGAGTTAACAGTATATTCAATTTTATCAAAATGAAAAAAATTGCACTTTGTTTTTTAATTTTTGCTTGTTTAATTTCCTGCAAAAATGAAGATTCAAACCGGAAAGCCATCGATGCTATCCCCATCGAGCTTCAAATCCATCGATTTGACAGGGAGTTTGCCACTGCAAAGCCTTCTGATATACCTTTCCTCAAAACAAAATATCCGTATTTGTTTCCCAAACAATATCCGGACAGCGTTTGGACAAACAAAATAAAAGACACTCTTTTTCAATCTTTATACAAAAATGTGGACAGTGTTTTTGGGGATTTTGAAATGCAAAAAAAAGAATTGGCCGACTTATACAAACATCGAAAGTTTTATTTTTCTGAAGTAAAAACCCCACAAATTGTCACCGTGATTTCTGAGGTCGATTATACAAACAAAGTCATCCTTACTGACAGCCTTTTGCTCCTATCACTCGACACTTATTTGGGCTCAAAACATCCGTTTTACGAAGGGATTCCAAGGTATTTAAGTTACAACCTGAAGAAAGAAAACCTCTCGGTAGATGTGGCTGCTGAAAACGCACAACGGCTTATCAAACAAAAACCCGATCGTACTTTTCTGTCGCAAATGATTTATTGGGGAAAAGTTTATTATTTAGTTGATTTGTTTTTGCCTGACAAACCGGATGCAACAAAATTGGGTTATCGCAAAGAAGAATTGGAGTGGGCAAAGGAAAATGAAACTTACATTTGGCTGTATTTTATCGATAGGGAAATGTTGTACAGCACAGACAGCACAATAACTGAACGCTTTATAAATCCTGCGCCATTTTCTAAGTTTTATTTGGAAATAGATCAAGATTCGCCCGGGCGGATTGGGCAATACCTCGGTTGGCGGATTGTCGATTCGTTTATGAAAAATAATCCGGTATCTTTGCAGGAATTATTAGACCTCGACGCACAAACCTTGTTTGAAAAATCGAAATTCAAGCCCTTAAAACCATGAACAACACATCCGACATCACCTTATCGATTATTTTGGACGAAAACAAAGTTCCTGACGACATCCGTTGGTCTGCCACAGATGGCGGCATTTATGACCAATCGGCCAAAGCTTTTATCCTGTCTGTTTGGGAACCTAAAGAAAAACAAACCATGCGCATCGATCTTTGGACCAAAGATATGCCCGTCACGGACATGAATATTTTTATTCACCAAACCCTGTTATCGTTAGCAGACACCATACACCGAGCTACTGACAACCACGAAATGTCTGAAAGCCTGAAAGATTTTTCTGAATATTTTGCCGAAAAAGTGGAGATTAAAAAGAAATCGTAGTGTTTTGGGTAATTGCATTGTCAAAGTTTATTCCCATGCATCCAAATACCGTTGTGCGATAATCAAATAGTGGTGTTCTTTTTCGATAAAAGCACGTGCCCGCTTTCCCATCGAGATTATTTCCTCTGGGTTTTCAATCAAGAATGAAAGTTCTTTTACCAATGAACCCACATCCGGAACCGCGTTAACCGCTACTCGCTCCGAGAGCCTATAGTGTTCCATAAACTCCGTTTCTGCACCGGTGAAAACCACTTTCCCCTTTGCCATGGCTTCAAGCGCGTTATAACCTTGATCGTAAGCGTACACTTGATCTAAAACCAGGTGCGCCAAGTTGTATGCATGAATGTAACAGGCATAAGGCAGGCTTTCGGCAACAATAATTTCGATTTGATTGATATATTTTTTCAGAATGATATCGAGTGCTTCTTCAAAATATGAGTTGCCTTTTTTGAGATAGTTTATTCGATTGATTCCGTGAAAAATAACGATTTTACCTTCCATTTTTAAGGTCTCATGCTTTATAACATCCACGTTGACGGGATTCGGAATTAAAAAAGTTTCATAGGCCGTTTGTTTCATTGGAAGCAAATAATCTAAATCAGAAACTATCATCTTATTGACGCTTTTCTGAACAAAAGTGAACAAGTCGCGATAAGGTTTGGTTACATATTTGAGGCTGTATTTGAATTTATTTTTTATTTCAGGATTTTCCAAAACAGGTGTCAATGCAGAACGTTTCAGTTTGTTTTGCAGTTGTATTTCCACCACGGGCGTTTCGTCTCCACAGATGAGCAAGAAGATTTTTTTATTTTGCTTAAATAGTCTTTTATAAAGCTTGATTTGCCAACCGGGGAATGTTTCAATGGCGTTTGAATTGACGAGTTGCACACAGTCAAAATCTTTGAGTTTGGGCAACAACAACCAAAAACGAATCGCAGTTTCGAGCATGGACAAATCGATTCCCGTCAATCTGAAAACCACTTTTTTCAAAACCACAAAAAAAATATTTTGGGAAAACAACACCGGCGCATACGAAAAGTCGGATGGATAATTCTTAAAGTTGTCACCCGCCGAAACAAGCACCACTTCCTGTCCCAATCGAAGCAATCCCTCTTTGAGTGAGTTGTGCAACCTGCTGTATTCGCCGACCAAGAGTATCCGCATTACGCCTTGTTTAGTATCTTTGACCAAATATACAGACAAATTGGCTGACCGTTATCAAACATCCGATTTAGAAATTTTGGTTTCCACCCAAAACCAAACCGATTTTTCGTTTTTGGAACGGATGTTTCCGTTTGCGCCCTATCAACAATTTAATATTTTGATAATCAACCAAACATCCGTAAAGCAGGATTTAATTTCGGGCTTCTCAACTATCCGCGTCATCAATTCGGCAGAAAAAGGCTTGTCGAAAAGCAGGAACTTGGCCCTGAAAAACGCCGTCAAAAAAATTGTCCTGATTGCTGATGATGATGTGGTTTACAAAGCAGGTTTTGATGCGAAAATTGTGGAGACGTTCAATAAAAACCCTGATGCTTCCGTGCTGAATTTCCGAACAGAAACTACCGAAGGCAAATTGTTTTGGGACTATCCAAAGACACAAAATAAACTAAACATCAAACAATTAACAAAAGTGCTATCCATCGAAGTTGCTTTCAAAACAGCCGATATCAGAAAATCTCAATTGTGCTACAACGAACATTTTGGCTTGGGTGCGCAATTTGAAGATTCAGAGACATTTTTCTTTTTGCGCGCGGCTTTTCACAAGAAATTGAGTGTACTTTTCCATCCGGAAACCATCGTGATCCACGCATCGGTTACTTCAAGCGATGAACTAGAATCTGACCGCAAAATTTATGCAAAAATGGCTGGCCATCAAAAGCGGTTTGGTATTTTTTCCTATGTTTTATTAGTTAAATATATTTTCTTTTTGAGTCGGAAGAAATTTATCTCATTGAAAGAAATAAAACCTAAATTTATCATCGGATTGAATGGAATCAGAGACTATCAAACCATTTCAAATGAATTTTCAGACCAAAAATATGACTGAAACTTATCTCAACGGACTTGTTAAAAGCATCGAACTTCCCAAAATACATGACCCGCGAGGAAATATTTCTGTCGTGGAAAAAAACATCATCCCCTTTGACTGCAAAAGGGTCTATTACCTCTACGATGTGCCAAGCGGAGCTACCCGAGGTGGCCATGCACATCAAGAACAACTCGAAATTTTAATTGCCGTATCCGGGAGTTTTGATGTGGTCTTGAACGATGGACAAGAACAAGTGAAAATTCATCTGAACCGTCCCAATTTCGGTTTGTTGATCCGACAAGGGGTTTGGCGCGAATTGGAAAACTTTTCTTCCGGCTCGGTTTGCTTAGTTTTGGCTTCCGAAATTTTTGAGGAAGCTGATTACATACGTGATTTCGAATCGTTTAAATCATTTAAAAACCGAGTTTCCTAAACCAAACTGAGCTGCTGCATTTTTCAATAGAACAAACAGGCTTAACACCGTAACCGGCAATTTTAAAATGATTTTTCTTTTTAAACTCAAATTTTCAACATCAATTTTTTCTATGGTCTTCGCGAAGGCTTCATTGTCTCCGATAAGCCTCTGTTTAACTGCCATCGAAAAGCGGTTGTAATCCAAGAATTTATTCAGCAAACGATTTGACTTTTCATCTGCTTCAAACTTTTTAAAATCGGTCAGCAAATGATAGTTTTTGGACTGATGAGACAAACTTTGAGAGTCGAGAACATAAGTTGCCAATGGCATATTCAAAAAAACAACTTTATTTTCTAAGCCGATGCGTATCCACATATCGGTATCCTCTGCGTTTTTTATTGTCTCATCAAAAACACCCACTTTTTTAAACACTTTTTGATGAAAAACTGCCGATGAGCTACTCAAGACAGTATGTTTCATACTGGCTTTGAAATAGTTAACCACAGTTAATTTATCCTTGTTATCAATCGAATACCGGGCTGTAAAAACACGTCGCGGAGTTTTTAATTTAATCGCCGATGCAAAAACATTTTGATCTGGAAAAGATTCAATAAGCTGTTTCATCTGATTCAGAAAATCTGCATCCCAAAAATCGTCAGCATCGATAAAGGCGATATAGCATGTTTTGGATTGATTAATTCCAAAATTCCTTGCTGCTGAAACGCCCTCATTTTTTTTTAAAAAATAACGTATTCTTTGGTCTGAAAAAGATTGGACAATCGCTTCGCTCCGGTCTGTAGAACCATCGTTGATAATCAGCAACTCAAAATCACCAAAAGACTGGTTCAGGACACTTTCTATTGTTCTTTTGATAAACTTTTCTTTGTTGTACAGCGGAATGATGACTGAAAAAAAAGGCATAGGTTTTAATAATATATATTACAAAAATATCCCAACCGGTATAAATCAAACAGTAGCAAGGATGGGTTTTTTCCCAATAGATTCTTTTCCAATTGTTTTCGATTGATACAAAACACAAAGTCAACCCACTTGATCATTCTTAACTTTTTAACTGTCAGAAAAGTGTGGTATAATTTATTTTGAGATTTAAAATCCGGGTTGTTTTGGTAAAACAGTAAAAGCGATTCAATGGCTTCCCTGCTTTTCTTGAGAAAAACTTTGTTGTTTTCTAAGCCTAAATGAATCGCCGGATTGTCAATGTGCAAAATTGGGGTTTTATGTTTTAAAAATTCAGAAGCTATCAAATTATCCGAGCCGTAAGACGGTGTTTTTAGTTGTGACAACAAATCAATGTAAACCGCTTTCCGGATAAGATAATTGGCCGAAATAAAAACCCGGTACGGAAACCGGTTTCGTTCACGCGCCGAGACAGATTCGCGCTTTCTGCCAAATTCCCAACGCAGCGAAAATTGACTCTCCGGTTTAGCTTGCGGATATGAAAATCCACCCATTACCACATCAAAAAATTGACTGAAATAAATCAGGTAACGGTTTAAAAAATGTTCACCAGCCGGAAGCACATCTGCATCTAAAAACAGTAGCCACGGGTATTGAGCCGAGGCGGCCAAACGATTTCGGGTAGCGAGCCGGCCACTGTTTTCGGAGTTTTCCAAATAAACAACCTTTTCCAAATTTGCCACATTCCGATTCAAACTTAAAAGTTTTTCATCCGTTGAGCCATCATCGCAAACGATGATTTCGAAATCTACAGCAAGCAATTTTGCCTGTTTGTGCAATAGCTGGACAAGGGGTAAAACATCGACATTATAGACCGGGATCAAGACGGAAAACATAGGTTGCGGATTGTGATACCTCAAAAGTAAGAAAGTCGATGCAGAGAACAACTACGCTTTACAAAATCTAATAAAACTGAGCCTTGGCTTAAAAATCAAATTTATAGGCCGCACCGGCCATCACCTGAATTCCCTGCACTTCAAAATTGGTGAATCGTTCGTAATCTTGCCCGGTTAAGTTATTGATCTTCCCGAAAAAAGAAAGTTGCGAGCTGTATTGATAATTGCCTCGAAGATTGATATCTAAGTAGCTGTCTAAGGTGATTTTTTGAGTCGGAAAGTTTACGTCTTTGGATTGAAACAAATCAAATCGTTCACCCACGTAAAATATTTCCGCGCCAAATTTCCATTTGGTGTCAAACTGATAATCTCCTTTGAAAGTGATTTTTACATCGGGTAAATTCCATGCTTCTTGTTCTCTATCGGTCGAATAATCGAGAAATTCAGCTTGCAAAAGCAAATTAAACGGTTTCCAATCGGCTTGCAAAGCTCCCGAGAAAGTAAAAGTTTCAATATTATCATAAACCACCTCAAACGAATTGCCGTATTGGTAGCCTTCGGTTGGGTCGATAGAGTTCAGTTGATTGAGCCTATACAAAGCTTTGTCGTGGTCTTTTCGGTAAGCTGCTTTGACGTTATACGAAATTTGCGAGGTAACTTTTCCTTTCAATCCCGCGTATAAATCATACCGATTGTCGGTCGGTTTGATAATCAGGGTTGGAGAAACGAAGAAATTGTTTTGCACGAATTGATAATAACTGTTTTGATGCAATCCGCCTTCCAAACCGCCATAAAGCCAGATAATATCACCGGCAGGGCGGTAAGATGCCCTGATTTTCGGGTAAATGTAAAAACTGTTGTCGTTGTTGTCGGTATCGGTACTATAGAAAAGGGACAGACCCAATTCGGCTGAAACATTGCCAAAATCGTATTGATAAGTTGGTGTGTACCCAATGTTAACGATGTTGTAAGAAAGCTCGGTGGTATTGTCGAAATTGCGGTCGAAACTTCCGTTCAAATAATCCAAAACCACCCGGTGATGCAAAAGATAATCGGACACATGCAGGTTAAAATCAATGGAGCCTTTCAGGTTGTGTTCCGAACTGCTAAAATCGTCAAAAAAACCTTGGTAAGCGGCATTGATTTTTTCAATAGGAGATTCGCTGTAAAGTAATTCACCTCCGGCAGCGATGCCAAAATAGGTATGCGATTCGTCAATCGTGTCGATGGCTTCGGAAGGCAAAGTCAGATTTGGCAATCCATACCAATTGTAGTTTTGGTGTTGCACTTTGAAATAAGCCGATTGCATACGGTCGCGTTCTTCATTGATAAAATCGGCTCCAATTTGGGTATCATAAAATTTATCATCCAATTTGATACCGCTGATGCCTCCCTGCGAAGAAAGATGGTTTAGGTAATAAGACAAACTCTGTTGCCTGCTCAAATCCCAATTTCCGTAGAAATTGCCATCCACATTGCCAAAACTCCCGATGCCCAACGAGGCAAAATGGCTGTAAAGTTTCTCGCGTTTGGGCCTGGGCGGAGCGGTCGGTTTGGCTTTGGCAGGAACAAAAGTAGAAGCCACAGGAAAGTTTAGGAATTGGTATAAAATCTTTCTTTTTTCGATTTTCATCGAGTCAGAAACAGGCAACTCGCGAAGTTTGGTGACTTCCTGAAGCGTGGGTACATAGGGTTTTTCTACCCGGATGATTTCGGTTTCCATGTTCTTTTTCTCTTCCGGTTTGACTTGTGCAAAAGTCAACGTCGTGCAAAAAATGAATATAATCAGGCCGTAAAAAACGTGTCGGGTCATCATGGATAGTCTGTTAGTTTTTTTCGTTTTCGATAGAGGAATTCCTTTCTTCTTCTTTTTTCTTGATGGAATCGAGCAAGGATTTTGCTTCATTGACCGCAACAGGATAATCAGCAAAATTTTGAATCACATTTTCGAGTATGAAAGTTGCCTGAAAAGCATCGTTGAGTGCATCAAAATTTTTTGCCATCAAGATCAATCCTTTCACACCGGTTTCTTTATATCCGGCATAGTCTTTCGCCAACTTTTGGATAAGTTTGTTGGATGCCTCATATTGCTTGTCTTTATTTTTATAGAAAGCGGCTACATACAAAGCTTCCGATGCCACCGAGCCCGATTTGGAATTTTCCAATTCTGTAAAATATTTTTTTGCCAAATCATCCTTTCCGGTTGCAAAAGCGTTTCTGGCCAGCAAAATTTTTGCATCGGTTTTGGCGTTTGCATCTGCTTTGCTGTTTTCTAATACTTTGTTTGCATAGTTTAGTGCTTCCTGCGTATTGCCTAAGGACATTGCCGCTTTCATGATGTTTGCTTGGGCAAAAATAATATTGTCAGAAGTTTGCGCCGAAGTCTCTAATTTTTTAAGGTTTTCGAGAGCCTTGCTCCAATCTGATTGTTCTAAATATCCCTTTGAGAGTTTGGCCAGCGCATCTTCTGTAAATTCATTTTGCCCTTTGTTGATTATGTTTTGAAAAAACGGGACAGATTTAAGAAACTCCTTTTTCTCGTAAAAATAATCAGCCAAACGCGCGTTGGCTCTCAGAGCGTGGATTCCATTCGGAAAACGGCTCAAATAGGACGCATACGCATCCATCGCCTTTGGATAATTTTGATCTGCAAATCGTTTTTCAGCCGATTCGAACAGCGTGTTTTCGATTTCCATATCAGACAGATTGACAAAATTGAGTGTCTTGGCCCAATCGGTGTATTCGGCACCTCTTCCCAACTCAACATAAGCCAATCTGGCACCGGAAACCGCTTGTTGTGCTTCGGGCGTATTTGGAAAATCGGTTGCTATCTTTTTATAAACTGCGATTGCTTTTTCATTCTGTTGATTATTGAAATAAATCAAAGCTTTTTTGAGCATGGCTTTTGGGACATAACTGCTCATCCGGTAACCAGAAATCAACAAATCGTAAGTTTCGATGGCGGAATCAGTTTGTTTGGTATTCAAATATATATTGCCGAGTTCGTACATCGCATCATCTCGCAAAACGGATTTGGGGTATGAATTGATGATTTTTAGCAAGGATTCTATTTTGCTGTCATTCCTATCGAGCAATCCGTAACTCAGTGCTTTGTGAAATTCAGCCACATCAGTATCCGGTATGTTAAGCGCGATGGCTTGGTTGTATTGCTCCAAAGCCAACCAATATTTGGTAAGCGCGTAGTAGCTGTCGCCCAAACGAAGGTGCGCATCGCCCTTTTTGTCAGCATCCAAACCGCTTTGCGACAGGTATTTCAAGAGATTTTCTGCGGCATTCTCATAGTTTTTTAATTGAAAATAAGCATACCCGATTTGGTAATAGATATTATTAAATTCGGGGGTTAGATTGGCCTGCGGAAGTACTGAAAATTTGAGATAACCGTCCAAAGCGGCATCCCATTTGCGGTTCAGGTAGTCAGATTCGGCTTTCCAAAAAACAGCTCTGGCCAGATAAACCGGGTCGCGCGACTCGCCGATGGATTGATTGAAAAGTTCGTAGGCTTGTGGCAACTTATTTTCATTAAATAATTCAACTCCGTGCAAAAAAGTAACTTTCTGATACACCACGCGGGTTTCTGCTTTGTTGTTTTTCTTTAAAAAATTGAGTGCATCCACATAATTCTTCGAAGTAACGTACGAATCCAAAAGCAACAATTCCATTTCTTTGGTTTCGGGATGTTTGGGATATTGATTGATAAAATCTGCCAAAACCTGTTGTACATTTTGGTAAATATTTCCGATATCATAACTCAATTTAGCGTAATTTAAGGTAGACTCTTCACGGATTTTCGGATTAAAATTCATGTTGCTTGCCGACTGGAATGCGTTACGTGCTTCTTGCTTTTTATCGAGTTTCAGATAGGCTTGCGCCAAGTGATAATAGGCATTTTGTGCGACCGCGTTTTTGCCTTCTATGATTTTATTAAACTGATTGATGGCATTTTCATAATCGTTTTGCTTGAAATAGGCAAAACCCAATTGATACCAATCGGTGTTGCTGAACTTGCGGTTTTTCCCCTTGTAGCCATTCAAATAGGGAATAGCTTGTCCATATTGTTTCAGATTGAAGTAGCTTTCTCCAATGATTTTAGAAAGCTCCGATTTCTCGACCGGAGTTGAACGTGGCAATTGACTGACTGCCAGATCAATCGCTTTTTGAAAATTGCCCAACTTAAAGTTCATATCCGCTTCAAAATAGTTGAGCTTTTGCTTGTAATTAGGGTCATTTTCAATTTTAGAAAATTGAGAAGAAGCCTCGGCATAATTTTCATTTTCGTATGCGATGTAACCCACATAATACGAAGCTTGGTTGCCATACTCGGACGATTGCATAATCTTTTTGAAAGCACTCTCAGCTTGGCTGTATTTTTTTGCAGCAAAATTCGTGTATCCTACTTTGAAGAAATAGATATCCCGATCATTGGGATTGACCATGCTTGGGTCTGTTTTGTTAAACCATTTGAGCGCATACGAAAAACGTGCGTTGTCGAAATAATAATTTGCCGCATCTAAATAGGCTTGGTCACGTTTGACACTCGAAGGATGTTTGGCTACAAATGCCTCAATTAATTCCCCTGCATTCTGCCTGTCAAGACGAACAGCACAATTGGCGATGTAATAATCACATTCGGCAGCGATTTCTTCTGGTGGATCTGTTCGTATTATACTTCTAAACAAAGATTGAGCAGCCGCATATTGTGAATGTCCATACAAAGCCTTGGCTCTTTCAAATCGAAACAATTCATCGGTGTAGGAAATAGATTGTTGAGCAGAAAGTGCCAAAAAAAACAACAGAAGCAATGGCAGGAAAATCTGTACTTTAGATAATTTCATAGTGTCGTTTAGTATGTCCAAAGATAAATAGATGCACCTACCTATAACGACAAAGATTTGCTATAATTATGTTAAAGAATGATAAAATATGAAGTTTTGAGTTTTGAAACTTGAAACTTGTTAATCGAAATCTTTTATCTTTAGCCTGAAAATTTATCCGATATGTTGCAACTCCTCCGAAAAAAATCCGGGCTTATACTCGGTCCGTTGGTATTTATTCTCATTCAACTTTTTTTCAAACCCGAAGGATTGAGCCCGCAAGGCATAGCCGTGTTGGCTTGCACATTATGGATTGCGGTTTGGTGGATAACAGAAGCCATCCCGATTGCAGTTACTTCTATGTTGCCCGTAATTCTATTTCCGCTTACCGGGGCAATGAATATCCAAGACACAACTTCCTCCTTTGGGGATAAATACATTTTCTTGTACATCGGCGGATTTATCTTATCAATTGCCATCGAAAAATGGAGTTTACACAAACGCATCGCGCTAAACATCATCAATACCATCGGAACCAACAGCAGCAGCATCGTCTTGGGCTTTATGATTGCCACCGGATTTTTGTCAATGTGGATTTCAAACACGGCAACCGCCGTGATGATGATGCCCATCGGTTTGGCCATCGTCAAGCAGTTTGAAGATCATCCGGACACCAGGGAAAACGAAAACCTGATTTTCGGAAAAGCTTTGATGCTTGCCATTGCATACAGCGCTTCGATTGGCGGAATCTGCACATTGATTGGGACACCGCCCAATGTAATCTTTGCTGGCGTAATCCAAAAATTTTATCATGTGGAAATTTCTTTTATGCAGTGGTTCAAAATCGGATTTCCGGTAGCCGTCGTGTTGATGGCTTTTTGTTGGTTCTATTTGGTCAAAATCGCATTCAAGTTAAACAAACAAAGTTTTCCCGGTGGAAAAGCTGAGATTCAAAGGCAATTACACCATTTGGGGGCAATAAAATTCGAAGAAAAAGTAATTTTTATTGTGTTTATTTTGACTGCTTTGGCATGGATTACGCGGGGTTTTGTCTTGTCTAAACTTATTCCCGGCATCGATGACACCATCATAGCCATGGTGGCTGCCATTGTCTTGTTTTTGATTCCTTCCAACAAAGAAAAAGGGCAAAGGTTGTTGACTTGGAAAGAAGCCGAGCGGCTTCCATGGGGGATTTTGTTGCTGTTCGGTGGCGGGCTTGCTATAGCCGGTGGTTTCGAATCGTCCGGATTGGCAAGTTGGATTGGCAACCAGATTACCATATTTCATGGAGTCACCCTGTTGGTATTGCTGATAATCATTGTCACCATGGTCAATTTTTTGACTGAAATCACGTCCAACTTGGCCACTACCGCCATGTTGCTTCCCGTGTTGGTGCCGGTGGCTGCGGTGCTCAACGAAAGCCCATATGTGTTGATGGTTGGTGCAACGCTGGCTGCTTCTTGTGCTTTTATGCTTCCGGTTGCTACACCGCCCAATGCCGTAGTTTTCGGTTCGGGCTATCTGCATATTCCCGACATGATCCGCAAAGGCTTTGTGATGAATCTCTTCTCTATCATTGTCATCGTTTTTTTTGTTTATTTTATCGTTCCATATCTTTGGAAGGGATAAGTTTTAGAAACTATGGATTCTTTTAGAATATGAAAAAATATTGAAGTCAAAATACAAAATATCAATCTTTTGGGAAATATTTGTTAGGCTTTGACCATTCATTAAACTGTTTTGTTAAAAATTTTTACTAAACTTGTTCGATTTTTAAAAAATCATCTTATGCAGCCAAATCTCTTTAAACTTGTTCTCTTTTTATTGTTTCCGGCTCTACTCTTTTCCCAACAGAAAGATTTCTCTCTCGAAGAAATATGGTCGGGTGCGTTTCGAACCCAATCCATGCAGTCGCTCAACTCGCTCAACGATGGTCAGCACTACTCCGTTTTGGAATACAATCGGGCATCTCGTGCCTCCAAAATTGTCGTTTTTGATTATTTGACGGGTAGTCAAACAAGGGTTTTGATTGACGGGAAAGACTATCCCGAAGTGAAAGCTTTCGAGGATTACACTTTTAGTAAAGACGAAAAAAAATTGTTGCTCAGCACCGATTCCGAGCCCATTTTCAGAAGATCTTCAAAAGGCATTTATTGGGTATTTGATACCGATTTGCGAAAATTGTTTCCCGTATCGGACAAACCCATTCAAGAACCTACTTTTTCGCCCGACGGAACCCAAGTTGCTTATGTGTATGAAAACAACCTATTTGTAAAAGAAATCGCTACAGGAAAAGTAACGCAAATCACTTTTGACGGCAAAAAAAACAGAATCATCAACGGTCTGACAGATTGGGTATATGAAGAAGAATTATCATTTGTGCGTGCTTTCGATTGGAACCAAACCGGCGATAAAATTGCCTTTATCCGCTTTGACGAATCGGAAGTACCCGAGTTTTCGATGAGTGTTTTTGGGAAAGAATTGTACCCACAGGTGGAAACTTTCAAATATCCGAAAGCCGGGGAAAGAAACGCAACTGTTTCACTTCATATTTATGACCGCAACAACCAAAAAACATCTCAAGTCGATTTGATCGATTACCACGATTTTTATATCGCGCGAATTGGCTGGACCAAAGAAGATAACACCTTGGCAGCCTTGATACTAAACCGCCACCAAAACCAAATCGATTTGCTTTTTGTGGATGGCAATACGGCACAGAAAAAACTTATTTTGAGCGAAACCGATAAGGCTTATATAGAGCAACCCGAAATGCCACCTTTTTTGGACGATAACAGCTTTATCTGGAAGAGTGAACGCGACGGATTTAACCATTTGTATCACTTCGACAAAACCGGAAAACTTCTCAACAAAATCACCGAAGGCAATTGGGACGAGACTTCCTTTTATGGTTTCGACCCAAAATCTAAACGAGTTTTTTATCAATCAGTGGAAAATGGGAGTATCAACAGAGATATTTATTCCATAAAACTCAACGGCAAAAACAAACTGCGGTTGTCATCCGAAACAGGAAGCAGCGATGCTGATTTTAGTGCGGATTTTTCGTATTTCATTCAAACCTTCACCAACAGCACCACACCGCCCCGATACTCGCTTCACAGTGGTAAAGACGGCAAAAAACTGAAAGACATCAAAAACAATCAGGCTTTAGCGGACAAACTCAAAAACTACAACTTACCCACCAAAGAATTTTCTACCCTCAAAGTGGACGATTACGATTTGAATATGTGGATGATCAAACCCGTGGATTTTGACCCCAAAAAAAAATATCCGGTATTCATGTACCAATATTCCGGACCGGGCTCGCAGATGGTTTCAAACGTTTGGAACAGCACGAATGACTATTGGTATTTCATGCTTGCACAACAAGGTTATATCGTGGCTTGTGTGGATGGCAGGGGAACGGGTATGCGCGGCGCGGACTTCAAAAAAATGACGTACAAAGAACTCGGAAAATACGAATTGGATGACCAAATCAACTCCGCTATCGAGCTGGGAAAAAGACCTTATATTGATGCATCCCGCATGGGTATTTGGGGCTGGAGTTTCGGCGGTTTTATGGCTTCAAACGCGATTTTTCAGGGTGCAGATGTATTCAAAATGGCCATTGCAGTAGCCCCGGTCACCAGTTGGCGGTTTTACGATACTATCTATACGGAGCGCTACATGCAAACCCCACAGGAAAACCCCGGAGGCTACGACAACAATTCGCCCATCAACCATGTGGACAAGTTGAAAGGTGCGTTTTTGCTCGTTCACGGCTCGGCAGACGACAATGTGCATGTGCAAAACTCCATGCAGATGATAGAAGCGCTCATTCAGGCAAACAAACAATTTGACTGGGCGATATATCCGGATAAAAATCATGGGATTTTCGGCGGAAACACCCGGCTTCAGCTCTATCAAAAAATGACCCATTTTATCAAAGATAATTTGTAGCATTATGCATTTGGTTTCCATTCAAAATAAAACATACGAAATCAATGGAATCAGTGTGATGCTCGATTTTGATTTGGCAGAACTTTATGAAGTCGAAACCAGAGTTTTAAATCAAGCCATAAAAAGAAACATAGACAGCTTCCCCGAAGATTTTATGTTTAGGTTGACCAAGGAACAATGGAATGAAATCATGTCATCACAAATTGTGATGACATCTAAAAGACCCAAAAGTGCTTTGCCTTACGCGTTTACCGAACATGGCGTAACCATGTTGGCGAGTGTCTTGAAAAGCCCAAAAGCCCGAAAAATGAATATCGCCATTGTCAGAGCATTTGTCGCTTTGAGAAAAACGCTTTTAAACATCGAAAATCTTAAAACTCATATTCAAGAATTGGAAACAAAATACGATAAGCAATTTGCGGATGTGTTTGATGCAATAAAATTTTTAATTACTGAAAATCAAAACGACGACAACAAAACAGAAAGAGTAAGAATAGGTTATAAAAAATAACAACCCCAATTTGTAGGAAACTTAACAAGCAAATTATACAAACCCAAACAATCATTAAACTTATGGCATCAAATACAGCGAACATCCAAAGAAAAGAATTATTTGGCCATCCGGTCGGTTTATACATATTGTTCTTTACTGAAATGTGGGAACGCTTTTCCTATTATGGGATGCGTGCCTTGTTGGTTTTGTATCTGGTAACTCAAACGACCGAAAAAAATGCGGGGCTTGGTTGGACAAATTCAGAAGCGTTGGTACTTTACGGCTGGTACACCATGTTGGTTTACGTTGCTTCGATTCCCGGTGGAATCATCGCGGACAGAATTTTAGGGCAAAAAAAGTCGGTTGTTGTGGGAGCGATTCTTTTGGTCATCGGACACAGCATTTTAGCCATTGATTTGATGTGGGCATTCTATACCGGATTGGGCTTTATCATTGCCGGTGTGGGCATGTTAAAACCCAATATTTCGACTATGGTCGGCGGGCTCTATCGAAAAGGTGATATCAGAAGAGACAAAGGTTTTACCATCTTTTACATCGGCATCAATTTAGGTGCCTTTCTCTCCAGTCTAATTGTGGGTTATGTAGGTGAAGTATATGGCTGGCATTACGGTTTCGGATTAGCCGGAATCTGTATGCTCTTCGGATTGGTTCAGTTTATTTTAGGCCAAAAACATCTCGAGGGAGTTGGTGACTATTTGGGTACATCAAAGAATGAAGAAGACAGGGAAACGATGAAAAGACCTCTATCAAAAATAGAAAAAGACCGTGTGGTCGTTCTGATACTTTCTTTTCTAATGGTTATTGTTTTTTTTGGTGCTTTTGAACAGGCAGGCGGATTGATGAATATCTATGCAAAAGATTATACCAACCGGATTCTTTTGGGTTGGGAAGTTCCCGCATCGTGGTTTCAATCTCTTAACGCGTTCTTTATCATCACCTTAGGAACTCTTGTTGCAGCCTATTGGGCGAATCGGAAATTAAAAGGGAAAGAAGCTTCTTCCCTATTCAAAATGATTATGGGTCTTATCATCATGGGCGCTGGCTTCCTCTTTATGTCTGCCGCCGCCGTAGAATATCAAAGTTCGGGATCCTCAGCTATGTATTGGTTAGTCTTTGCCTATTTATTTCATACCGTTGGCGAATTGAGTTTATCTCCGGTTTCTTTATCCTTCGTAACAAAACTGGCACCTGCCAAATATGCTTCACTCATGATGGGGCTATATTTTTCAACCACCGGGCTGGGAAATAAAGTTGCCGGATTGTTGGGTGAGTCGGCTTCTAACTTAGGCGAATTGACTGTATTTACCGGTATTGCCATATTTTGCATCCTCTTTGGGCTTTTAATATATGTGTTTATTAAAAAATTGAAAGCATTGACACACGGAGCTGAAGACAACGAAATCTAAGAACCAAATTCAAAATAAACCATGACCGCAAACACCACCGACCAGTTTTTTAAATCCACTGTTTTGGGGCATCCTTCAGGATTGTTTGTCCTGTTTTTTACTGAGATGTGGGAACGGTTTTCGTTTTACGGAATGCGTTCCCTGTTGATTTTATTCCTTACCACTTCGTTAACTGACAATGGTTGGGGCTGGACAAGAGAGAACGCCTCTGCCCTATTTGGGTCGTATGTGGGTTTGGTCTATCTGTCAACCATGTTGGGTGGTTATTTTGCAGATAAAATCATCGGATTCAGATGGGCAGTTGTGGTCGGTGCCTTTTTGATGACACTCGGGCACGCTTCCATGGCAGTCGAATCTCATTTTTCCATCTATCTTGGGCTTGTTTTATTGGTTTTCGGAAACGGGTTTTTCAAACCCAACATGACTTCCATTATCTCCGAAATGTACAAAGACCGCACCGACAAAAAAGACGGAGCTTATACACTTTTTTACATGGGTGTCAATGCGGGTGCATTCTTCGGCATACTGCTTTGTGGGTATTTGGGTGAAAAAGTCGGCTGGAGTTACGGATTCGGTTTAGCCGGAATTTTCATGTTTTTCGGAACGCTTCAATTTTGGTTGTCTCAAAATATTTTTGGCGACATTGGACTCAAACCTACCAAAGAAAGTAAATCCAAATCGGAAGCGTCAGATACCGACAAAAGAAATCCTTTTACGAATTGGCAGTTGGTGCTCATCGCTGTATCAGCTCTTCTTGGTTTGCTTTGGATTTTGAACGATCCCGCAACTAAAATTTCGGGCGGTAAAATTAATATTTTCAGCTTTTTAGGTGAAAACGGAAACAATATGGCTGTCCTGACTGCTCTCTTGGTTTTCGTAGTACTGCTGTTTTACCGGTTTACACAATATTCAAAAATCACTCGTGAAAAGTTGATAGCGGTTACTTTTTTTGCACTGTTAACCGTATTCTTTTGGGCAATCTTCGAACAAGCACCAAACAGTTTGACCATTTTTGCCAAATCATACACCAACCGTGTGCTGGTGGACAATTGGAGTGTGGTGTTTTTAGTTGTGAACTCACTCATGACAATTTTGCCCTTGGCTATCATCACCTGGGTGCTTTATTTACTGTTCAAACAAACTTTTAAAACCTATGCAATTGCCAATGTAATTTTGAGTACCAGTTTTGTCATCATCTGGATAATCGCCTTTTGGATGTTAGCTAAAGATTACTACACTGCCGGTTACCTTTCGCTATCTGACAGTACTTTAGGTTTTCTGAAAATTGAAAAAGTGACCGTTGCACTGACCGAAGTTCCTGCAACTTGGTTCAACACTTTAAATTCACTTTTCATCATCTCACTTGCTCCGCTGTTTTCCAAATGGTGGGAAAGCAAGTACAACCCAACTGCTAATTTAAAATATGGCATTGGAATGTTTCTCTTGGCACTCGGAATGGCTTGTGTGGCATTCGGGTCTTCAGGCATAGAGCCTGGCGCACAAACTGCATCGGCAAGCATGATATGGCTCATTTTGGTTTATCTTTTCCATACCATGGGTGAGCTTTGCATTTCCCCTGTAGGGCTTTCTTATGTAAGTAAATTAGTGCCTGCCCGCATGATTGCATTTATGTTTGGGGTTTGGTATCTGGCTGTTGCCATTGGCATGAAAGGAGCCGGTATGTTTGGTGAAAACATTGATAAAATAGCCAACGAACACGGCTTGAGCTATTTCTTTTGGATGCTGACTTTGGTCTCGGTAACCGTTGGAATAATTTCGATTATCTTCCAACCTGTCATTAAAAAACTGATGCATGGCGTTCGTTGATTTTATTTGTAAGCAACTTTAAAAATCCTCGACTAATCGCGCGATATGAAAAATATAGTTTTAATTCTCTTGTTACTGCCCTCAGCCTTGATTGCGCAGGAAATCAAATGGATGAGTTTGTCAGAGGCTTTGGAAGCTCAAAAAAAAGAGCCTCGCAAAATCATGATGGATGTTTACACCAATTGGTGCGGGCCATGCAAAATGATGGACAAGCACACCTTTCAGAACAAGGATGTTGCTGAGTACGTCAGTAAAAATTATTATGCTGTGAAGTTCAATGCAGAAGGCAACGAAATTATCAATTACAAGGGAAAAAAGTTTGAAAATCCGCAATACGACCCCGATCGATCCGAAAAGCGGAATGCGGCTCACGAGTTTATGATTTACATGCAAGTCCCTGGTTTTCCGACTGTCGTTTTTATGAATGAAAAAGGTGATTTTATTACCCCTGTGACCGGCTATCGAACAGCCAAGCAATTTGAGATGTATTTAAAAGTTTTCAAAGACGATACCTACAAAAAAATAACAACTTCTGCCGACTGGCAAACCTATCAGCAAAATTTCGTTTCAAAATTTAATTAAAACTTCCCTGCCCCTTTAAGATTGCTTAATTAAGCATATTGATACAATAATTGTATGGATATGTTTTTTTTTGCAATTGGTTTTGTGAATGGTCAACTTCTATATTTTCCAAAACAGCAAAGCCTTTTCGTGGTTATTTTTTAAATGATTTAAGGTTAAATAATACCCCAAAATATGGTATTTTAGCACCTCAATCACCAAAAAATGACAGACTGTTTGCGCAGAGGAATCATCTTTCTTTTCTTATTTCCTTTCTGGCAACTGAGCTTTGCGCAAGAAACCCGAGCCAACGGCGGGCTTAGCCTGAAAGCAGAATTTGTTTTCGGAAGCCAAAACCAGCAGTTTAAAGTAGGTGCGTATGCTTTCGGTGCCGTCAACATCGGCAATTTTGGTGTGGAAAGCGGTGCCGATGCCAGCTTGTATCTATTTGTCAAGCGAAACGGCGTACGCATGACGGGAATCGGGTATGCACATGAATTTTTCGGTATGGTCGGTTGGGGAAAAAATACCAATTTGCTCGGGTCAACCATTGCCCTGCTACCTACTGAGTCCGTTTACAACCCGAAGGGTGAAGGCGGTTTTGGAGGCTTTGGTTTTGGTGTGAACAAAGATTTTCTTCCCGGAAATCTGCGAAAATTTAACTCACGTCGTGGGAATTTCCTTTTGCGATACAGCAACAGTAACTATGCGTTCAACCTGAATTTTTCAAACGACATGAATGCCGGACCGCTGAAAGGGCAAGGCACAGATTTGGGCGCAACCGGTAGCCTGATCATCACGGCTGTCGAAATCAGAAGATATGAATTGCGCAGGCTCGGCGTAGGCTTGGATGTTTTTACCCCGGAAGCAGATTATCTGCAAGTTCCCCGAAATTCTAAAAATTCAGATGATGGCTGGCGAAATGTGTGGTTTAATAGCAATCCGTTTGAAGACTTATTTCACGCCAATTTGTATGTCGATGTACGCTTCCAAAACAACACCTACGCGTGGGCAGGAAAAGTGGGAGTTGACAGCCCGAAAATCGGAGCTTATGTACAAAACAGCATACACGACAGCTTTGGTTTGTATCCCCGGTTTTCTTGGCCGGTACAACAAAAAGCAAGGTTGTTTTATGAATTTACAGCCAACCTAAACGCAACCATCACCAACGATTTTAACCACCTCCAAGAATGAAAACAAACCGGATTTTATCGCATGTTACTTTGCCGTTGGCTGCCGGAATGCTTTTTTGTGTGCTGATGTTTTCGTGCAAAACATTTAAAACTTACTATGGAAACACTTTTCAGAATATTGATAATCAAAAAATTAAGCGCACGTTTCGATTAGATTTAAGCAATCAAAAACTAAGCAAACTACCCAACAAAATTGCAGAATTAAAAGAACTCCGAATGATTAATCTTTCGGGCAACACCAAACTCAATTTAGAAAAGACGTTTGAAATACTGTCCAGTTTACCCAAACTCGAAGTGATACTTTTAGATAGTTTAGACCTGGTCAATTTGCCGGATAATTTCAAGGATTTGAAAAAAATTAAACATGTCTCCTTGGTAAATAATCCCCATTTAAACTTTGCCCACGTTTTCGAATTGTTGAGAGATTTCGATTTAGAATTTCTTAACCTCAGCCATAACAACCTGACTGAATTACCCGAAGAAATCGGTAAAATAAGTAGATTGCGCGATCTGAAACTCTCCTATAACCGACTGCAATTATCTGAGCTTTTTTTGATTTTAGCCGATTTACCCAAACTGCGCTCGCTGTGGCTGAATAACAACGAAATACAAACTTTGCCGACAGAAATAGTGGCCATTCGCAGGATCACTTATTTTTATTTAGATGACAACCGACTATCTGATTTTCCCAAAGAAATGAGACAAATGGACAAGTTGTTAGTCCTGCACGCTGCCGGAAACAACTTTCGGGAACTTCCTGTCGAGTTGACATATTCGCCGCACCTTATGTTTGCTATTTTGTCCAATAACCCAATCGAAACGATTCCGCCCGAATTCAGACGGAAAGATTATTCACTATTGGCATTGGTGATAGACGGGAACAAATTGGACGAGGCTGAAAAACGGTTTGCCAAGAAAATGTTCAGACGGTTTTTTATTTTTTCAGCTCGTTAGGTTACAGTTTTTTCTCTAACACAAAATCATCCATAAAAAAATCATTCCCAATAGGTATTTTTTCCTCTTTGACTAATTCAAACCCTATTTTTTCATAAAAATGTGTTGCTTTATTGAACTTGTTCACGTTTAAAATCAAGGAAGAATTGTTGTTTAGTATGGCCTGTTCTGCAGCAAAATTAATTAGTTTCGTCCCCAAACCCAATCCCTGCTTTTCCGGCAAAACATATATTTTGTGGATTTTGGTTTTTTTTGAACTTTGATAATCAAATTCAACCGACATAAAACCAACAGCTGTTTTTTCTTCTTTGAGAAAAAAAAAACGATGTCTGAACTTGCTCATTTGCTTAGAAAGTGATTCTTCGGAATACATCATATCAAGCATGTAAGCAATCTGCTCAAGTGATAAAATATCTTTAAAAGTTGACGGCCAAATTCGGTAAGCCAATTCCTTTATGGTTTTGATATCACATTCGGCGGCTTGAATTACAAGAAAAGAATCCGATTTTTGCATGCGGTTTGTTTTAACAATATTACAATTAAAATGTTAATTTATCCAACCTATTTATGCTCAATCGACACAATTTAAAACACATTTTTGATAACCTAAATTTATAAAAATAACAATAACTTTGTCTCCGAAAAACTTTCATTGATAGACATAAATTCATTTTTATTGAAATTTACAGATTTATTCAATCTCAATATGAAAAAAACAAACAACTATTTATGGGTTGGTTTTCTGTGCCTATTTTTATTCCAAAATACTTTAGCACAGTCTGATAGCTTAAAGAAAGTAGATTCACTAAATGCGCAAATTTTACAAGAATACAATAACCGGTTAATCTTAATTGAGCAACAGCGAAAAACGGATTCAATCAAAAAAATTGACTTAGAAACTCAGTTGCTCTCTTTGAAAACCACTGATAATCTAAAGAAAGAAGACCTTCAAAAACAATTAGAAGAATTAAGTAACCAGGAGACAAGGCGTATTGCTGCAAAAAAAAGCCAGATAAATTCGTTGCGGGAATCAGCCAAGTCATTCCCTGTGAACGGTTTTTTTGGCGACACCCTTTTTTATATTTACAGCAATTTGGGGAGTTTTTCGGCTCGTGACAGAGCAGAAGCCATCTCAAACAGAATTGAGAACTTTGCAGATGATTACAACTTCACCCCCGACTCGCTAAAAATAAGCAAGGCCGAGACAACTTTTGACCTTTTGTATGGTAAAAAGATTATTCTAAGCGTTTCGGAAAATGATGCGATATGGAACAACTTATCTCAATTTGAATTAACAAATAAATACAAAGAAATAATCGAAGCGGAAGTTTTAAAGTACAAGGCTGAAACCAGCTTTAAAACATTGGCAAAATCCATTGGATTGGCGTTATTGGTTTTGCTAATCTTCAGCTTAATGATTTATTATTTAGGTAAACTTTTCAAATGGACGCAAAGAAAAATTGAGTCTCAGGAAAACAAACTCATCAAAGGTGTCAAAATTAAAAACTACTCCTTGTTAGATGCCAAAAGGCAGATAAATGCTATACTTACGATTAATTCAGTCTTTAAATGGGTGCTGATTTTTCTCGCCATTTATATAGCGCTACCCATCTTGTTTGGCATTTTCCCTTGGACAAAAAACTTTGCGGAAATACTGTTCGGATATGTCTTGAATCCACTTAAAAAAATTGCTGAAGGATTGTGGGGTTACCTCCCCGATTTAATCACCATTCTTGTGATTGTTATCGTTTTCAGGTATGCCACAAAAGGATTAAAATTCTTTAAAGATGAAATTGAAAGAGGAAACTTGACCATTCCCGGTTTTTTTCCGGATTGGGCAAACCCAACCTATCAAATCGTTCGGGTTATTATATGGGCATTCATGTTGGTGGTCATCTTTCCTTACTTGCCCGGAAGTGATTCGCCGGTTTTTCAGGGCGTTTCGGTATTCCTCGGCTTTCTCTTTACCTTCGGGTCAGCCGGGTCGCTTTCAAATGTTATCGCCGGTTTGGTATTGACCTATATGCGACTTTTCAAAATTGGTGATCGGGTAAAAATTGGTGAAGTTGTGGGCGATGTCATCGAAAAATCGCTTTTGGTAACCAGAATCAGAACTATCAAAAACGAAATAATTTCGATTCCTAATTCGGCCGTAATGAACAGCCACACTATCAATTACAGCAGTGACACGGTCGACAAAGGGTTGATAATGCATACTAGTGTTACCATTGGTTACGACGTTCCTTGGAAAAAAATTCACCAAGCCTTGTTAGATGCAGCCGACAGAACCGAATTTTTACTTAAAGAACCCAAACCATTTGTCTTACAGACTAGTTTGGAAGATTTTTATGTAGCCTATCAATTGAATGCATACACCAAAGAGGCCAACAAACAAGCAAACATCTATTCTCAGCTTCATGCCAATATACAAGATTGTTGCAATGAAGTGGGAATAGAAATCCTTTCGCCACATTACCGAGCCGCCAGAGATGGCAATATGAGTACCATTCCAACGGATTATTTATCCAATGATTACAAGGCTCCAGGTTTTAAGGTGAACGTTTACAAATCTTAAAAATCTAGCAAAAACAAAGAAAATGAATAAATATTTAGATTATAACTTGCTGTCTATCGAAAAATATCAGCTGAAAGTAAGCTCCATTATTTTTTTGTTGCTATTCATTTTCATGGTTTTTATCTTACTCAAAATCATAAAAAAAAGTATTTACAGAATTAACCGCTTCGAAATTTCAAAAAAGTACTCGCTTTATAATTTGATGAAATATTTTATCATTGTCTTGGCGGTGGGCATATCCTTGCAAATTTTGGATTTTAATCTTTCTGTATTAATTGCCGGGTCAGCCGCTCTGCTGGTTGGATTAGGATTAGGGCTTCAAAATCTGTTTAGCGATTATGTCTCAGGAATTATCATTCTATTTGATTCAACTGTAAAAGTTGGCGATGTTATTGAAATAAACGGCTTAGTCTGCAAAGTAGAAGAAATCAATTTGCGAACTACAACAGTACTTACCCGAAACGATAAATACATTATTCTTCCCAACACCGACCTTACCCGAAATCAACTGATAAATTGGACACACAGCGACATTGCTTCCCGTTTTGAAGTCAATGTAGGTGTTGATTATTCCTCAGATGTAAAATTGGTCATGAAAATTCTATTTGAAGCCGCAATAAATCAGCCGGGGGTTTTAAAGAACCCAAAACCTTTTACAAGATTCACGGATTTTGGAGAATCCTCTTTAAATTTTTCTATTATTTTCTGGTCCGAAGATGTTTTCAGGGTGGAAAACATCAAAAGTGAACTTCGCGTAAAAATTTTTGACAAACTGAATGAAAATAACATTACAATTCCTTTCCCGCAAAGAGTTGTTCATACCAAACAATCATCCTAATGGAGGATCAAATACAAAAATTGTTATTCAACCCCTTGATAGGAAAAATAACCACCATTCTCATTGGTGTAGCCATAATATGGATTGTTATAAAAACACTTCAGAAAAATATATTTATAAAAATCAAAGACAACCAAAATCGGTATCGTGCAAAAAAAGCCGGCAACTTTGCGGGTTATGTCCTGACAATCATATTATTGACAATCGTATTTAGCGATAAGCTGGGCGGGTTTACGGTCGCTTTGGGAGTCGCGGGTGCCGGTATAGCTTTTGCTTTGCAAGAAGTAATAGCCAGTGTTGCAGGATGGGTCACTATTTTATTTGGCGGATTTTACAAAACCGGCGATCGCGTACAATTAGGCGGAATCAAAGGAGATGTCATGGATATTGGGATTCTGCGAACCACCATCATGGAAACCGGACAATGGGTCGATGGCGATTTGTACAATGGCAGGATTGTCTTGATTGCCAATAGTTTTGTATTTAAAGAGCCTGTTTTCAACTACTCAGGCGAATTTCCATTTTTATGGGATGAAATAAAAATTCCCATTCAATATGGAAGCAACTATGATAAAACCAAACAAATTTTGCTCAAAATTGGCCAAGGAATAGCCGAAGAACTAACAGAAACTTCACGAGCCAAATGGCAAGAATTACAAAACAAATATAGATTAGAAGATGCTATAACCAATCCGGTGGTTTCACTAGTTGCAAATGATAACTGGGTCGAATTTACGTTGCGCTATGTGGTAGGCTATAAAAAAAGAAGAGCAACCAAAACCGAGTTATTTACACAATTACTTAAAGAAATTGAAGCTACCAATGGGGAGATCAAGTTTGCTTCCGCTACTTTCCATTTGGTAGATGCTCCGGATTTCAATGTCAACCTGAAAAAGTAAAACTTCCTTTTTTTACAACAAATTTTGAGATGCTAAAACCTTATACCCGAGAATTTAGATACAATCTGAAACTCGCCTATCCGGTAATGATAGGCCAATTGGGGCATGTGTTGGTTGGTTTTGCAGACAACCTCATGGTAGGCCAATTGGGGCCGGCTTCTTTGGCGGCTGTTTCCTTGGGCAATAGTTTTATTTTTATAGCGCTGTCTTTAGGTATCGGTTTTTCTTATGCCATCACACCTTTAATAGCTGAATCCGACGGAAGCAACGACCTCGATTCGGGACGAAAATATATGCGTCACGGGATTCTTTTGTGTGCGCTCAACGGTCTTTTAATGTGGGCAATGCTGGTATTGTCAAAACCCCTGCTCAGTATGCTTAACCAACCGGAAGAAGTAGCAACTTTGGCGATTCCTTATCTCGAAATAGTTGCATTTTCTATGTTCCCGCTGATGATTTTCCAAGGATTAAAACAGTTTTCAGACGGACTTTCGCTGACCAAATTTGCCATGATTGCAACTTTAGCAGCCAACATCATCAATGTGTTTTTTAACTATCTGTTGATTTATGGGAAATGGGGATTCCCACGCCTCGAAGTGGCCGGTGCCGCTTGGGGAACTGCCATCTCACGTGTTTTCATGCTACTTTTGATGTTCGGATTGTTGCTCAAACACCCAAAACTGCATCGCTATTTTGAAAGTTTTAGAGAAATAAAATTAAGCAAAAAAATATTTCTGAAAATTTTCCGCTTAGCCATTCCGACGGCACTACAAATGTTTTTTGAAGTTGCCATTTTTTCGGCTACTATCTTGTTGGCAGGTACTTTGGGTACGCTGTCACAAGCTTCCAATCAAATTGCACTCAACCTGGCTTCGATGACATTTATGATAGCCGTAGGACTGGGTGTTACAGCAACCATCCGAGTAGGAAACCAGAAAGGAAGGTCGGATTTTGTGACTTTGCGCAGAGTCGGTCATTCCGTGTTTCTGTTGGTTTTGTTAATAGAAGTTGTTTTTGCGTTGTTCTTTTTCGCTTTCAGGAATTTATTGCCGGAAGTCTATCTCAATTTAGACAACCAACTTCAGTTGGCAGATAACTTACAAGTCATCCGGGAGGCTTCTTTTCTGATTGTCATCGCAGGTTTTTTTCAGTTGTCGGATGGCTTGCAAGTAGTGGTCTTGGGCGCATTGCGTGGTTTGCAGGACGTTAAAATACCAACTTACATCACTTTTATTGCTTATTGGCTGATTGGTTTCCCAATCTCATATTTCCTCGGAAAACAAGAAGTTTTTGGCAGCATCGGTATTTGGATTGGCTTATTTTCCGGGCTTACAGCTGCCGCAGGCTTGTTATATCTCCGATTTAATTATTTGACCAAAAAATTGGTTCGGCAATCAATCATTTCGTAATTTTAAAAAAAAAATAAAAATATGCAAATCCCTAAATTCCTCTCAGGCGACAACACCGATTGCCCGGAAGATATCTTCATCATCCACACCCAATATCCGGTTTTTATTGTCAATTTATCCAATGACGACATCGAGATTCTCGAAGAAGTGGAGGATGCCGACACTCCTGAATTCAGAGAAGAATTGGAAAATTTGGTGGTAGCTGCCAACGCTTTTTACGACCGAGAAATCAGTCGATACATCGAGTGATGCTTGAATCTATCCGACATGCCGATGAACAACTATTTTTGTTTCTGAACAATCTCGGAAGCGAGCCGCAAGACGGGTTTTGGCTGTTTATTACCAATAAATGGAGTGCCGTCCCCATCTACTTTTTATTGGCTTACTTAATCTTAAAATCCTTTAGGTTAAAAGGATTAATCTATTTTTTGATACTCGCTTCACTGATGATTTTAGCCACAGACCAAACTTCCAATCTCTTTAAATTTAGTGTCGAACGTTTGCGACCCTGCCATTCACCTTGGTTAGACGGAATGTATCGGTTGGTTGCCAGCCGCTGCGGTGGGCAATACGGCTTTTTCTCAGCCCATGCTGCCAACATCACCGCATTGGCTGTTTTAGCAGGAAAAACACTTGCAAAATCCTATAAATTTGTCTTCCCACTAATATTGGTTTGGGCGCTGTTGGTTGCTTACAGCCGGATCTACGTAGGCGTGCATTTCCCCGGAGACGTACTTTTTGGTATGTTTGTAGGTGGGTTTTACGGGTTTATTTTTTTTAATACTTGGAAATATATCCACGCAAAATTGCAAGAATAAATTGCAAGGCTAAGAATATAAAACGCAATTGTATGCAATTACTTAAATTTGATCAATTTATAAAACATGTCACTATTGAATTTTGAAATATTGAACCGGGTCAACGAATGGCTTTCCGAGCCATTTGACCAAGCTACTCAAGAGGAAGTGTTGCGGATGATAACGGATGATACTGTCAATCTCGCAGAATCATTTTACAAAAACCTTGAATTCGGCACTGGCGGCATGCGCGGGGTCATGGGGGTTGGATCCAACAAAATCAACCGCTATACATTGGGAAAAAACACCCAAGGCATTGCCAACTATATGAAAAGCTCTTTTCCCAATCAAAAACACAAAGTGGCTATTGCTTATGACTGCCGCCACAACAGCAGCAAGCTTGCCAAAGTGGTCGCTGATGTTTTTTCTGCCAACGAAATTGACGTGTATTTGTTTTCTGATATGCGGCCTACCCCCGAATTATCTTTTGCCTTAAAGTATTTGAAATGCCAATGTGGCATTGTCCTTACAGCCTCTCATAATCCGCCGGAATACAATGGCTATAAGGTGTATTGGGAAGATGGCGGACAATTGGTACCTCCTCAAGACGAGGAAATTATCGCAGAAATCGATGCTTTGAAATACGATGCCATCCGCTTTGATGCCAATGAAAATTTGATACACTTCATCGACAAAGCAATCGACGACGCCTTTTACAAATCGACACTCGAAAACGCGAGTTTCAACACGCCAAAGATTGACAAAGAAAATCTAAAACTTGTTTTCACTTCTCTACACGGGACATCTATCAAATTAATTCCCGAAACCCTTGCACGTGCCGGGTACACACAGGTCTCTATCGTATCTGAACAAGCTGAACCCAACGGGGATTTCCCAACCGTAAAATCACCCAATCCGGAAGAACCCGAAGCACTTACCATGGCATTGACATTGGCTGAAAAAGTGAAAGCAGATTTGGTCATCGGTACTGACCCGGACTCAGACCGTCTGGGTGTGGCTATCCGCAACGCAAATGGAGAAATGATTTTGCTCAACGGCAATCAAACCATGGTTTTGATGACTCACTTTTTGTTGGAGCAATGGAAAAAACAAGGCAAAATCACCGGAAAGGAATTTATTGGGACAACCATCGTCTCGACTCCGATGATGCTCGAATTGGCAACTGACTTTGGGGTAGAATGCAAAGTCGGGCTGACCGGTTTCAAATGGATAGCCAAAATGATTAAAGACTTCCCCGAATGCAAATTTATTGGTGGTGGCGAAGAGAGCTTTGGTTTTATGGTAGGTGATGCCGTCCGCGACAAGGATGCCGTCAGTGCAACTTTGCTCATTTGTGAAATTGCCGCACAGGCTAAATCCATAGGCAGTTCACTCTTTGACGAATTGTTGAAACTATACGTAAAATATGGTTTTTACAAAGAAAAACTGATTTCCATCACCAAAAAAGGCATTGAAGGTGCCCAAGAAATCAAACAGATGATGATCGATTTACGTGAAAAACCGCTAAAGGAAATCAACGGTCAACGGGTAGTTTGCATTGAAGATTATCAGAACGCTACTGCACGCAATTTAATTTCGGGAGAAACCGAAGAATTAAACATTCCCCAATCGAATGTTCTGATTTATTATTTGGAAGACAGCAGTAAAATCTGTGCCCGGCCGAGCGGGACAGAGCCTAAAATCAAGTTTTATTTTAGCGTCAATGCTCCGCTTGATAAAGTTGAAAATTATAAAACAGTTGAAGGGATTTTGGATAAAAAAATAATTACTATCGTTTCGGAACTCAAATTAAACTAAATGACCTATTTCAGAAAAATTTTCCGATTTGCCAAACCCTACAAAAGATTTGCCTACCTGAATATCTTTTTTAACATCCTCTACGCGCTTTTCGGCACCTTGTCTTTTATCTCTTTAATTCCGATGCTTACGGTGCTTTTTGGAGAAGCAGAGCGTATTACAGTAGCACCGGTTTATACCGATTTGGCTCATGCACAAAAATATCTTGAAGAATACCTGAACTATTTTATCACCACTTCACAAGGCAATCAAGGCTCGCAATACACCCTTTCGATTATGGTGGTGGTTATCATTACTTTGTTTTTGTTAAAAAATTTCAGCAACTACTTGGCAATGTATTTTATAACTTTCCTTCGGAATGGCATTTTGAGAGACATCCGCAATGCGATGTACAAAAAAGTAGTCGATTTGCCTCTCGCTTTCTTCTCCGAAAAACGCAAAGGAGACGTGATGGCTCGCATGTCGTCAGATGTGTTGGAAATTCAACACTCTTTTTTATCAATTTTAGAACTTATCGTCCGAGAACCATTGACCATCCTTTTCACCATCATCGCCATGTTTATGTTGAGTGTCAAACTCACGCTTTTTGTGTTTCTTTTTATCCCTGTTTCGGGTTTTATCATTTCTTACATCGGCAAATCGTTGAAACGAAAATCGGATAAAGCACAACAAGAACAAGGTTATTTTTTGTCAGTCATCGAAGAAACACTCTCAGGGCTCAAGGTGATTAAAGGATTCAATGCCGAGCCTTATTTCAATCAAAAATTTCAGGAGTCGACCCGCCGATTCTTCAGAATTTCCAATAAAATATTAAACAAACAAAATTTATCGGCTCCGGCAAGTGAGTTTTTGGGCATCGTGGTTATTGCTATCTTGTTGTGGTATGGAGGGAAAATGGTGCTGATTGATCACACATTTACGGGCGCAAAGTTCATCGCCTACATGGGATTAGCTTATAACATACTCACACCTGCCAAACAAATCTCTAAGGCATCCTACAACGTCAAAAAAGGGAATGCGGCAGCAGATAGAGTCCTTCAAATCTTAGAAGAAACCAACCCGATTGTAAATACGAGCGGAGCGATTCAAAAGACCGATTTTAATGAAAAAATATCCATTGAAAATGTTTCTTTTAAATACGAAGAAGAGTGGGTGCTCCGCAATTTTTCGTTAGATATTCCGAAAGGCAAAACCGTCGCTTTGGTGGGGCAATCCGGCAGTGGAAAGAGCACCATAGCCAATTTACTTTTGAGGTTTTACGATGTCAACGAAGGCGCAATAGCTATCGATGGCGTAAAAATCAAGGACTTAAACCTTCACTCCCTACGTGGATTGATGGGTTTGGTCACCCAAGATTCCATCCTGTTTAACGACAGTGTGAAAGCCAATGTGGCATTGGGAAAAACGGAGGTTTCAGACGTAGCAGTCATAGAAGCCCTAACGGTAGCCAACGCCTACGAATTTGTAAAAGATTTGCCAGAAGCAATCCATACCAACATTGGTGACAGTGGAAACAAATTGTCCGGTGGTCAAAAACAACGCCTGTCTATTGCTCGTGCGGTACTCAAAAACCCGCCGATTATGGTACTTGATGAGGCCACTTCCGCTTTAGACACAGAAAGTGAACAGTTAGTCCAATCAGCCTTAGAAAACATGATGCAAAACCGCACTTCAATTGTGATTGCCCACCGCCTATCGACCATTCAAAAAGCCGATTTGATTGTGGTGATGCACAAGGGCGAAATTGTGGAACAAGGTACTCATGAAGAACTCATCGCACAAAAAAATATTTATCACAAGTTGGTGAACATGCAGAGTCTGGATACTTAGCCCACATGGGTTAACATCTATATCTTTTAAATTTATTCATAAAAAAAGAACATGCAAAAAGATAAAATATTCAATTGGTTTTACAATTTCTTGATTTCAAAAGAAATCCACGCAGACTATGCGATTTACTTAAATTTACTACTTAATCTTATGTTCATAATCGTGATTATTTTGATTGTGGATTTTATCACCCGAAAAATAATTATCACGGCTTTCAATCAGTTTGCATCGAAGACAAAAACCAATTTCGACGATTATTTAATCCAAAATAAAGCACCAAAATACTTGGCTCACTTGGTGCCTGTTTTTTTTGTCCTCATAACCATTCCATATATTCTCAAAGACTTCCCGAAAATGCTGTCTTACTCCGACTATGCTTTTCAAATTTATTTTGTAATCTTAAGTTTATGGCTCATCCGTAGCTTGCTTAAGACTCTGAAAGATTATCTAAAATCACTTGAAAATTTTAGGGACAAACCCATCGATAGCTACATTCAGGTGTTTATGATTTTCGCATGGATTATCGGCGTTTTGGTTATTTTTTCCATACTTACACAAAAATCTGTTTGGTCTTTTATCGGTGCGTTTGGTGCTGTTTCGGCCGTTGTCGTGTTGATTTTCAAAGACACCATTTTGGGTTTTGTGGCAAGTATTCAGGTTTCTATCAACGACATAGTCCGTATAGGCGATTGGATTACGATGGAAAAATATGGTGCAGACGGCAATGTTTTGGAAATAAATCTGGCGACGGTAAAAGTCCAAAATTTTGATAACACCACCACCACCATTCCGACCTATTACCTGATTTCGGATTCTTTTAAAAACTGGCGGGGTATGCAAGATTCGAACGGGAGGCGCATCAAAAGAGCCTTGCTGATACGCATAAACAGCGTTCGTTTTATCCGCGAGGAGGAAATCCAAAAATTCAAAAAAATACAACATCTGACAGCTTACATTAACCACAGACAGAGCGACATAGACCGTCATAATCGTCAAAACGAAGCCGACAAAAGCCTGCTCATCAACGGTCGGAACCTAACCAATTTGGGGCTTTTCAGAAAATATATTGACCAATATATCGGAAGCCACCCGGCTATCAACAAAGATATGATGATTATGACGCGCCACCTTGCGCCGACTCCTCAAGGCATTCCCGTCGAAATATATGCGTTCGCAAAAGACAAAAGATGGGAAAATTTCGAACACATCACAGCGGACATTTTCGATCATTTGTTGGCTGCTGTACCCTATTTTGATTTGGAATGTTTTGAGCTTCCTAGCACAACGGATTTTAGAAATTCAGAGTTAATTGACTCTCCTGCCAAAAAAACTATCAGAGCAAAAAAAAATTGAAGTTTTTATCTAAAAACATTAGTCAAACAAATTTGAAGATAAATACCGGTCTCCTCGGTCGCATACAATAGACACCACCAAACCACTTTCGAGTTCTTCACAAAGCCGAAGGGCGGAAATGGCCGCTCCCCCGCTGCTCACACCTGCAAAAATACCTTCATCCTTCGCCAGACGACGTGTCATTTGGACGGCATCGGTTTCGGAAACTTCAAGGATACGGTCAACTTTGGCCGGATTAAAGATTTTGGGAAGATAAGCCACAGGCCATTTTCGGATACCTGGAATACTGGATCCGTCCGTGGGTTGTACCCCTACTATTTGGATTTCTGGATTTTTTTTCTTCAAAAAAGTAGAAGTCCCCATGATGGTTCCGGTGGTTCCCATCGAAGACACAAAATGCGTAATTTTCCCGTCGGTATCTCTCCAAATTTCAGGCCCGGTAGTTTTGTAATGCGCCTTCCAATTGTCGGGATTTGCAAATTGATTAATCATAAAAGCACCTGTTTTTTCAACCACCTCATCCGCGTAGTCCCGAGCTCCTTCTATGCCTCGGTCGGCAGAGGTGAGCGTCACTTTGGCACCATAAGCGCGCATGGTTTGTACCCGTTCACGCGTAGAATTTCCGGGCATTATCAGCTCAATATTAAGCCTGAAAATTCCCGCTATCATAGCCAAAGCAATGCCGGTATTGCCACTGGTTGCTTCTACAAGTTGGGAGTTCTGAGTGATGTCGCCTCTTTCGAGTGCGCTTTTAATCATGTAGAGTGCTGCGCGATCTTTGACACTTCCGCCGGGATTGTTGCCCTCTAATTTATAATATAGTTGTAAGTTGGGATTTTTCACCAAACGTGATTTCACCAGAGGGGTATTGCCTATTAAATCGAGGATTGATTCGTTCATGTGGTAACGGGTTTAATTTTTACGGTAGCGGTATTCGACACCATAGAATTTTCGGGTATTGAAGAAGTAATCCAAGTGTTTCCACCAATGATACTATTGGCTCCGATGATGGTATCGCCACCCAAAATAGTTGCATTGGCATAAATGGTCACGTTGCCTTCGATGGTCGGATGCCTTTTGATGTTGCGCATGTCTCGATTGACGGAAAGCGCACCCAATGTGACACCTTGATATATTTTGACGTGATTTTTGATGATGGCTGTTTCACCGATGACTACGCCTGTTGCGTGGTCAATAAAAAAAGCATCGCCTATTTTCGCACCCGGATTGATGTCAACACCGGTCAATTTGTGGGCATATTCGGTCATCAAACGAGGTACTAAGGGCAAGCCGAACATGTAGAGTTCGTGGCTCAACCGATAGATGGCGATGGCATAGAATCCGGGATAAGACAGGTAGACCTCTTCGATAGAATTGGCTGCCGGATCGTTTTCTGCGATGGCTTGTGCATCTAAATTTAATTTTTTTAAGATGGCAGGCAGTTTACTGCAATACAATTGCCAAATTTCTCCACAACTTTTGTTGGGATCCCAACACACCAAAGTCGCCAGTTCATCAAACAGAACGGCTAATTTATGCATATTTTTTTCTACGGGAGTTTCGGCATCAAACAAGGTATAAAACAACAATTCTGTGAAAGTCTCCGTCCTTTCTTTTATTGTGAATTTGAGGTTCGGATGTTGTTTTTGTTCGATAATTTCCAGTATGACAGCTTCTCGATTTTTCATTTGCGTTAGTTTGTATGTGGTGGTGTTGGTCGTAAGATGCAGAAGACTAATAAACCTTCTCTTATAATCAAACAAAAGTACATGACTTTTTTAGAAAGAAAGATTCTAAAAAGTTTAAAAAAATCACAAAAAAACCCGAAGAAAAGATGCTTCGAGTTTTATATATTCAGCATGTCATTTGCGTTCTAATTGCCCTTTGCTTTTGCTTCTTGAATCATCTTTTCATTGGCAACGATAGCAAACTCGACTCGTCTGTTTTTTGAACGGCCTTCAGGCGAAGTGTTGTCATACTTGGGTTCGGTTTCCCCATAACCTTTGGTTGTGAAACGATTGGAAGAGATTCCTTTTGAAACTAAATAGTTTTCAACCGCTTTCGCTCTGTTTTCAGAAAGGGTTTGGTTGTAGGCATCGCTGCCGGTATCATCGGTGTGGCCTTCTATCAAAATGTTGGTATCCGGATAATCGCCAAAAACGATTGACAACCTGTCTAAGGTTTGTAGGGAAGTCGCTGTGATGTTGTATTTATTGGTATCAAAATAAATACCGCTTTTTTCATCAAAAACCACGTTGATGCCCTCACCTACCCGAGTCACTTCTGCATCGGGCAAAGCTTGTTGGATTTGCTCGGCCTGCCTGTCCATCTTATCACCTATGACTCCGCCTACCACGCCTCCTACTGCTGCGCCCAATATAGCACCAACGGCTGTATTGCTTTTTTTGCCGACATTATTACCTATAATACCGCCAATCACCGCTCCGGAGGTTGCTCCAATCACCGCTCCTCGTTGTTTGTTGTTGCTGTTTTGATAAGCCGAACAACCCGATAAAACAGCAAACGAGACAACTATTCCCAAGGTTTTATAAAGCGTTTTTTTCATGTTTTTATTGATTTAAAATGTTATTTTAGAAAATTGATACACCAAAGTGATGGGTTTTCCCTCTACTTGAAGTTGCGACCGGAGAATCATCGTACTGCCGTCTAATTGAGATACATCTAAACGGTATCCTGCATTGTTCATTGTTGAATTCCTTTTCGTGTCGGTCGGTTTGATTTGCAAGGCATAAGTGCCGCCATATCCATCTACAAAAGACCAGATAAAATTCCGTTGACCTGTGGCGCAGTCAGATTTTGTAATGGCATAAGTGCCGTTGCTGTTGTTGGCTCTGAAAAACCATTCACTTCCCTTAAAACACTCGTCCGAAGCATCCCCGAAAATCACGCTCGAAAAACGGCCTTGCGCTCCTTCATACCGAATGTCTGTCAGTTGCCAACTGCCATTGAGTGTAGTGCGAATGGAACGGTTGTCTTTTTTTAGTGAACAAGAACTGAAAAAAAAGACAAGCGTCAATACCGCCAAAAATTGAATTGCATTATGTTTCATATGAAATTGGTTTTTGTCGTAAAGGTAATGAAAAAGAGCGATAGTCTTATAACTATCAGTAGTTCATCAATTCTATCAATACCTTTTCTAATTTTGCCTTTGCCATAAATTGATCTTCTAACTTTTTAGCAAACGGAATTGGCGTATCCAAGCTTCCCAACCTTCTGACGGATGCATCCAAATATTCAAAACAATTTTCCGAAATCAGAGCGGAAATATCCGATGCAAAACCGCCCGTCAATGTATCTTCATGTACGATTAAAACTTTACCAGTTTTTTTTACTGAGGCAAAAATGGTTTCCGTGTCTAAAGGAACTAAAGTTCTCAAATCAATCAAATCTGCATCTATTTCCGGATGGCTTTCCAAGACTTCCAAACACCAATGTACCGCCATTCCATAGCTGATAACGCTCAACTGGATGCCTGTTTTCAACACATTTGCTTTTCCGAAAGGCAAAGTGTAATACCCACTCGGCACAGCCTGTGAAATAAGCCTATACAATCCTTTGTGTTCGAAAAAGAGTACCGGATTAGGGTCATTTATCGCGGTTGCCAACAAGCCTTTTGCATCTGATGGAAACGCGGGGTAAACAACTTTCAGCCCGGGTGTTTTGACAAACCAAGCCTCGTTGGTCTGCGAATGAAAAGGACCGGCTTGCATGCCCCCTCCGCAAGGCATCCGGATCACCACATCGGCTGGCTCACCCCAACGATAATGCACTTTGGCTAAATAATTGACAATGGGGTTGAATCCGGTGGAAACAAAATCAGCAAACTGCATTTCTACCACGCTTTTATAACCGTTAATGCAGAGCCCCATAGCAGTCGAAACAATGCCTGACTCACAAAGTGGCGTGTTTCGCACCCGCTCTTTTCCAAATTTTTCAACAAAACCTTGGGTGATTTTGAAAGCTCCGCCATATTCGGCGATGTCTTGTCCCATTAAAACCAAATTAGGATGCCGCTCCATCGATTGATATAAAGATTGAGAAATTGCATCGATAAAACGGATATTTTCAGCATTACCGTTGGGTTGAACTGAGGTTTCTTCAAACGGCGCATAGACCTCTCCCAATTCAGTATCTTCATTGGAATTAAGGGGTGGCTCTTCATTTGCCCGATGCCAATCGGTATCGATGATATGTGCATATTCATCCCTGAATATTTGCTCTTCTACATCCGATAGTATTTTGTTCTCAATCAAAAATTCTTTAAAATTTTGAATCGGATCACGCGCATGCCAATACTGCATCAATTCGTCCGGCACATATTTTGTGCCACTCGCCTCTTCATGCCCGCGCATGCGGAATGTTTTGCACTCCAATAGCACAGGTTTAGGGTTTTGGCGCATGGATGCTGTCAATTCGGAAACCATTTGATAAACTTCCAAGATATTGTTTCCGTCCACTTGATGCGCCTCCATTCCGTAACCTATTCCTTTATCAATTAAATCTTTACACCGATATTGCTCGTTCGTCGGTGTAGAAAGGCCATAGCCGTTGTTTTCAATAATAAAAAGCACGGGAAGTTGCCAAACTGCTGCGATATTGAGTGCTTCGTGAAAATCACCTTGGCTTGTGGCTCCTTCGCCGGTAAAAACCGCTGTAACCCACGATTCGTTTTTGAGTTTATGCGCTAAGGCAATACCATCAGCTACACCTAATTGTGGCCCGAGATGCGAAATCATCCCGATGATTTTATATTCTTGTGTACCGAAATGAAAAGAGCGGTCGCGGCCTTTGGTAAAACCGGAAGCTTTTCCCTGCCATTGTGCGAATAGACAGTAGAGGGGAATTTCACGTGAAGTAAACACGCCCAAATTTCGGTGCATGGGCAAAATGTACTCATCTACGTGTAAAGCCGCAGTAATTCCGACTGAAATCGCCTCCTGTCCTATACCCGAAAACCATTTTGACACTTTCCCTTGCCGGAGCAGTATCAACATTTTTTCTTCAATCATGCGGGGTTTGAGCATCAAAAAATAAAGCTTTTTCAATTGCTCGTCCGTCAAATCGCTTCGGTGAAAAATTATCTTTTGCGTTTCGGTTTCCATGGGTCTTGTGAGGATAAATTCTCTCTCAAAAGTAGAAATAAGTTTTTGACTGATGAAATGTATTTGTTTAGAAATATAACAATTCGCGGTTTTTGTAAATAGAAATGTAACGAACTGTTGGAGTTGCTGATTACATGCCTATTGTCATTGAAAACAAAAAATTGATTATATTTATTAGTTGTAAAAACATACTAAAAAAAATCATCTTAGTAAAAATTAACTTCAAAATTTTGAAAATAGTAACTTTTAAGTTACTTTTGTCGTAATGGAAAGAGTTAGACAAGTAATACAATACAAGCATTATTTTGAAGAGTTCCTTATTGCTCAACCGAAGAAGATTCAGGACAAAATATTTAAGGTCATTGAAATAATCGAAACCTATCAGCACGTGCCGAAAACTTATTTGGCACCAATGAAAACGCACAAAGGACTATTTGAAGCCCGGATAAAATTAGGCTCGAATATTTGGCGGGTTTTTTGCTTCTTCGACAAAGGTAAGTTAGTTATACTCTTGAACGGATTTACAAAAAAGACACAGAAAACACCAAAAAATGAAATCGACAAAGCTGTCCGACTAATGAAAGAGTATTACGAAGAAAAAAACAAATAATATGGAAACTAAAAGCTGGAAAGACATTAAGGATACCGTTTACGGTAAAAAAGGAACGGAACGCAGAGACGAACTTGAAAGAGACTTTGAATCTTTTAAAATTGGACTTCTTTTACGAAACGCAAGAGAAGACAAAAATCTGACCCAAGAACAATTAGGCGAACTCATTGACAAAAAACGGACATATATCTCGCGAGTTGAGAATAATGGTAGTAATTTGACATTAAAAACCTTATTTGACATTGTTGAAAAAGGACTTGGCGGAAAAGTAAATATTTCCATTAAAGTATAGAAAGTACGTTTTACAACAGCGTGTATAAGAAATAGCGGGTTTAGTGCTAAATCAAAGTTCTGTGCTTTTAATAAAAGTCAGAGCCAATCTGAAAGTGAAGTGCTTGTTAATCCGCTACTTCTCATACACGCAAAACGTTGTCAAACATATAAAGCTATGAAACTCCAAAAACCAAAAACAACTATAAAAGGAATATTTGGAACAATTATTTTAATTGGAATATTGTTTTTATTTTTCAAAAGTTGTTTCAATTCGGAAACACCAGTTAAAGAACAAAAAGAGGAAAAAATTACACATGTTATAGGATTTGAATCTTTACCAAGAGTAATGATTGGAAATGGTTCTATGGGTGCATTAGCAGGAATTGTTCACGGTTGGAAAGAAGAAAATTGGGATTTAATGACAAAGTATATTTCTGAAAAAGATAGAATAGGTACAGAAATAGAAGAATCTGAATTTCTTGAAAGCATTTTAAAAAGTAAGAAATTAATTGGTTTTAAGATTGGAGAAATTGACAAAAGAAGCCCTTTCAATAATGAATACAAGAATTGTAAATGGACTATTATAAATGAAAAAAAAGACACAATATCTTTTATAACAACGGAAAGAATGTTTGCGGAAAAAGGAAATCAATCAGAATGGTGCACATATTTTAGTCCATTGAATTATGTCGGAAAAAAATAAAATACGTTTGCCGACAAAGTATAGCTCATTTCGGATGAAGTGCTTAACCCAAAGTTAGTTTTTTTTTCTAACTTTTCTGATAGACCGAATATACTCGCTATTTTTATGCGCAACGAGCTATACACGAGACACGTTTGCACTAATTTTACGGAGAAAACATTTTAATATGACAGCAATCGCTAATTGGATAAATAAAGAATCTACTGATTATCATTCCATATGGTCAATTGGAGATTCGAAGGTTACAGATAAAAATTCCGGAACAACACTAACATTAGAGAACAGTAAAGTCTTTGAGAATCCAATTTCAGTTATTGATTTAAGTTCTCATCCAGAAAAAAGATTTAAGTATTTTAATCACAGCATAGGTTTTTCTTATGCAGGTAGCACTTTAATTGGTTTAAATTGTTTTGCCACACTATCTACTATGCTGTTAAATCTTGGAGGAATAAACGGAGTAATTCCCGATTTGAAAAATATTTCATCTTTAGCATCCAAGGTGATTGACTACTATAGTAAATCTATCTCCAATCTATACAATCCTTTTGAGGCAATAATCTACGGATATTGTCATTTTAATAAACGCTTAGAAAGATATTCGATTTCGAAAAAAGAAATTAACGGAGAATTATTTTACGTACCTGATAATATTTCTGAAGAAACTATATTCTTATTAGGCGATAAAAAGACTGAAATTTTAGAGCAAATAAATAACAATCAAAAATTAATACTTGACAAAAACAGCCAAGATTACTGGAGAAGTCCATTGAAAACTTTGAGTAACATTACGACTTCTAATTTATATGAAAGCATTGGAGGCGGAACCCAATTAAATATTGCAAATCAATTTGGATGTAATCCATACCAAGCTGTTGGTGAACGAGAAGATTCGTCAATGAAATTTCGAAATATCGATATTGATTTAGATATTGGAAGTCAATTAGGTGATTCATTAGTTCGAATATCAATTCCAGGATTGTACTATAACTTTAAAAACGAGAAGAAAAACTAGCACTACATCGACTATAAGTAATTGATGTTTAAGATTTTAAATGAAAGTAAATGGATAAATCAAACGTCCGTTCTAATCCAAAAAGTTTGGGTGTAAAATCCCCAACTGCTCATAGCCGAGACAGTACCAAATCAAAATTTGAACAATATTCCTATGAGAAATTGTTAGTTCAATTTATTGTAGTAACTTTGTAATTACATTTAATACTGTCATTATGGAATTATCAGTTATACAAATAGGAAATTCAAAGGGTTTTAGGCTCAGCAAGACTTTGATTGAAAAATACAATATCAAAGACAAAGTGGAACTTATTCTTGAAAAAGGCCATATCATAATAAAACCAATTTCATCACCGAGAAAAGGTTGGGAAAAGGCCTTTAAAGAAATGAACGAGAATGGTGACGACCAATTATTATTCGACGATATTTTTGAAAATGAAAATCCGGAAGAATGGAGTTAAGCCAATATCAAATTGTCTTAGTGAACTTAGACCCTACAGTCGGTAGCGAAATAAAAAAGACCAGGCCTTGCGTCATTATTTCGCCAAATGAAATGAATAAATACCTCCAGACAATAGTTATTGCTCCAATGACAACTACTTCAAAAAAATATCCAACCCGAATCGAGGTAAAACACGACAGGAAAATCGGTTGGATTGTAATTGATCAAATCCGGACAATTGACAAGCAAAGAATTATCAAAATTTTAGGCCGACTTTCAAAACCCGAGATAAAAGAAGTCAAATCAGTAATGAAAGAAACTTTTATTGATTGATTTATAGAAATATTGGAGTTGTTTGTTGCTAGTCTCTGGTTGCTAGTTGCTGGTTTGACAATTAGCGATTGTAGATGAATGATTTAAGATAGAATTTTAACACTTAAATCTTCTCCGCTTCACAATCAAAACAACCCTTTTGCCTTAATTTCCAAATATTTATTGATGGCATTGACCGTTAAGTTTTTTGGTGCTGTCAGGATGGTTTGGATGTTGTGTTTCTGCAAAGTGGAGACCATCAATTTTTTGTCGGATTCAAACTTTTCAGCGATGGTTTTTTCATAGACATCCCAAAGATTTTCGGAGGGCTTTTCGGTAAGGCTGGTCAACTCGGTATTTTTAAAAATTACCACAACCAATAAGTGCCTTCGTGCAATCGCTGCCAAATAAGGCAATTGCCTGTTGAGTGCAGATAAATGTTCAAAATTGGTATAAAGAATCAGCAAACTCCGCTGGTTGAGTTGATATTTCAATGCAGCGTGCAAAGCGCCAAAGTCGGAGTCAGAAAATTGGGTATCGATGTTGTACAAGCGTTCCATAATTGCCTGCATGTGTGCAGCACGACTCGATGCGGGCAAGCTGTTGTCAACCGTTTTTGAAAAGGTCATCAAACCGGCTTTGTCTTTCTTTAAAATAGCAACCTTTGAAAATGCCAAAGAAGCATTGATGGCATAATCGAGGAGTTTTAAACCTTCAAAAGGCATCTTCATCACGCGTCCCACATCGATAATGGAATAAATGGGCTGGGAGGTTTCGTCCTGGTACTGATTGACCATGTACCGGGAAGTTTTGGCAGTTGCCTTCCAATTGATGGTCCTGAAATCATCGCCGACCACATAATCTTTGATTTGCTCGAACTCCAAGGTATGACCGATGCGTCTGATTTTTTTCAATCCATACGATTGGGGTAGTTTGCTGACTGCCAAAAACTCGTATTTCCGTAGTTGGACAAAAGAAGGGTAGCATGCTACTTGTCGTGCATGGCCAAAAGTATATTTCCGTTTGATCAGTTTGAAATAGCCGATTGCAAATACATTCAAATTGCCAAAAATATACTCGCCCCTATCAACGGGTTTTACAAAATAACTGAATTCGTTTTTGCCTAAAGCTTCGATTTTCAAACGGTACAAAAAGTCTCGTTTTTGAAACTGAACGGGCAACTCATCGATGACTTCGCAATCTATTTTAAAGCGATACAGGCTTTTTAAATGAATGTTTATTTGATTCTCATCGCCGTTGGAAAGCCTTTCGGGGACTGTTCTTTTTGCAAGTAACACAGTGTCTTTTTGATAAAGAACAAAAAGGTCAAAAAAAGTGATGAGTAGAAAAGCAATCAATAAAAATTGTGCGAATTCAAATAAAAAAGCAAACCAAAACGAGACAAAAAAAACAAACGTCACTGCTGCCAAAATCCAAAAAAAGGAAGCAGTCAGGTAAACAGATTTCATTTTAATTAAAAAGTTCATATAATTTTCCCGTCTTTCATGGTCAATTTTCGATCTGCCATATCGGCGAGTTTTTCGTTGTGTGTGACTATGACAAAAGTCTGCCCGAATTGGCCACGTAAGTCAAAAAACAATTGGTGGAGGTTTTGTGCCGCCGCCGAATCCAAATTCCCGCTGGGTTCGTCTGCAAAGATCACTTCGGGTTTGTTGACCAACGCACGCGCCACGGCAACCCGTTGCTGTTCGCCACCCGAAAGTTGACCCGGTTTGTGGTGTATGCGATCTGAAAGTCCGAGGAAATCTAACAAACGAGCGGCTTCAGTTTCCACTTCTTTTTTGGGCTTGTTGGCAATAAATCCCGGGATACAAACATTCTCGAGTGCTGAAAATTCAGGGAGAAGTTGATGAAACTGGAAGACAAACCCCAAATGTTGGTTTCTGAATTGTGCCAATCCTTTTCTGCTCAGCGAAAGCACATTGGATCCATTGATAAAAAGGGATGCATTTTGGGGATTGGAAACCGTATCTAAAGTTCCTAAGATTTGCAACAAGGTAGTTTTTCCTGCTCCCGAAGCACCGACTATGGAAATGACCTCTCCTTTTTCGACCTTGATGTCCACTCCTTTAAGCACTTCCAAAGAGCCGTAGTTTTTATGCAAATTTGCCGCCTCTATCATGATTTATTTTCTTGGATGCTAAGATAAGTTTTTGTTTGGTTTGAATCGCATTTTAGTAATTAATGTGAATCTCAAAAACGTCCACCCTTTGATTTGCAATATCCACCTGTTGAGTCCACTCTTTATGGGTCGAAACATGTGAATAATGTAACTTTTCATTATAAACATGTAATACTTTAAATATTAAATAGTTGTTTTTTTGTTAAATAAGGAGTCTCAAATCATTTGATTTCACTGCATGTAAACTACAACCAACAAATATATTAACTCATGGAGCATCAAAAACCACCGCTTCTTAATCCTAATATGTGGCACGACCTATATTTTGCCTATCTTTTTAATTACACCGTAGTCAGGGTAAGTGATAAGGAAATTTCTAAGGACTTGGTGCAAGAAACATTTTTTTCAGCACTAAAAGCCATTGATAATTTCAAAGGAAAATCATCTGAAAGAACTTGGCTCATCGCAATTTTAAAAAGGAAAATCATTGATTATTACCGCAAAAAAAATACGAAAAAGGGAAAGTCAGAAATAAAAATCGCTTTCAATGATGATAGAAAAAATGAAGCAGATTGGTTAGAAGAATGCGTTGCCGATTGCGATTTAATCAGCAATGCAGAATCTATGATGGTGAATGCGGAACTTGGCACTACCATCAATAAATGTATTGGCCTACTCCCAGAAAAACAAGCTGTCATTTTTAGAATGAAATTTATCGAATGTTTTGAAACTGATATGATTTGTGAATTGTTGGGAATCACGCGTTCAAATCTTTGGGTATCACTGCATCGCGCAAAGTTTCAGCTTAGAAATCATTTAGAAAAAAGCCGGTATGCTTAAAAATATATTCCAATGTAAAAACTGGCAAAAAATACACAATCTCGATTAACAAATTGCAACTAAATAACCTCTAAATAATTTTTAAAATTAGTTTCGTTGCAATACGTTTAATTTGATACTTGACCAAACTTAAAATTCTAAAAACAGAAATAGTTTCATAATTAATACTAATTAACATATACACCTAAATTTTTGTTAATCTGTAAGTTATGTTGTAAATAAAGGACGATTAGACTGTAATTTTGTTGAAAAGTTTAACCGGATTTTCCATGCCAGATTACATCGACTTTAACCTCTTAATCTTAGCCTTATGTCACCACACTTTTTGTTTGTAGCAGCGGAAAATGACGGCATTGCAAATTGTAAAGCCGGCGGAATGGCAGATGTCGTTCGCGATGTCCCCATGGAAATCGCAAAAAATAATCATCGTGTATCGGTGATAACCCCCTCATACGGTCGTTTGCAGAAGAACGCTCGATTTCTCAAGGAATTTGAAATCGAATTCAGAGGAAAAACAACGAATGTAACAATTCTCGAAGCGGAAGCAAAAGTAAAACATGAAAACATCACGCATTACATCCTTCATCATCCGGACATAACATCCGGTAGCATTGCTCAAATCTACCACCACGATGCCGAAGAACCTTTTGCGACCGACGCAGATAAATTTGCACTTTTCTGCAAAGCTGTTGCCACCCTGATAAAAGACAATTTTTTTGGCAACTTAGACTGTGTGCATTTGCATGATTGGCACACAACTTTGATTCTGGCTTTGCGTCAATTTGACAAAAACTTCGAAGCCTTAAAACCAATCCGGTTTGTATATACCATCCACAATTTGGCCTTGCAGGGAATTCGGCCAATTGCAAACAACACCTCTTCTTTAAAAGCTTGGTATCCCGAACTAAATTTTAATCAAAAAATTATTCAAGACCCGCGTTATCTCGATTGTGTCAACCTGATGGCCGTGGGTATCCGTTTGGCTGATGCCGTACACACGGTTTCTCCTTCCTACAAAAAAGACATCCTCATGCCAAGCGAGCCTCCTATTTTTATTGGCGGCGAAGGTTTGGAGGCTGACTTGAGAGCAGCTGACAAAAATGGAAAATTACATGGCATACTGAATGGAATCAGTTATGACGAAAAGAAGTGCAAGAATGAAAAATCACTGTTGGAAACTTGTATGATTGCTGTTTTTGAATGGATTACGACCGAACAGAAATACCAAAAATCTGAATTTTTAAATCATACCGGGAAAAAACTCATTCATATGTTAAGCAGCCAACCTACCTTTTGGGTTACCAGCGTGGCTCGGTTAACCGACCAAAAATTTTATTTTTTCCTCAAATACCCGGAGATGTTGGATCGCATCTTAGAAAAGTTAGCCACCTTCAAAGGCGCGTATGTCTTGCTTGGAACCGGTGCAGAAGAATATGAAGAATTGTTTCGGGAAATGAGCTACAAACACGATAATTTTGTTTTCATCAACGGGCAATCGGACGAGGTGGTGTCTGCGCTTTATTCTAAAGCCAACTTATATCTGATGCCGAGCCTATTCGAGCCTTGTGGCATCAGCCAAATGCTTGCCATGCGATGCGGGCAACCTTGCCTTGCCCACCGGACGGGCGGTTTGCGCGATACAGTCGGGCATCTGATAAACGGGTTTTGTTTTGACGGAAAATCGATTTACGACAAGGCAAACAACATGGTGGAAGTGTTCGTGGAAGCCATTCGTTTGTTCTTTGAAAACCCGCCCGAAGAATGGAATGAAATTGTGCAAAACGCTTTAGCTGCTCGTTTTGAATGGAGTTCGTCCGTGTCCGACTACTATCATTATCTCTACAAAATCGGTTTTACTTCGAATATCCAAATTAAAAACCAAGAAAAATCAAGCTATTCCTTGTTGAATAACTGAGGAGGAAATCGCTTCCATTAAAAATCAAGTTTTTTTGTGTTCATGCTTTTTCTGTTAAGAAATTGACATGATTTCATAAAAGATCATTTAGGGATTTAGAATTAATATCTTTAGACTGTCTTTCAGGCGACATTTTAATTTTTCTCTAAAAGTTACATTCGCCTTACTAAACAGCAATGAATGGATTTTGAAACTAAATATTGGCATCTTTCTCAATTTCAACTATCAAAAAGATTGAGCAGAAATGAAATGATAAATATGTGCAACTCT